>JAGXSL010000001.1 GCA_018333835.1 Lysobacteraceae bacterium
CCGGCCCGCCTTGGCTGGGCGGCACGGCCGTCGGGGGTGCCCGAAGCGATTCGGGACAGGTGATAGCGGATCGTGCCTTCGCTGAGATCGAGTTGGCGGGCGATGGCGCGCTTGGGCACGCCTTTGGCGGCCAGGGTCTTGATGGTCATGCGGATCTCCAGATCGGTGATCGCCACGCCCGCTCCCGTCGAGGACGAAAGCGGTCGAGGCTACGGGGTCGACCCGGAGGTGCGTGAATCTGGGTGTCGCCTTACCAGCAAACTAGGGTGTCGTCTTACAGCTTGCGCGTGGTGTGGATGGCGAACTTGCCGAGGTCGGTGCAGATCCACTTGCGGCCGAGTTTCTCGGCAACCGCCGCCGTGGTGCCGGAGCCGCAGAAGAAGTCGGCGATGAGGTCGCCTTCGTTGCTGCACGCAACGACCATCCTCTCGACAAGTGCCTCGGGCTTCTGTGTGGGGTATCCAGCGTTCTCTGGGTTTGCGCCGAGCACGTGGTTGACTTCCCACACGTCACGCATCGGCGCGCCAGCCGACTCCTCGCTCAAGACTTCCTTCGTCGTTTCGCCCTTTACCTTCTTCCCTCCGAACCTCTTCAAAGTTGCTTCAGAGAGCTCTTGGAACTGCTGATTCCATATCGTCGTTTCGCCACGCGAGAACCAATAAATTGTGTCGTGGCTTCTCTGAAACATCGGCGACTTGGCCGGCCAACGGCGGTAATGCCAGATAATCTCGTTCTTGAAGAAGTCCCGCCCAAAAACCTCGTCGAGAACAAGTCTCATGAATGCGTGCACGCGCCAGTCGCAATGAACAAAGATGCTTCCATCCGTTGCCATCAGATCTCTCATCAAGACCAATCGCTCATACATCATGCTGACAAAGCTGTCGGCGCCTCGTCCCCACGTGTCTCGATAGGCGATCTGCTCCAGCAGGTTTGGCTCTTTGTGGAAGGTCTCACCGCCGATCTCGATGTCCATCGAGAAGTCGGCACCCACGTCGAAGGGCGGGTCGATATAGATCAGCTTCAGACCGCCGGCGTCTTCGATCTGCCGACGCAGCGGGCCCGCCTTCAGCGACGAGAGGACCAGCCGGTTGTCGCCCCAGATCAGCTTGTTGGTCCAGCCGCGCGACTGCCGGCCGCGACCATCGAACAACTCGCCCTGATGGCGGGTTTCCTCGCGCGGCTCGTCGATGTGCTCCAGCGTCTGGAAGGGCAGCACCGCGGTGCAGACGTCGGCGGTCTTGCCGTTCCAGACCAACTCCACTTCCCGCCGATCCTCGAACAGCAGGAAGCGGTACTTCTCGGGCAGCGGCTTGCCGGCCTGGATCAGGGCGATAAGGTCGCGCTTCTCGGCGTCGGAAAGCTCGTAGGCGGCCTTGTTGGGTCGGCTCATGGTGGGCGTCCTTGGGTTCCTTTGGCTTCGAGGAGGCCGCCGGGGCCGCCAAAGAAGTCATATAAGTCGTTGATCCGCGGGTTTTTCTATGGCGTTCTTTGGCGGCGGAATCAGCTCGGCACCAAAGGCAGATGCCCGCGGGCCCGGTGGCGGATACTCCTCGATCGGCAAACGATGCCACGGCTTTTCGTAGAGCCCCGATTCTGTTCACCCTCGGGCTGCTGGAGCCAATGCGCGATGTCCTGCGCCGTGGTCATTGCGGGTACTCGGTGAAGCCGGTGACCAGAGCGGCGAACGACGTCGGCGGGTGGCGTTCAAAGCCCGCTTGATCGACGTAGACGAAGCGATAGGTTGGGCCTTCCGATTCGGTCGAAGCGGCCGTGGCGTCCTCGCACCACTGCCGGAGGCGGGCCAGCTTGCGAGGGAGATCCAGCTCCTCCCTGCCCTTGGTCTCGATGATCCAGATGTTGCCGTCTTCGGATTTCACGAAAAAATCCGGCACGTAATTCGAGAGATCGCCGTCGGATTTCACGTAGTCCAGCTTGAACCCGACGGCGAGGTAGTTCTTGGCGAAGGCGAGCACGTCCGGAGCCTCGTCGAGGAACTTCGCGAAGCGCAACTCGAAGCCGCCACCGACAGCCTCGGGAACCACTTTGTTGAAGATCGACTTCCTCGCCGGCAGGAAATCGCGATTCTCGGTCCGGAACGGACGCGTGTCGCGCAGACGGATCGTGTCGTGGAAACGCGACGTTCCGGATTCCTGGATCGTCAGTGCGTTGATCGCCGCCTTGAACCGGTCGAAGACGATCTTGGAAGCATCGGGCTCGGCAAGGTTCCGAAGCACGACGGGATCGTCGAGATCGACCGGAGACGGCTGGAAAAGCCGCTCGACAAGGAAGCTGCGGATCTTCGGATAGAGCACATCGTATCCGCCGACCAGGCGGAGCTCCTTGAGGACCTGGCGGGCGAAGTACCCCACGACCTGGCGGTGATCGACCGGCGAATCCCCGTCCAACTGCACGGTGTGGTGGAGTTCGCCATCCAGCATGGTCTTGAAGACGATCTCGCGTGTCTCCGTCGGGGAGAAAGGCTTCAGCGGGATCGGCGAATGCACGATTCCTGCCGGATCCAGGGCATGCAGGTCTTTGTACTCCCGGTTGAAGCGCCTGCTGAAACGGGGCAGCACGATGTCCAGGGCATCGAGATCCTTCTCCGTGTTCTCGGCATCGATCTCGACGACGAGGGAGTCGGCACGCGACTTCCCTTTGCCCATCGGCTTGCGTTCGAACTCGACACCTTCGGTCTTGATGGACTCGACGAATTCGATGAAAGCCTGCGTGCCGAGCACCGCCACGTACTCGGGAGAATCGGAACCGAAGTACATCCGGCGCAACCCGCGGCCCAAAGTCTGCTCCGGAAGGATGTTGCTCTTGGCACTGTAGGCGCGAAGACCGACGATGGTGGTGACGTTGCGGACATCCCAGCCCTCTTTCAGCATCAGCACCGAGACGATGGCGCGATAGGGACTGTTCCAGCTGTCGATCTCGTTCGAGGCGCGGCGAAGCGTTTCCAGCTCGTCCTTCGCCTTGCCACTGCTGGCTTCCGAGATCTCGCCGTTCTTCTTGGTGTGGATCACCAGTACCCGGCCCTCGAGATCGGGCGCCACCTTTTCGAGGTAGGCGCCCACCCGATCGCAATTGCTGGTGTCGTCCACCATCACGAAGAGCACGGCTTTCTTGCCGATGGCTTCATGCTCTTCGTAGCTCTTCCGCCACTCTTCCACCCCAAGATTGAGGTAGTCCGCGTAGCGTTCTTCGAAGAGGGCGCTTTGCTTTTCGTGCAGGCGGGCAAGGCTGGCCTGGTCCGGGAGCGTCGGATGCTTGACGACGTTCTGATGGATCGCTTCCACCAAAGGATAATCCGATACGGTCTGGACGAAGATCGCCCCGTTGTCGTGCTTCGGGGTGGCGGTCACGTCGATCTGCAGCGAGAACCGCGCGTCCTTCTGGAGCATCCGGTGGTGGATGTCCTGGATCGACTTGAACCATGCCATCCGTGGATCGTGGACGTGATGGGCCTCGTCGTTGAACACGGCCAACTCGTCGATCTCGCGCACGATCTCACCGAGGTCGGTACGACTCTCATTGGTCTTCCCGGCAGGCTTCGGGCCAAAGTCGGCCAGAAAGTAGTCGCGCAGGTCTTCATCCTCCGGCGAGGGTGGCTTCTCCGCGCCGAGGTAGACGCGATGGATGTTGGTCAGGAAGAGATTGCCGACCGGACGAACGATCCGGACATCGTCCTGCAGGTGCAACGTCATCTGGAAATCGTCCCGCCAGTTGACGCCTTCAAAGCCGTTGTCCGGCAAGACGGGATCGTTGAAGAAGATTCTCAAACCGTCAAAATCGGCGCGCAGGCGGTCGAGGACGATGATGTTCGGCGCGATCAGCAGGATGTTGCGCGCCAGCGCCGAATCAGGCTCATGGAGCCGATGGAAATAGCTCCATGCGATCAGGAGAGAGAGGACCTTCGTCTTTCCCGAGCCCGTCGCCATCTTGGTGACGTAGCGCGGCCAGTTCTCGTCGAACATATTCGCCGAGACGGCACCGGATGCGTCGAAGCGCAGGAGATCGTACTTGTCGCGGGCTTTGCGGACATCGTAGAGCCAGATGACGGTTTCGACCGCTTCGCGCTGGGCGAAGTAGTACTGGAACCGCTCCGCGCTTCCGTCTGCGCGATCGACGAAGTGCTCTTCGAGGAACCACCATCGCAACAGTGCGCGAGAGGTCGCGGACGCGCCCCGGTAACCAGAATCGCGCCAGACACTGACTTCCTCGCGAATCCTCGCGACCAGGGGCGGCAGGAGCTTCTCGTAGGCGGTGGTTCGTCGATCCTCCTCGGCCGGAAACCAGCGGTGCTCGGGAGAAGGAACTGCGTAGGGCGATCTTGGGAAACGCGGATGGAGTGCCATTCCTCAATACCCCGCCGCCTGGCCGTCCTTGCGGCTCTCGCTGGCGCCGATCCAGCCGCCGGCGGGATTGCGCATGATGGCCTGGTAGCCGCCGAAGCGGCCGTCGGCGAACTCGACCCGGTGGCCCTTGCGCAGCAGGGCGCGGATCACCGCCGGATCGAAGCCGCTCTCCAGCTGGATCACGCCGCCGTCCTGCATCGGCACCACGCCGGCCACCGGTTCCTCCGAGCCCTCGTGGTGCAGGCGCGGGGCGTCGCCGGCCTCCTGCAGGTTCATCCCGAAATCGACCAGATTCATCACGATCTGCACCTGGCCCTGCGGCTGCATCGCCCCACCCATCACGCCGAAGCTGACCCAGGGCTTGCCGTCGCGGCTCAGGAAGCCGGGGATGATGGTGTGGAAGGGGCGCTTGCCCGGCGCGTACTCGTTGGGGTGGCCGGGTTGCAGGGCGAACTGCTCGCCGCGGTTCTGCAGCATGAAGCCGAGGCCCGGCGGCACCATGCCGCTGCCCATGCCGCGGTAGTTGCTCTGGATCAGCGAGACCATCATGCCGCTGGCATCGGCGGTGGTGAGGTAGACGGTGTCGCCGCGGTCGAGCGCGGCCGGCGTGCCCGGCGCCACCACCCGCTGCGCCCGCGCCGGGTCGATGCGGCGGCGCTGGGCTTCGGCATAGGCCTCGCTGATCAGCTCGGCCACCGGTGCCGGGTGGAAGGCCGGGTCGGCGTAGAAGCGCGCGCGGTCGGCGAAGGCGAGCTTCTTGGCCTCGGTGAGCAGGTGCAGGTGGCGGGCGCTGCCGAACTCGTCCGGGGCGAACGCGAAGCCCTCCAGCACCTCCAGCATCTGCAGCACGGCGAGGCCCTGGCCGTTCGGTGGCAGCTGCCAGACCTGGACGCCGCGGTAGTCGATGCTGACCGGCTCGACCCATTCGCCGCGGTGGGCGGCGAAGTCGGCGGCGGCGAGGAAGCCGCCCTGCGCCCGGACATGGGCCTCGACGATGCGCGGGATCTCGCCCTCGTAGAAGCCGGCGCGGCCCTCGCGGGCGATGCGCTCGTAGGTTCGGGCGAGGTTCTCGTTGCGCCAGAACTCGCCGCGGCGCGGGGCGCGGCCGTCGATGCTGAACTGTTCGAGGAAGCCGGGGAATTCGCGGAAGCGGGTGATGCTGCGCTCCCAGTGCCAGGCGATGGTCTCCGGCACCGGATGGCCGCGGCGGGCGTAGTCGATGCTGGGTTGCAGCAGGTCGGCCATCGGCAGCCGGCCGAAGCGGCCGTGCAGGGCGAACCAGCCGTCCACCGCGCCGGGCACGGTCACCGTCAGCGCCCCGAAGGAGGGGATGGTGGTGATGCCCTGCGCGTCGAACCAGGCGCGCGTCAGGCCCATCGGCGAGCGCCCCGAGCCGTTGTAGCCGTGCAGGCGGCCGGAGGCCGGGTCCCAGACCAAGGCGAAGAGGTCGCCACCGATGCCGCCGCCGGTCGGTTCCATCAGGCCGAGCGCGGCGTTCGCCGCGATGGCGGCATCGACCGCGCTGCCGCCCCGGCGCATCACTTCGAGCGCGATCTGCGTGGCCAGCGGGTGCGAGGTGGCGGCCATGGCCTGCGGTGCGTAGACCTCGGAGCGGGTGGCGAAGCCGTGCCCGGTCAGGCGGTCGGCGGCGCTGGCGGCCGGGGCGAGCATCGGCATGGCCAGCAGCAGGGCGGTCCACAGGGCATGGCGGCGGCGGGTCCGGGTGGGCATGGCGGGGCTCCGGGTCGAGGGCGAGGCTTCGACTGTACGGCCGCGCCGCCACCCAAGGCACGTGAAGGCCTTGATCCGGCCTCGAAACCGGGCCGGGTTATCATTCCGAGTCTTTGCTCGAAGCCTCCGAGGCCTGCCCGATGTCCGCCGTCCTGCCCTCCGCCACGGACCGCCCCACCGCCGCTTCCTCCATCGTCGATGGCGAGTACACGCTCGACCACAAGTACACCCGCGCCGAAGGCCGCATCTACCTCTCCGGCGTGCAGGCCCTGGTGCGCCTGCCGCTGATGCAGCAGATGCGCGACCGCGCCGCGCAGTTGAACACCGCAGGCTTCATCTCCGGCTACCGCGGCTCGCCGCTGGGCGGCTTCGACCTCGAATTGTGGAAGGCGCGCAAGCACCTCGCGGCCTCGGGCATCCAGTTCCAGCCGGGCATCAACGAGGATCTCGGCGCCACCATGGTCTGGGGCAGCCAGCAGACCAACCTGTGGCCCGGCGCGAAGTACGACGGCGTGTTCGGCATGTGGTACGGCAAGGGTCCGGGCGTGGACCGCTCGGGCGACGTGTTCAAGCACGGCAACGCCGCCGGCACCAGCAAGCACGGCGGGGTGCTGGTGCTGGCCGCCGACGACCACGCCTGCCGCTCATCGACCTTGCCGCACGGCTCGGAGGGCGAGTTCGTCAGCGCGATGATGCCGGTGCTGAACCCGGCCGGCGTGCAGGACATCCTCGACATGGGTCTGCTCGGTTGGGCGATGAGCCGCTACACGGGCCGCTGGGTGGGCTTCAAGACCATCGCCGAGACGGTGGAATCCTCGGCCTCGGTCAACGTCAACCCGCACCAGCTCGACATCGTCGTCCCGACCGACCTCGAGCTGCCGCCGGGCGGCCTCAACATCCGCTGGCCGGACCCGCCGCTGGAGCAGGAGATGCGCCTGCACCAGTACGCGGTGAAGGCGGCACACGCCTTCGCGCGCGCCAACCGGCTCGACAAGATCATCTACGACTCGCCGAAGGCGCGGCTGGGCATCGTCACCACCGGGAAGAGCTACCTCGACGTGCTGCAGGCACTCGAGTACCTCGGCATCGACCACAAGGACGCGGAAAGCATCGGCATCCGCGTCTACAAGGTCGGCATGACCTGGCCGCTGGAGCCGCAGGGCTTGCGCAACTTCGCCCGCGGCTTGGAGGACATCGTGGTCGTCGAGGAGAAGCACGCCTTCATCGAGGCGCAGATGAAGGAGCAGTTCTACAATTTCGACTTCGGTCTCGACAACGGCCGGCGCCCGTCGATCGTCGGCAAGTACGACGAGTCGGGCGAGTGGATCCTGCCGAGCACCGGCGAGCTCACCCCGGCGCGCATCGCCCGCGTGATCGCCAAGCGCCTGAACCGCTTCTTCCAGTCCGAAGCGATCACCGCGCGCCTGAAGTGGATCGCCGAGAAGGAGCAGGAGCTCGCCCTGCCGCGCCCGCTGTTCCCGCGCGTGCCGACCTACTGCTCGGGCTGCCCGCACAACACCAGCACGCAGGTGCCGGAAGGCCACCGCGCGCTGGGCGGCATCGGCTGCCACTACATGGTGACGTGGATGGACCGCCGCACCGACACCTTCACCCAGATGGGCGGCGAGGGTGCCACCTGGTGCGGGCAGGCGCCGTTCGTCGAGACACCGCACGTCTTCCAGAACCTCGGCGACGGCACCTACTTCCACTCCGGCTCGCTGGCGATCCGCCAGGCCGTGTCGGCCAAGGTCAACATCACCTACAAGATCCTCTACAACGACGCCGTGGCCATGACCGGCGGCCAGCCGGTGGACGGCACGCTCACCGTGCCGGACATCGCGCGGCAGATGCGCGCCGAGGGCATCCAGACGATCGTCGTGGTGTCCGACGACATCGGCAAGTGGAGCGACCCGTCGATCTTCCCGGATGGTGTGCAGTTCTTCGACCGCGCCGAGCTCGATGCGGTCCACAAGAAGCTGGCCGAAGTGAAGGGCGTCTCGATCCTCATCTACGACCAGACCTGCGCGGCCGAGAAGCGCCGTCGCCGCAAGCGGAAACTGATGGTCGACCCGGCCAAGCGCGTGGTGATCAACTCGCTCGTGTGCGAGGGCTGCGGCGACTGCTCGGTGAAGTCGGCCTGTGTGTCGGTGCTGCCGAAGGAGACCGAGTACGGCCGCAAGCGCGAGATCGACCAGAGCGGCTGCAACAAGGATTTCTCCTGCGTGCGCGGCTTCTGCCCGAGCTTCGTGACCGTGGTCGACGCACCGCTGAGGAAGCGCAAGCCGAAGGCGAGGATCGACTTCGACGCGCTGCCCGCGCCGCTCGTGCGCTCCTCGCTGGAGCAGCCCTGGAACATCCTGATCACCGGCGTCGGCGGCACCGGTGTCGTCACCATCGGCGCGCTGCTCGGCATGGCCGCGCACCTCGAGGGCAAGGGCGCCTCGGTGCTCGACCAGACCGGCCTCGCCCAGAAGGGCGGCGCCGTCACCACCCACGTCCGCATCGGCAAGCGTCCGGCCGAGCTGCACGCGGTGCGCATCGCCGCCGGCGAGGCCGACCTCGTGCTCGGCTGCGACATGGTGGTCGTCAACGACTACTGGTCGCTGTCGAAGATCCGTGCCGACCGCACGGAAGTCGTGCTGAACACCTACCAGGCGATGCCGGCCTCGTTCCTGAAAGCGCCGGACCTGCAGTTCCCGGCCGAGGCCATCGTCGAGACGGTGCGCAAGAGCCTCGGCGGCCGCGCGCCGTTCACGGTGGACGCGAACCGGCTTGCCACCGCGCTCTGTGGTGATGCCATCGCCACCAACCTGTTCATGCTCGGCTACGCCTGGCAGCTCGGCCTGGTGCCGGTGTCGCTGGAAGCGCTGATGCGCGCGGTCGAGTTGAACGGTGCTGCCGTCGAGATGAACAAGCAGGCCTTCGGCTGGGGCCGCCTCGCCGCCATCGACCTCGACAAGGTGATCGAAGCCGCCGACGCCGCCCCGACGCAACGAAGCGGCACCGCCGACGCGCTGGACGACGAGACGATCTCGCTCAACCTCGACGAGGCCATCGCCCGCCGCGTCGCCTTCCTCACCGACTACCAGGACGCCGCCTACGCCCAGCGCTACAGCGATCTAATCGCCGAGGTGCGTGCCGCCGAAGCCGCGAAGACGCCGGGCAAGGACGCGCTGAGCAGCGCCGTCGCCCGCTACGCCTTCAAGCTGATGGCCTACAAGGACGAGTACGAGGTCGCCCGCCTCTACACCTCGGGCGAATTCGAGGCGCGTCTGAAGGAACAATTCGAGGACGGCGGTTCGCTGCGCTTCCATCTCGCGCCCCCCTTGCTCTCGAAGAAGGACGCCGACGGGCATCTGGTGAAGTCCGAGTACGGCCCGTGGATCTTCAGCGCCTTCAAGCTTCTCAAGCGCTTCAAGTTCCTGCGCGGTACGGCCCTCGATCCGATGGGCCATACGGAGGAGCGGAAGATGGAGCGCCGCCTGCGCGACGAGTACCTCGCGACGATCCGCGAGCTGCTGCCGAAGCTGTCTGCGGAAAATCACGCGCTGGCGGTGGAGATCGCCTCGGTGCCCGAACAGATCCGCGGCTTCGGCCACGTCAAACACCGGCATGTCCAAGCGGCAGAACGACTCCGCGCCGAGCTGCTGCGGCGCTGGGCCAGGCCCGGCATTCCGGCCACGGTGAGCGCCGGCTGAGTCCCGGCTCGACCGCGGTCTCAAAACAGTTCGATCTCGCCCTCGTTCATGCTCTGCTGGGTGACCGGCTTGTGCGGCGGCCGCTCCCATTCGCCGCGGAACTCGCGGATGCGCGCCGACAGGCGCCGCAGCGCGGCCAACAGCTCCTGTTCGCTGCCTTCGCCGGCCTTGTTCAGCAGCTCCTGCAGGCCCACCGCCTCGCGGTTGATCGCCGAGAGCCGCTCCATGTGGGCCAGGGCCGCGCCCAGGGCCTGGGTGGCGATGTCCTCGAACTGCAGGGAACGCACCGCCTCGCCGACGTGTTGCTCCATCGCCGTGCCGGCGCCCTGGATCTCGCGCATTCCCTCGCTCAGGGTGCGCTGGATCTGGTCGACCTGGCGCAGCATGGCGGCCGATTCCTCCTTGGCGCCGCGCGAGCGGTCGAGGTCGCGGCTGGCCATGGTGCTGACGGTTTCGCGCACCTTGTGGATGGCTTCCTTGGCGTTGTAGGCGAGCTTGCGGATCTGCTCGTTGAAGGCGGTGCTGCGCTCGGAGAGGTTGCGCACCTCGTCGGCCACCACCGCGAAGCCGCGGCCGGCCTCGCCGGCACGGGCCGCCTCGATGGCGGCGTTGAGTGCCAGCAGGTTGGTCTGGTCGGCGATCGACTTCACGTCCTCCAGCAGGGCGAAGATGCCGTCGAGGTGCTGGGCCATCTGGTCGATCTGGCCGACGGTGGCGCTGCTCTGCCCGCTCACCTCCTCCAGCGCCTCGACCAGCTGCGACATCCGCGACGCGGCCTGGTGGGCGAAGCGCTGCACGTCGACGCCGCCGCCGTCGCTGCGGTCGACGATGCGGGCGACCGAATTGCCCTGCTCCTTGGAGCGGCGCATCATCGAATCGAAGCTGCTGCCGAGCTTGGCCACCGCCTCGCGGATCAGCTCGCGGGTGCGGTTGACCTCGCTGCGGGTGCCCTCGATCTCGTTGGAGACGAAGCTGCGCAACTCGCCGAGCAGGGCGCGTTCCTCGGCGATCACCCGGCCGGCGTCGCGGCTGCGTCCGCCGGTGGCGACCATCCAAAGGGAGCTGCCGAGCCAGGCGGCGATGACGAGCAACAGCAGCGCCCATTCCACGACCACCGGCACGTCGAAGGCCTTGGCGAGGACAAGGACGAGGGAGAGCGCCAGCGGCGCGGCGGTGGCGATCAGGAGGCGCTGGAGCATGGCGGTTTCCTTGCTGCTTGCCGGTGGTAACGGCCGGAAGCGGGGGTTCTTGATGGGGCGGAGGGCCGGCTCTCAGCCGCCGCGGGCGAGCTCGACCAGCCGCCCGGCGATGGCCTGCAGCGGCAGCACCTCGTCGGCCGCGCCCAGCCGGTAGGCGGCACCGGGCATGCCCCAGACCACGCTGCTGGCCTCGTCCTGCACCAGGGTGCGGATGCCGGCCTGGCGCAGGGCCAGAAGCTCGCGGCTGCCGTCGTCGCCCATGCCGGTGAGCAGGGCGGCGACGGCGTTGGCACCGGCGGCCTTCAGCACCGAGTTGAACATCACGCCCACCGAGGGCTTGTGGCGGTTGACCGGCTCGCCGTCGCTGACCCGGCAACGCCAGCGGGCGCCGTCGCGCACCACTTCGAGGTGCCGGCCACCGGGCGCGATGTAGGCGTGGCCGGCGAGGATCGGCGCGCCGTCCTCGGCCTGCATGACGACCATCGCCGAGTGCTTGTTCAGGCGTTCGGCGAAGGGCCGGCTGAACTCGGCCGGGATGTGCTGGGTGATGAGCGTGGCCGGCGCGTCGGCGGGCATCATCTCCAGCACCACGCGCAGGGCCTCGGTGCCGCCGGCCGAGGCGCCGATGGCGATCAGCTTGTCGGTGGTGCGGAAGCCCATGGCCATCGCCGGGGCGGCCACCACGGGCTTCTCCACCGGCCGCGGCGGCAGGGCGATGATCCGCGCCCGGGCCGCCATCTTCACCTTCTCGCAGAGGATCGGGCCGTAGGCGGAGAGACCCTTGGCGAGATCGAGCTTGGGCTTGGTGACGAAATCGATGGCGCCCAGTTCCAGCGCCTTCAGGGTGACGTCGGCGCCGACCTCGGTGAGGCTCGACACCATCACCACCGGCAACGGGTGCAGGCGCATCAGGTTGGCGAGAAACTGCAAGCCGTCCATGCGCGGCATCTCGACGTCCAGCGTGAGCACGTCGGGCTTGAGCAGCTTGATCTTCTCGCGGGCGATGATCGGGTCGGGCGCGGCGCCCACGACCTCGATCTCGGGATCCTTCGACAGGATCCCGGTGAGCAGCTGCCGCACCAGGGCGGAATCGTCGATGATCAGGACCTTGACGGGCATCAGAACAGCTCCACGGAGCCGGCGATCGGCGTCTGCCGCAAGCGCTCCTTGTAGGCGAACTCCTCGGCGGCCACGGCATCGTCGTGGGCGTGCGGCAGCAGCTTGACCATGGCCTTGCCGGTGGTCGGGAAGTAGCAGATCTTGCGCGGGTGGATGCCGCCCAGGTCCTTGGCGACGACGTGGATCTTCTCGTCGCGCAGGAAACCGGAAATGAACTGGGCATTGCGGGTGCCGACCGGCATCGCGGTGAAGCCCTTCAGCACGTTGCCGCCGCCGAACACCTTGGCCTCGAAGCGCTCGCGGCGGGCGCCGGCCTTGATCAGCTCGTTGATCAGCAGCTCCATCGCGTGCAGGCCGTAGCGCGCCGGGGCACCGTCGCTGCCGTCACCATCGGGCAGCATGAAGTGGTTGATCCCGCCCAGGCCCAGCACCGGGTCGCGCAGGCAGGCCGCCACGCAGGAGCCGAGCACGGTCATCAGGCCGACCGGCTCGCCGGTGACGAAGAACTCGGCCGGCAGGATCTTGATGACGTCGGTGTTGAGCTGGGCGTCGCGGTAGACCAGTGGCGAGGCGCGTGAACGCGCCGAGGCCTCGGCATCCAGCGCGCGGGCGGCGCGGATCCTCATGCCCGCACCCCGGCGCGGCGGTACAGCGAGCGTCCGCAACTGGCGACGATATCGCCGGCGTGCAGGTAGTTCTCGGAATGGCCGGTGTAGAGCAGGCCCTCCGGCTCCATCTTTTGCACGATCCTGGCGAGGATCGCGCGCTGGGTCGGCTTGTCGAAGTAGATCATCACGTTGCGGCAGAACACCGCGGCGAAGGCCGGCGAGTCCGGGTAGCGGGCATCGAGCAGGTTGAGCGGCTCGAAGCGGACCAGGGCACGCAGCGCCGGATGGACCCGGGCCAGGCCCTCGTTGGCGCCGGTGCCGCGCTGGAAGAAGCGCTTGCGGCGGGCGTCGGAGAGCCCGGCGATGCGCTCCAGCGGGTAGACACCGCGCTCGGCGGTGGCCAGGACATGCGTGTCGACGTCGGTGGCCCAGAGCCGCACCGGCGGTTGCAGCGTGCCCCAGGCCTCGCAGGCGGTGATCAGGATGGAATACGGCTCCTCGCCGGTGGAGGCCGCGCAGCACCAGAGGTCGATCGTGCCGCCGCGGGCCCTGAGCTGCTCGAACTGTCCAGCCAGCAGTTCGAAATGGTGGGCCTCGCGGAAGAAACTCGTCAGGTTGGTGGTCAGCGCGTTGGTGAACTGCTGCCATTCCTCGGCGTCGGCGGGCTGGCGGTCGAGGTGGGCGAGGTAGTCCTCGAAGCGCGCGAGGCCGAGCACGCGCAGCCGCCGCGAGAGCCGGCTGTAGACCATGTCGCGCTTGCTGTCGGTGAGCGCGATGCCGACGCGCTGGTGGATCAGCGCGCAGACCCGATGGAAATCGCGGTCGGTGTACTCGAAGTCGCGCTGACCGAGGCCGCCTGGACTCACGCTCCGCCCCCGCCCCCGCTCCCGCCGTCGGCGAGGCGGAAGCGGGCGACCAGGGCGACCAGGTCGGTGGCCTGTTCTTCCGCCGAGCGCGCCGCGGCCGAGGCCTCCTCGACCAATGCAGCGTTTTGTTGCGTGGTCTCGTCGATGCGGGCGATCGCCTGCTGGATTTGCTCCAGGCCCTGGGCCTGCTCGACCGAGGCCGCGGAGATCTCGCCGACCAGGTCGGTGACGCGCTTCACCGCCGCCACCACCTCCTGCATGGTGCTACCGGCCTTGCCGGCCACCGCGGCGCCGGCGCCGATGCGCCGGCCGGATTCCTCGACGATGCCGCGGATCTGCCGGGAGGCTTCGGCCGAGCGTTGCGCCAACGCCCGCACCTCGGCGGCGACCACCGCGAAGCCGCGGCCCTGTTCGCCGGCACGCGCGGCCTCGATGGCGGCGTTGATGGCGAGGAGGTTGGTCTGGAAGGCGATGCCGTTGATGGTGCCGACGATCTCGCCGATCTTCTTCGAGCTGGCCTGGATCTGGGCCATGGTGGCGACCACCTCGTCGACCAGCCGGCCACCGGCCACCGCCGCCTCGGCGGTGCCGTGCGACAGGCTCGCCGCCTGGCGGGCGGCTTCGGCGTTCTGTCGCACGGTGGCGGTGAGTTGCGCCATCGAGGAGGCGGTCTCCTCCAGGCTGGCGGCCTGCTGCTCGGTGCGCACCGAGAGGTCGGCGTTGCCGGCGGCGATCTCGGCCGAGGCGGTGGTGATGGAGTGCGCCGCCTCGTGGATGGCGGCGATGATCCCGGCCAGCCGCTCGATGCCGGTGTTGGCGTCGTCGCGCATGCGCGCGAAGACGCCGCGCAGCTCGGCCTCGGAGCGCACCGAGAGGTCGTCCTCGGCGAGCGCCGCCAGCACGCCCTGCACTTCCTCGACGCCGGCGCGGGTGGCGGCCAGCAGTTCGTTGATGGCGGCCGCCAGTTCGCGCAGGAAACCCTGCTTGCCCTCCAGCGGGAGGTTGGCGGAGAGGTCGCCGGCGGCGGCGGCCCCGACCACCGCCGCGACTTCGCGCTGCACGGCGAGCTCGGCGCTGCGCTCGGTCCAGCCGACCACGCTGCCGCAGTAGGTGCCGGCATCGTCGAACCAGGGGCTGATGGCGAGGCGGAAGGTGCGACCACCGAAAACCTGCTCGATCTCGTACGGGCTGCGCGTCGCCGGATCGAGCGGGTGCAGGCGGCCGAAATCGGCTCCCACCGGATCCGCGGCCGGGAAGCCGGGAGCAGCGTCCGCCAGGGCCGGTGCGGCATCGGCGAAGAGGGCGCGCAGCGCCCGGTTGGCGTAGCGGATGGCGTGCCCGCGGTCGGTGATGAGCACCGCGCTGGAGGCGGCGTCGAGGGCATTGGCGATCGCCGCCGTCTCCTCGGCCAGCCGTCGCATCTGCTCGGCGGCGCGGCGTTCGACCTCCTGGCGCTCGCCGAGCCGCTGCGCCATGTCGCCCAAGGCGTGGTTGAGGGTGGCGAGCTCGGCGCGGGCGGTGGTATCGGGGCGGGCATCGAGGTTGCCGGCCGCCACCGCGCCGGCGAACTCCACGGCACGGGCGAGCGGCCGTGCAACCAGGCGGCGTGCCAGCCAGGCCACCGCCCAAGCGATCGCCAGCGCCCCGAACAGTGCCGCCAGCAAGATCTGCCGGCCCAGTGCCACGGCATCGGCGCGCACCGTCTGTTCGGGCAATTGCGCCAGCAGCCGCCAGCCGAAGGGCTCAAACCGGCGCAAGGTGATGAGGTGCGGCTCAAGGCGAGCCGTGCCGTCCTCGGCCCAGACCGGCAGATCGATCCGATGGTTGCCGTCTTCAAGGGCGAAAGCCGCGGCCAACGCCGCGCCGGCCGGGTCGGTCCCGGCGAGCGGCTGCCCGGCAAGCTGCGGGTGGACCCGCAGCAGGGCCTCGCCGGCGCGCTCCTCCAGCACCACGAGATGGCCGCCGTCGCCCAAGTCCAGCCCGGCGAGCTTGCCGGCCAAGGACTCCAACACGCGGTCGTAGCGGATGCCGACGAGAACCGCGCCGACCACCGCGCCCTCGTCGTCGACGGTGCCGCCGGCCGAGAACACCGGCTCGTAGTGGGTGATGAAGTCGATGCCATGCAGGCGCTCGGCCCCGGTGTACGGCTCGCCATTCAGCAGCCGGGCATGGGCCGGGTGCTCGGCCGGCAGCACCTCGCCGAGGGTGCGGTTGCCGTCGGCATCCATCAGCGAGGAAGACAGCGCCACCAACTCGTCGCCGTCGAGCACGTAGACCACGGCGGCGGCCTCGGTGTTGGTGGTGAAGTCGTCGACCAGCACGGTGTCGGCATTGAGCAGGCGGTCGTCGAAGCGCAGTGCCGGCGCATCGCGGGTCCCGATCGGCAGGCGCTCTTCATCGTTGCGGACGACCACGGTCTGCGGCAGCACGCCGAGGAAGGCGCCGTACATGCGCAGCACTTCGCCGTCGAGCGCCTCGCGGTAGACCGCGAGGGTCGACAGCACGGCGTCGGTGGAGCCGGCGAGGCCCTGCTCGACCCGTTTCGACAAGGCGCCACTGCCGGCCTGCACGGCGATCAGCGCGACCAGCCCGAGCACGCCCACCACCACCGCGCCGGCGACCAGGCTGAGCCGCCCGCCGATGCTCCACTCGCGGCCGTCGGCGGTGCGCAGCAGGGCGAGGCCTCGGCCGGCGAAAGCACCCAGCCGGGAGAGCGGCGGCCAAGCCGTCACGCGGGCCAGCGCCCCGGCCAGCCGGGCGCGCAGCGACGCGCAGGTTCCGGCCAGCCACGCGCCCGCGGCCGCGGCGCGCCGGGCCATGCCGGTGGCCGATTGCCGCAAGGCCGCCCACGTCGCTGCGATCCCCCTGCCCATGCGTCTTCCCCGTCCCGGCTCAGGCGGCCGCCGGGGCGGCACCGGTGATGTCGGCGCTCAGCACCAGCGACTCGATGTCGAGCAGGATCAACATGCGCTCACCGACGGTGGCGATGCCGGAGATGAAGCGGGTGTCGATGACGCCGCCGAATTCCGGCGTCGGCCGGATGTCCTCGCGGCCGACGTTGACCACGTCGGAAACGCCATCGACCACCGCCGCGATCACCTTGCCCTTGAGGTTCAACACGATCATCACGGTGAACTCGTCGTAGGCGGCCTCGCCGAGCCGGAACTTCAGCCGCAGGTCGACCACCGGCACGATGACACCGCGCAGGTTGATCACCCCCTTCACGTAGTCCGGCGCCTCCGGCACCCGGGTGACGGTGTCGTAGCCGCGGATCTCCTGCACGGCGAGGATGTCGACGCCGTACTCCTCCTGGCCGAGCTTGAAGGCGAGGAATTCCTGGGTGCTCGCGCTGGCGTTCATGGTTGGCTCCTCGGGACGGGTTGGAAGATCATCATGCGGGTTCGACGGTACGGGTCTGCATCGGAACGGCTCGGGGCCTCAGGCCGCCTTGCCGACGTGCCGCCCCCGCACCAGTCCCGGCACGTCGAGGATCAACGCCACCCGGCCGTCGCCGAGGATGGTGGCGCCCGAGATGCCGTTGATCCTGCGGTAGTTCGTTTCCAGGCTCTTGACGACGACCTGCTGCTGGCCGATCAGCTCGTCGACCTCGAGCGCCAGCTTCTGGCCGTCGCCCTCGACCACCACGCTGATCGGCGGCTTGTCGCGCCCGCCCATGCCGAAATGCTCGCCCAAGTGGACCATCGGCAGGTACTCGCCGCGCACCTTGAGCACGCGGCCCTCGCCGCTGACCGTGCGGACGTTCTCGGCGGCCGGCTTCATCGATTCGACGACATGGCCGAGCGGCAGCACGAAGACCTCCTCGCCGACGGCGACGGTCATGCCGTCGAGGATGGCCAGCGTGAGCGGCAGCTTGATGGTGACCTTGGTGCCCTTGCCCGGCGCGCTCTCCAGCACGGTCTCACCGCCCAGGCCCTGGATGTTGCGGCGCACCACGTCCATGCCGACGCCGCGGCCGGAGAGGTCGGTCACCGCCTCGGCGGTGGAGAAGCCGGGTGCGAAGATCAGGCCCCAGACCTCGGCGTCGGTCGGGTTGTCGGACACCGCGATGCCCTTCTCGCGGGCCTTGGCGAGGATGCGCTCGCGGTGGAGGCCCTTGCCGTCGTCGCTGACCTCGATGACGATGTTGCCGCCCTGGTGCGAGGCCGCGAGCGTGATGCTGCCGACCGGGTCCTTGCCGGCGCGGACGCGGTCCTCGGTGGTCTCGATGCCGTGGTCGATGGCGTTGCGCACGAGGTGCACCAGAGGGTCGCTGATCTTCTCGATGAGGCCCTTGTCGAGTTCGGTGCTCTCGCCGAAGGTCTTCAGCGTCACCTGTTTGCCCAGCCGGGAGGCGAGGTCGCGCACCAGCCGCGGGAAGCGCCGGAACACCGCCTCCACCGGCAGCATGCGGACGCCGATCACGGCCTCCTGCAAGTCGCGGGTGTTGCGCTCCAAGGTCTCCAGCCCGGCCATCAGGCGCTCGGCGAGCGGGCCCTCGACGCTGCCGCCGAGCTGCTTCAGCATGGCCTGGGTGATCACCAGCTCGCCGACCAGGTTGATCAGCAGGTCGACCTTGCTGGCCTGCACGCGGATCGAGGCGTCTTCGCCCCCCGTGGTGCCGCCACTGCCCCCGCCACCGCCACCGGGCGCGGCGCCGGCGGCCGCTACGGCGGGCGCGGCCGCGACGACGGATGCGGCGGCCTCGGGTGCCTCGGGCGCGACGGCCGGCGCGGCGGCTTCGGTTTCGCCGACCGTGGCGGTGGTGGCGGTGGCCGCGGCGGGGGCCGCGACGCCGTCGCCGTGGATGCCGAGGTCGCATTCGTCCTCGACCCAGGCGAAGGCCTCGCGGATCGCGGCCTCGCTGGCGCCGCCCGGCAGCTCCAGCGTCCAGCGGAGGTAGCTCCGGCTCGGCTCGACGTCGGCGAAGGCCGGCAGCGCCGAGGCGTCGCAAGCACTCTTCAGCGGGCCGAGTTCGGCCAGCTCGCGCAGAATGCGCAGCGGGTCGTTGCCGCTCAGGAACATCGAGGGCTTGGGCGCGAACGCGATGCGGAAGGCGTCCGGCGCCTTCGGCCGGGCCGGCGTCGCCACCTTCGCCGCGGCGCCGGCGCCGGCGCCGGCGCCGACGGCGATCGTCGCCTTGCCGGTGAGCACCGCGTTGAGCTGGGCGACGATGCCGGTGCCGTCGTCGGTCGGCGGCACGCCGGCCTCGGCGGCCTTCAGCAGGCCGCGCAGCACGTCGACCGAGGCCAGCAGGGCGTCCATCGCGTCGGTGGTCAGCGGCCGCTTGCCGGCGCGGAGTTCGTCGAGCAGGGTCTCCAGCACGTGGGTGAGTCCGGCCACCTTGGTGAAGCCGAAGGTGGCCGAGCCGCCCTTGATCGAATGCGCGGCGCGGAACACCGCGTTGATGGTGTCGGCGCTGCCGCGGCCGGCCTCGAGGTCGAGCAGGCCGGCCTCCATCACTTCGAGGCCTTCGCGGCTTTCCTCGAAGAAGGTGGCGTGGAATCGCTTGAGGTCGTTGCTCATCGGATGCCCTTAGGGAACCAACCGCGGATCGGTGGCGCGCGCCGGCATCGTGCCGGTGGCGCCGTCAGCCCAGCACTTTCCTGACCGTCGCGACCAGCTGATCGGGATTGAAGGGCTTGACCAGCCAGCCGGTGGCCCCCGCCGCCTTGCCCTCGGCCTTCTTGTCGGTGCCGGCCTCGGTGGTCAGCATCAGCAGTGGCGTGAACTTGTAGTCGGGCAGGGCGCGCAGGTGCTTGATCAGGGTGATGCCGTCCATGTTCGGCATGTTGATGTCGGTCACCACCGCGTTGAACTTGGCACCCTTGGCCTTGTCGAGCGCAACGACACCGTCCTCGGCCTCGGTCACGGTGAAGCCGGCACCCGACAGGGTGAAGGCGACCATCTGTCGCATCGAGGCGGAATCGTCGACGACCAGGATGTGCGCGGTCATGGGGCGGTCCTTGGGATCATTGCGGCGGCGGGGAAGTCAGGCCCAGCGCGGCGTCCAGCCCGAGCAGGGCGGCGGCCTCGCGCAGGGCATCGGCGCAGGGGTCGATGCGGGTGGGGCGGCCGGCGCGGGAACGGTCGCGGACGAAGGCGAGCAGCACCTGCAGGCTGGCGGTGTGGACGCGGACCGCCTCCGGCACGGCGACGACCACCTCGGCCTCGGCCTCGAGGTGCGGGGCGAGCGCCGCCTTCAGCTCCTCGGCGGCTTCGATGCCCCATTCGGAGCGGGTCGCAACGGTCGGCATACGGTCCTTCCCGGCAGGGTCCGGCCCACGGCGGTCCGGGTGGCCGGCACGCGGTCCGGACCCGAGAGTTCAGCCTAGCAGGCCGAGGGCGTCCAGCAAGATGACGGGTTGCCCGTTCAGGCGGGCCACCCCGCGCAACTGGGCCACCGAGGCATCGACCAGGGTGTGCTCGGCCGGTTCGATCTCCCGGTCGGCGACGGCATGGACATCCAGGACCGCCGAGACCTTGAGCGCGAGGCTGTCGCCATTGTGCTCCAGCACCACGAAGCGGGTTTGTGGCGTATCCGACACTTCCTCCAGTTCGAGCCAGAGGCCGAGGTCCAGCACCGGCACCACCACGCCGCGCAGGTTCATCACCCCGCGCAGGGCGGGCTCGGTGTCGCGCAGGGCCAGCACCGCCACCGGCAGCAGCACCTCCTGCACGCGGAGCAGCTCCACCGCGTAGTTCTGCTGGTGCACGCGCAGGCGCAGCCAGCGCGAGGAGCGTGGCTCGCCGCCCGTCACGGCCGGCGGCGGCGCGATCGCTCCGGCCGGCGCGGCCGCAGGGGTGGAAGGCGCGGCCGACAGCGGCGCGGCCGGCGGCGGCGCGATCGCTCCGGCCGATGCGGCCGCCGGGGCGGAAGGCGCGACCGCGGGCGCCGTGGCCGTGCCGGGGGCGGCGCCGCCGTGCAGGGCGTCGAGCAGGGCTTCGAACTCGTCCTCGCTGATGCTGTCGTCCGCCGCGGCCGGGGGCGGGGGCGCGATCGCGGGCGGCATGCCCAGCAGTTCGCTGAGGTAATCCTCGACCCGGTGCGGATTCATCCGGCGGGCTCCAGCGTGGCGGGTTCCGGCTGTTCGCGCAGCAGCCAGGCCAGGGCGCGGCGGTAGGCGTCGAAGCCGCGGCCCTGGACCAGCTCGGCCGGCAGCTCGGCAGCGGTGAGCGCCGCGGCGTCGCGCAGGCGGGTGTCGAGCGGCACCGCCTGCACCCAGGTGCGCGCCGGGTGGCGCTCGCGCAGGGTCTCGAGGGTCTCGGTGCCGACGCGGGTGCGGCGGTCGAACAGGGTCGGCAGGATGCGCGCCGGCAGCGGCCGCTTGCGCGAGCGTTCGACCATCCCGGCGGTGCGCAGCATGCCCTCCATGCCATGCACGGCGAGCGGATCGGTCTGGGTCGGGATGACGAGCAGGTCGGCGGCGGCCAGCGCGTTGACCATCAGCAGCCCGAGCGTGGGCGGGCAGTCGAGCAGCATCGTTTCATAGTCGGCGAGCGCGCCGGCCAGCCCACGACCGAGGGCGAGGCCGAGACCCGGCGCGGTGGCGCTGCGCCGCTCCAGCGTCGCCATGCCGGCCTGTGCCGGCAGCAGCCGCAGGCCGGCGATGGCGGTGTCGCGGGCGAGTTCGGCGACCGCCTTCGGCGGCTGTTCGAAGAGCTCGAGGGTGCCGGGGGCCGGCGGTTCGTCGGGCACGCCGAAGGCGCGCGTCAGCGAGGCATGCGGGTCGAGGTCGACCAGCAGCACGCGCTGCCCGCGGGCCGCCAGCAGGCGGCCGAACAGCAGGGTGGTGGTGGTCTTGCCGACCCCGCCCTTCTGGTTGGCGATCGCCCACACCGGCATCTCAAGGCCCCTCCGTCGGCAAGGCTTCAACGGCGGCGGCGGCGTTTTCTTGATCGCCACCGGGGGTGGCGAGGATGACCAGCACCACCCGGCGGTTGGCCGCCCGTCCGGCCGGGGTCCGGTTGTCGGCGATCGGGCGCTTCTCGCCGAAGCCGATCGCCGCCATCCGCCGCGGGTCGACGCCACGCTCCTCCAGCAGCCGGATCACGCTGGCGGCACGCGCCGCCGACAGCTCCCAGTTGGAGGGGAACACCGCGGTGGCGATCGGCACGTCGTCGGTATGGCCCTCGATCCGCAGCTCGTTGGGCAGTTCGCGCAGCACGGTGGCGAGCTGGAGGGTGGCATCGCGGGCGGCCGGCTCCAGCACCGCCGAACCGGAGGCGAACAGCACGTCGGCGCGGATGTCGACCTCGATCCACAGACCCTCGCGGCTGACCGTGACCTGGTCGGAGAGGATCATCGCCCCGAGTGCGCGCTCGACCTGGATCTGGATGGCGTCGAGCTGCGCCTCCACCTGCTGCGCGGCGTCCTGCAGGCGCTGCCGGGTCGCGTCGTCGATGGGCAGGTCGGCGCGGGCCTGGTCGGCGAGCGGCAGCAGGGTGGCGGCGCCCGGCGTGCCGATCAGGGCCTCGGCCGAGAGCAGGCCTTCTTGCAACGCGGTGGCCGCCGGGTCGGCCACGGCCACGCCGTGGAAGGCCTCGCGGATCGAATGGGACAGCACGCGGTACTTGCCCTCGTTGACCGTCGAAATGGCGTACATCACCACGAAGAAGGCGAGCAGCAGGGTGATGAGGTCGCCGTAGGGGATGGCCCAGGCCTCGTGGTTGACGTGCTCCTCGTGGCGGCTCCGGCGCGGCATCGGCGTGGCCTCAGTGGAGGTAGCCGCCGAGGCGGGTCTCGATGTTGCGCGGGTTCTCGCCGTGGGCGATGCAGACCAGGCCCTCGACCAGCAGTTCGCGATCGACCGCGCGGCGGCGGATGATGGTCTTCAGCTTGTTGGCCACCGGCAGGAACAGGCAGTTGGCCGAGGCGATGCCGTAGATGGTGGCGACGAAGGCGGCGGCGATGCCGGCACCCAGCTTGGAGGGGTCGGCCAGGTGCTTCATCACCGACATCAGGCCGAGCACCGCGCCGACGATGCCGAGGGTGGGCGCGTAGACGCCGGCCGATTCGAACACCCGCGCGGCCTGCAGGTCGGACTGTTCCTCGGCGTGCAGCTCGATCTCCAGCATGTGCCGCAGGACCTCCGGCTCGATGCCGTCGACCAGCAGCTGCAGGCCCTTGGCGGTGAAACGGTCGGGCTGCTTGGCCACCAGCGCCTCCAGCCCGAGCAGGCCCTGCTTGCGCGCCAGTGCCGACCACTCGACCACCTGGCGGATCAGCCGGCGGCGGTCGTCCGGCGGCGGCTGCACCACCCAGCGGGCGATCCGCAGGGCGCGCTGGAAGGTCGGCAGGCCGCTTTGCAGCAATACCGCGCCGAGGGTGCCGACGATGACGATGAGGAAGGCGGCGAAGTTCCACAGCGACGAGAGCCCGGCGCCCTTGGCGAGGCTGCCGCCGGCCAACGCGACCAGCGCCAAGACCAGGCCGGCGAGGCTGAGGATGTCCATGGCTCAGCCCCGCTGCGCCGGACCGGCGCTGCGGCGCAGGCCGTCGACGTCGAGGATCATCGCCAGCGCGCCGTCGCCGATCAGGGTGGCACCGGCGTAGCCCGGCAGGCCGCGCAGCCGCCGCGGCAGGGCCTTGATGACGACCTCCTCGCGGCCGCGCACCTGGTCGACCACCAGGCCGAAGCGCAACTCGCCGCTCTGCAGCACGACGATGACCTCGCCGCCGCCCGCGTGCGGCGGGCGGCGCAGCCAGGCGCGCAACCAGAACAGCGGCAGGGTGGTCGAGCGCAGGTCGAGCACCGGCTGGCTGTCGACGTAGTCGGGGCGGGCGTCCGGCATCGGCAGCACCTCGACCACGCGCGAGAGCGGCAGCGCGTAGATGGTGCCCTCGACCCGCACCAGCAGGGTCGGCAGGATGGCCAGCGTGAGCGGCACCGTGATGGTGAAGCGCGAGCCGTGGCCGGGTTCGGCGTGGATCTGGATCTGGCCGGAGAGCTCGCGGACCTTGCTCTGCACCACGTCCATGCCGACGCCGCGGCCGGAGATGTCGGTGATTTCCTGCTTGGTCGAGAAGCCGGGCAGGAAGATCAGCTGGTAGCACTCCTCGGCACCGAGCCGGGCCGCCGCCTCGGGGGCCAGCAGGCCCTTCTCGACCGCCCTGGCGCGCAGCCGCTCGGCGTCCATGCCGGCGCCGTCGTCGCGGATCTCGATGACGACGTGGTCGCCCTCCTGCCGCGCCGAGAGCAGCACCTGGCCCAGTTCCGGCTTGCCGGCGGCGGCGCGGGCGGACGGATGCTCGATGCCGTGGTCGATGGCGTTGCGCACGAGGTGCACCAGCGGATCGGCCAGGGCCTCGACGAGGTTGCGGTCGAGCTCGGTCCCGGTGCCCTCGAGCCGGAGCTCGACCTGCTTGCCCAGTTGGCGGGCAACGTCACGGGCCATCTTCGGGAAGCGCTGGAACACCCGGCTCACCGGCTGCATGCGGGTGCGCATCACCGAGACCTGCAGGCGCGCGGTGGCGTGGTCGAGGGCCGTCACCGCGCGGTGCAGATCCTCGTCCTTGAGGCGGTCGCGCAGCACCTTCAGGCGGTTGCGGGCCAGCACCAGTTCGCCGGTGAGGTTGACGATGGCGTCCAGCCGCCGGGTGTCGACGCGGACGGTCTGCTCGGTGTCGCCGCCGGTCCTGGCCGCCTCCGCGGACCGGGCGGCGGCACCGGCCGGGCCGGCGGACGCGGACGGTCGGGTCGAGGCCGGCCCGGAGGCCCAGGCCCGGATGGCGGCGAGCAGTTCGGGGTCGGCCGGCTCCAGCGCCGCGCCGGCACCGAGCGCCCCCATCTGCCTGGCCAGGGTGTCGAGGCAGCGTTGGGCGTAATCGAAGGCCTCGTCGTCGAGCAGGATCTTGCCGTCGCGGGCCTTGTCGAAGGCGTCCTCCAGCGCGTGGCAGAGCTCGACCATGGGGGTCAGGCCGAGGAAACCGGCGCCACCCTTGATGGTGTGGAAGCCGCGGAACACCGCGTTCAGCAGGCCGCGGTCGTCGGCCGCCTGCTCCAGCTGCACGAGTTGTTCGCCCAGCCGCTCGAGGATCTCGCCGGCCTCGACCAGGAAATCGGTGGCGATGTCGGGCGAGACGGCAGCCATGGACGCTCCTTCACAGGCCGAGGTCGGACAGCAGATCGTCGGCGTCGCGCTGCGAGGCCGCCGACCGGTCGATCCCTGCAACTGCCGGGCCAGAAGCCGCCAGCGGGTTGGTGGCCGGGCGGCGGGTGGTATCGCCGGGCGGCAGGCCGAGGGCACCGAGCTGCTCGTGGACGTCGCGGACGATGCCGGCGACCTTGCGGATGATCTGTCCGGTCAGGTCCTGGTAACTCTGCGCCAGCGCCATGTCCGAGAGGTTGCCGCGCAGGGCCTTGAGCAGGACCCCGTGGTCGGCACCGGGGGCGTTCAGGGCCTCCATCAGCCGCTGCGAGTCCTCGACCAGGTCGAGTGTGCGGTGGGTGGCCTGCTCGGTCATGGCGACGACGTGGTCGAGGCGGGCGCAGACATCGGGCAGCTCGGCGACCGCGGCGTCCACCACCGGCAGTTCGCGCAGGGCCTCGCCGAGCTGCTGGGCGAGCTTGGCCAAGCCGGCCATCAGCGGTTGTTCCTGCCAGTGCACGATGGCCGCCAGTTCGGCCTTGAGGGCCGCTTCGTCGGCCGCGCCGATGGCCGCCAACGCCGCGCGCAAGTGCAGGGCGATCTCCTCGCGGGACGGTGCGCCGCTCATGCGGCGCTGCCCAGGCGTTCGAAGATCTTGTTCATCTTCTCCTGCAGGGTGGCGGCAGTGAAGGGCTTGATGATGTAGCCGTTCACCCCGGCCTGGGCGGCCTCGATGATCTGCTCGCGCTTGGCCTCGGCCGTCACCATCAGCACCGGCAGGGCCTTCAGCTTCTCGTCGGCGCGGATCATCTTGAGCAGATCGAGGCCATTGACGCCGGGCATGTTCCAGTCGGTGACGACGAAGTCGAAGCCGCCGTGCCGGAGCATGGCGATGGCGGCACCGCCGTCCTCGGCCTCGGCGGTGTTGGTGAAGCCGAGATCGGCGAGCAGGTTCTTGACGATGCGGCGCATCGTCGAGAAGTCGTCCACGATCAGGATGCGCATGTTCTTGTTCACTGGGTAGGCCTCGGGTGCAAGCGGTTTTCGGAGGGTCGGGGCGTCGCGCCCGCGGTCGGATGCCGCCAGTGTAGGGTCGGCTAGCCGTCGACCTCCGTGCCGCCATCGGCAGAATCGAAGGCGGCGAGCCGGGCGCGCAGGCGCAGCATGGCCTGGCCGTGGATCTGGCAGACCCGCGACTCCGAAACCCCGAGCACGGCGCCGATCTCGCGCAGGTTGAGCTCCTGCTCGTAGTACAGCGACAGCACCAGCTGCTCGCGCTCCGGCAGGCCACCGATGGCGCCGGCCAGCTCGTGGCGGAACTGCTCGGCCTGCAGGCGCCGCTCCGGGCTGTCGCGCCCGGGGACGGCCACGCCGGCCTCGCCGTGGTCCTCGAGGTGGGAATCGAGGCTGAGCACCTGGCCGGCGACGGCGTCCTCCAGCAGCCGGGCGTAGTCCTCGGCCCCGAGGCCGAGCGCACGGGCGACCTCGGCGGGGCTGGCGGCTCGGCCGGTGCTCTGCTCGATGCGGCGGATGGCCTCGGCGGCCTCGCGGCTGCGCCGGCGCACCGAGCGCGGTGCCCAGTCGCCCTTGCGGATCTCGTCGATCATCGCGCCGCGGATGCGGATCGAGGCATAGGTCTCGAAGCTGGCGCCCTGCTCGCTGTCGAAGTTCCGGGCGGCCTCGATCAGGCCGAGCATCCCGGCCTGCACCAGGTCATCGATCTCGATGCTGGCCGGCAGGCGCGCCGCCAGGTGGTGGGCGATGCGCCGCACCAGGTCGGCGTGCCGCTCCACCACCTCGACGGTGGCGCAGCGTTGCACGGCGCGGTACTGGGCGGCGGGGGCGATCATGCACGGGCACCTCCGGCCTCCAGCATACGCTCGGCGAAGAACTCGACGTGCCCACGCGGCGCGGAGGGCCGGGCCCAGCGGTGGATGCGGGTGGCGATCTCGCGCAGGGCCGCCGCCGCGGGCGCCGCCGGGAAGGCCTCGACCACGGCCTTCCGCTTCTGCACCGCGCGGCGCAGGTGCTCGTCCTGCGGCACCGCCCCGAGGTAGGCCAGCGAGGCCTCGGGCAGGAAGCGTTCGACCACCCGGGCGAGCTTGTCGTAGAGGGCGCGGCCCTCGACCGGACCGCGCACCATGTTGGCGACCACGTGCACCCGCGGCTGCCCGCGCTCGCGGGCCAGCAGCTTGATGAGCGCGTAGGCGTCGGTGATCGAGGCCGGTTCGTCGCAGACCACCACCAGCACCTCCTGCGCGGCCTGGCAGAAGGTCAGCACGGCGTCGTTGATGCCGGCGGCGGTGTCGACGACGAGGGTGTCGAGCGGGCCGTCGAAGGCGCTGACCGCCTGCACGATGCCGGCATGCTGGGCCGGCGTCATCTCGGCCATGTGCCGCTTGCCGGAGGCGGAGGGCACGATGCGCACCCCCTTCGGCCCGGGCAGGATCACCTCGTCCAGCCGGGCGTGGCCGGCCACCACGTCGGCGAGGGTCTGCTTCGGGGTCAGTCCGAGCAGCACATCGACGTTGGCCAACCCGAAATCGGCATCGAGCAGCATCACCTGCTCGCCCAGCGCGGCGAGCGCGGTGGCGAGGTTGACCGAGACATTGGTCTTGCCGACGCCGCCCTTGCCGGAGGCGACGGCCAGCACGCGGACCGGGCGCGGCGCGGCCTCAGGCGGCATCGGCGTCCTCCGCCGTCACCGGCGGGCGGTCGCCGGCCCGGCGCAGCTCCTCCAGCTTCAGCACGAGGTGGCTGGCGTCGGCGCCGTCGATGTCCTCGGGCACCTGCTGGCCGTCGGTGGTCCAGGCCAGCGGCAGCCGGTGCCGCACCAGCACCGAGAGCGCGGCACCGAGCCGGCCGGTCTCGTCCAGCTTGGTGAGGATGGCGGCCTCGGGGGCGACGAAGCCGAAGCGGCGCACCACTTCATCGAGGTCGGCGTTGTGGGCGTTGGCGGGCATGACCAGCATGGTCCGCACCTTGCCGGCATGACGCAACCAGTTCAGCTGGCCGACCATGGCCCGGTCGCGGGCGCCGTGGCCGGCGGTGTCGACCAGCACCAGCGGGTAGTCGCGCAGGCGCTGCAGGGCGGCGTGCAGGGCCGCCTCGCTGCCGGCCTCGAGCACGGTCAGGCCGAATTCGCGGCCGTAGGCGTGGAGCTGTTCGCGCCCGCCGGGGCGGCGCAGGTCGGTGGTGACGAGGGCGACCTCGCGGGCACCGTGCTGGGCGGCGTAGCGGGCGGCCAGCTTGGCCACGGTGGTGGTCTTGCCGGCGCCGGTGGGGCCGACCAGGGCGACCACGCCGGGCGTGCGCAGGGGGTCGAGGTCGATGATCGGCAGCATCCGGGCGAGCTGGCCCAGCATCAGGCCGCGGGCGCGGGCCGGATCGGCGTCGGCCGGGATCCTCGCCACCACCTCGCGGGCCAGGGCCTCCTCGCAGCCGTAACCGGCCAGGGCGTCGAGGGCGGTGGCACGACCGGGGCTGGCGCGCAGGCGCTCGTCGGCCATGCGCTGCATCTCGCGCTCCATCATCTGCCGCATCTCGGCCAACTCGGCGCGGACCTGGAGCAGGCTCGGGTCCTCGTCCCAAGGCGCGATGCGCACCGTCCGCGGGCGCGGCGGATCGGTCGCCGCGGCCGGCTTCGCCGCGGGGGCCGCGAGAGTCGGTGCCGCGGGGGCCGCAGCCACCGAGGCAGGGCGCGCGGGGGGCGCAGGGGGTACTGCCGCCGGCGTGCCGGTGCGCGCCAGGCGCTCCTTGGCCTCGGCGAGGAAGGCGGAGAAGTCGGCACGCCGGGACGCCGCGGGCGCCGGCTCCTGCGCCTCGCCGGCAGGGGCCGGGGGCGAGGGGGGCGGAGCCGGGGCAGCCGGCGCGGAACGCAGGGCTTGGGCGAGCTGCCGGGCCAGCGTCGGGTCGGCCTCGCGGTTGGCATCGAGCGCGGTGGTGGGCTTCGGCGGCAGCAGCGAGCGCAGCGCCTCCTGGGCCAGTTGCTCGTCGTAGTCGGTGGCGGTGACCACCTCGACGCCGCCCTCGATGCTGCGGTTGCTCAGGATCACCGCATCCGGGCCCTGTTCCTCGCGGACCCGGCGCAGCACGGTGCGCATGTCCGGGGCGACGAAGCGCTTGATCTTCATGGTCAATCCTCAAGTACCGCCAACGCCTTGCCTCGGGGGGCCTTCAGCCGATCGAACCGACCAGCTTGAGCCGCTTGTCTTCGGGGATCTCGCTGTAGGCCAGCACCTGCAGCGCCGGCACCCCGTGCCGGAACATCCGGGACAGCACGCCGCGCACCGTGCCCGGCACCAGCAGCACCGCCGGCTCGCCACGCGCCTCCTGGCGCTGGGCGCAGTCGGCCAAGCTCTGTTGCAGGCGCTCGGCGAGCCCCGGCTCCAGCGCGGCGGCATTGCCGTTCACCGAGTCCTGCAAGATGCGTTCCAGCGGCGGGGCGAGGGTGTAGACCGGCAGTTCCGGCTTCATGCCGTTGATCTCCTGCACGATGAAGCGGCCGAGCGCGTTGCGCACCGCCGCCGTCAGCGCCGCCGGGTCCTGGGTGGACGCGCCGTGCTCGACCAGCGCCTCGGCGATCTGCCGGATCTGCCGCACCGGCACCTTCTCGGCGAGCAGGTTCTGCAGCACCCGCACCACCACGGCGAGCGACAGGGTCTTGGGCGTCAGGTCCTCGACCAGCTTGGGCGCGGCCTTCTTCAGCGCGTCGAGCAGGGCCTGCGCCTCCTCGTGGCCGAGTAGTTCGGCGGCGTGCTCGCGGATGAGGTGGGAAAGGTGGGTGGCGATGACGGTGGCCGGGTCGACCACGGTATAGCCGAGCGATTCCGCCTGGGCGCGCTGCGCGGGCTGCACCCAGACCGCGTCGAGGCCGAAGGCCGGGTCCTTGCCCGGCAGGCCGGGCAGTTCGCCGAACACCTGCCCGGGGTTGAGCGCCATCTCGCGGTCGGGGTGGACCTCGCCCCCGGCCACCGGCACGCCGTGCACCAGCACCCGGTACTGGTTCGGCGGCAGGTCGAGGTTGTCGCGGATGTGCACGGGCGGCACCAGGAACCCGAGTTCCTGCGTCTGCTTGCGGCGGATCGCCTTGATGCGCGCCATCAAATCGCCGCCCTGCGCCTTGTCGACCAGCGGGATCAGCCGGAAGCCGACCTCCAGCCCCAGCGCGTCGAGCGGGCGCACCTCCTCCCAGCCCAGTTCACCCGGCGGACCGGCCGCGCCGGTCGGGGCCAGCGCGGCCCGCGCGGCGGCCTCGGCGGCCTTCGCCTGCTCGGCCTGGTGGCGGCGGTAGAGCAGCCAGGCGATGTAGCCGAGGCCGGCGGCGAGGCTCAGGAAGGCGAAATTCGGCATGCCCGGGATCAGGCCAACGAAACCGACGATGCCGGCCGCGAGGGCGAGCGCCCGGTGCTGGCCGAAGACCTGGCCGAACATGGCGTGGCCCATGTCCTGCGAGCGCGAGACGCGGGTGACGATGACCGCGACCGCGGTCGAGACCAGCAGGGCTGGCAGCTGGGCCGCGAGGCCGTCACCGATCGAGAGCAGGATGAAGGTCTCGGCCGCGTCGCCGGCCGACATGCCGTGCTGCAGGGTGCCGATGGCGAAGCCGCCGAGGATGTTGATGAACAGAATCAGGATGCCGGCGATGGCATCACCGCGGATGAACTTGCCGGCGCCGTCCATCGAACCGTAGAAGTCGGCCTCCTCGCGCACCTCGTCGCGCCGGGCCTTGGCCTCCTCGCGGCTCAGGATGCCGGCGTTGAGGTCGGCGTCGATCGCCATCTGCTTGCCCGGCAGGGCGTCCAGGGTGAAGCGCGCCGCCACTTCCGAGACGCGGGTGGCACCCTTGGTGATGACGATGAAGTTGATGATGGTGAGGATGGCGAAGACGATGATGCCGACCGCGAAGCTGCCGCCGACCACGAAGGCGCCGAAGCTCGCGATCACCTGGCCGGCGGCGTCGTGGCCCTCGTGGCCGTGGAGCAGCACGACGCGGGTGGAGGCGACGTTCAGCGCCAGCCGGAACAGCGTCACCAGCAGCAGCACGGTGGGGAAGATCGAGAAGTCGAGCGGCCGCTTGACGTAGACCACCGCCAGCAGCACCACCAGCGAGGCCGCGATGCTGAGCGTGAACAGCGCATCCAGCGCCAGCGGCGGCAGCGGCACCACGATCATCGCCAGCACGGCCAGCACCACCACCGGCACGGCAACCCCCTGCTGGATCAGTTGGCGGGTGCGTTGGAAGCTCGGCAGGGCGGCCATGGGGCGGGCAGCGGGCAAGGGGGCGAACCCCCCGTGCAAGGCGCGTGCCGGGGCTCCAAATTCGCCTCGGCCCCTGCCCGCGTCAGGGCGGACCCGCGACGAAACCCGCGATCACTACTCGCGCTCCAGCTCGTCGAAATCCGGCAACTCCGGGTAGGGACCGCGCTTCGGCGTCCAGACCTTGAGCTGGTAGACATGGCTCAGCACCTGGGCGACGGCCTGGTAGAGCTTGACCGGGATCTCGCGGTCCAGCTCGACGCGGGCGTGCAGCACGCGCGCCAGCGGCGGGGCCGAGAGCACCGGCACGCGGTGCGCCGCGGCCACCTTGCGGATGGCGAGCGCCACCTCGTCGACGCCCTTGGCCACCAGCACCGGCGCCCGCGCCTTGGCTGGGTCGTACTTCAGCGCCACGGCGTAGTGGGTCGGGTTGACCAGCACCACGTCGGCCTGCGGCACCGCCTCCATCATCCGCCGGTTGGAGAGCTGCTGCTGCAGGCGCCGGATGTGGCCCTTGACCTCGGGCCGGCCGTCGGTCTCTTTCAGCTCCTCCATCAGCTCCTGCCGGGTCATCTTCAGGCGGCGCTTCCAGCTCCAGAGCTGGAAGGGCACGTCGGCCGCCGCCAGCAGCACGAGCACCGCACCCATCGCCACCAGCAGGCCGAGCACCAGGGCGAAGCCCTCGCCCGCCGCCGTCGCCACCGGCATCAGGGCGAGCGCCAGCAGCTCGTCCTCGAAGGCGAGGTAGTAGGCGAAGGTGACGGCGCCCAGCAGGACCACCCGCAGCACCGCCTTGACGAACTCGCCGAGCCCTTGCACGCCCCAGAGCCGCTTGATGCCGGCAAGCGGCGAGACCCGTTGCCATTGCGGGGCCATCGCTTTCGCGCTGAAACCCAGGCCCATCACCGCCGGGGCGACCGCACAGGCCAGCAGGCACAGGCCGATGACCGGCAGCACCAGCAGCAGCAGTTCGCCGCCGATCATGGCCGCCTGGGCCGGCAGCTCGGTGCCGAGGTTGCGGCCGTTGCCGGCGCGTTCGAGGTGGTAGCGCATCCAGTCCAGCATGTGCCGGCCCATCCAGCCGCCGAAGGCCATCATGGCGAGGGCGGCGGCGAGGAACACCGCCGCCGTGGCCAGTTCCTGCGAACGCGGGCTGTCGCCCTTTTCGCGGGCGTCCTGCAGCCGCTTCGGGGTCGGCAGTTCGGTTTTTTCCTGGCCGTTCTCGTTTTCCGCCATGGCCCTACCCCAGCCAGCCCAGCGCGACTTCGAAGGCATCGCTGAAGAGCGCCTGCACCGGCGCCAGCAACTGGCCGGTCAGCACCACCATCAGCAGCAGGCCGAGCAGCAGCGAGGCCGGCAGGCCGAGCTGGATCGGGTTGAGCGCCGGGGCGGCGCGGCTCATCACGCCGAAGGCGAGGTTGACCACCAGCATCGCCAGCACCACCGGCAGGGCGATCTGCAGGCCGACGGCGAACATGCGCCCGGCGAACGCGGGGACGGCCGCCAGTGTCGCCGCGTCCGGCGTCCAGTCGGAACCAAGCGGCACCATCCGCCAGGAATCGGCCAGCAGCTCGACCAGCAGCAGGTGCCCGTTCATCGACAGGAACAGCAGGGCGAAGCACAGGTAGAACCACTGCCCGACCACGCCGGAATTGGTGCCGCGCATGGGGTCGGCGAGCACGGCGAAGGCGAGGCCGGTGCCCTGGGCGATGAACTCGCCGGCCAGCGCGCCGGCCTCGAAGGCGAGCCGCAGCACGAAGCCCATGGCCACGCCGATGAGCACCTCGCGGGCAACCAGCAGCACGGTCAGCGGGTCGATGCCGGGCAGCGGCGGCGGCGGTCCGGCGAGCGGGGCCATGGCGAAGCCGAGCGCCAGCGCCAGCATGCCCTTGACCCGCCGCGGCACCGAGCGGGTGCCGAGCAGCGGGGCCACCATCACCAGGCCGCCGATCCGCAGCGCCGTCCACAGCGCGGCGTTGATTCCGGCGAGCAGCACGGCACCGTCGACCACGATGGCCGGCACGGCGGCCACGACTTCAGCCCACCACGCTCGGGATGCGCTGGAACAGCGCGACGGTGAACTCGACCATGGTGATGACCAGGGTGCTGCCCAGCATGGCGAGCACCGCCACCATGGCCACCGCCTTGGCGACGAAGGCGACGGTCGGTTCGTTGACCTGGGTGGCCGCCTGCAGCAGGCCGACCACGACGCCGACCACCAGCACCACGAGCAGCAGCGGCCCGCCGACCAGCAGGGCCAGCTCGAGGCCGCGCGAGAGTTCGGTGAGGGCGGTCTCCGGGCTCATCCTCAGCCCGCGCCCACCACGGCCGCGACCGGGTTGAAACTGCCGGCCAGCGTGCCGACCACCAGCACCCAGCCATCGACCAGCACGAACAGCAGGATCTTGAACGGCGCCGAGACCAGCATCGGCGACATCATCATCATGCCCATCGACATCAGCACGCTGGCGACGACCAGGTCGATGACCACGAACGGGATGAAGATCAGAAAGCCGATCTCGAAAGCGGTCTTCAGCTCCGAGGTGAGGAACGAGGCCACCAGCACGCCGAAGGGGATGTCGGCCGGCGAGGCGAAGCCCTGCGTGTGCCCGGAAAGGTTGGCGAAGGTGAGCAGGTCGGTGTCGCGGATCTGCGCCAGCATGAAGGCGCGGAAGGGCTCGGCGCTGGCGGCCCAGGCGGCCTGGAAGGACAGCTCGCCGGCGAGGTAGGGCGAGAGGCCGTTGGCCCAGGATTGCTCGGCCACCGGCATCATCACCATCATCGTCAGGAACAGCGCGAGGCCGACCAGGATCTGGTTGGACGGCGTCTGCCCGGTGCCGAGTGCCATCCGCAGCAGGGCCATCACCACGATGATCCGGGTGAAGGCGGTGCAGGCCAAGAGCAGGCTGGGCAGCAGGGTGATGGCCGTCATCGACAGCAGCACGGCCAGCGAGACGCTGATGTCCTCGCCGCCGACGTTGGCGATGGTCACCGGCGGCAGGCCGGTGGGTTGGGGGCCCGCGGCGGCGGCCAGCGAGGGCACCAGGGCCAGCAGCAGGACCAGCGGCAAGGTCAGCGGGGAAAGGCGTCGAGAAGAACGAGTGGGCACGGCGGGCATCCGGCGGGGTCCACCCCGCCGTGCAAGCGGCGTGCCGCGGAGGGGCTCAGGCCGAATCGCGCGCCTTGAGCCGCGCCAGCAGCTCGGCGAAGCCGGCCTGGCTCGGGGTGTCGAGCAGCGGTTCGGGCAGGCTGTGCAGCAGGGTGACGGTGTGCGTGGTGACGCCGAGCAGCAGTTGCTGGCCACCGCAGTCGACCACCACCACCCGCTCGCGCGGCCCGACCGCCAGGCTCGCCACCACCCGCAGGCCCGGCAGCGGGCGCAGCCCGGCGCCCGGCATCCGCTTGAGCAGCCAGGCGAGGCCGAGGATCAGCGCCACCACCAGGGCCAGCGCGGCCAGGGTGCCGCCGATGCTGGGCAGGGACGACGCGAGGGGGGCCATGGTCAGCGCAGCCGCTTGATGCGCTCGGAGGGGCTGACCACGTCGGTCAGGCGCACGCCGAAGCGCTCGTTGACGACCACCACCTCGCCCTGCGCCACCAGGGTGCCGTTGACGTAGACGTCGAGCGGCTCGCCGGCCATGCGCTCCAGCTCCACCACCGAGCCCTGGTTGAGCTGCAGCAGGTTGCGGATCGGGATGCGGGCGCGGCCGACCTCCAGCGAGAGGCTGACCGGCACGTCGAGGATCAGGTCGAGGTTCACGTCGCCGGCACCGGCGGCCGGCTCGGCCGGGGCCGGGCCGGGGGCGAGATCGCCCCACATGGCGAGGTCGGCGGCATCTTTCTCGGTGCTCATGGCGTGTCCTTCAGTTCGTCCGCGCCCGCGGCACGGGCGGGGTGAGGCGGGTGATCTTGACCGCGTTCTTGCCGCCGTGCAGGCCGAACTCGCCTTCGAACAGAGGCAGGTTCTCGGCCATCAGCGGGATGCGCTTGCCGATCTCGATCGGAAGCACGTCGCCGATCTTCAGCGCCACCAGCTGGCGCACGGTCAGGGTCCTGGTGGCGAGCACGCCGGCAAGCTCCAGCATGGCGCCGTTCAGGCCCTCGCGGAGCTGCGCCGGGAAGGTCTCGTCCTTCTCGGAGCGGTCGGAGGCGATGCCGGCGTCGAGCAGCTCGCGCAACGGCTCCAGCATGGCGTAGGGCAGGGTCACGTGCATCTCGCCGCCGCCGCCTTCCAGTTCGATGTGGAACTTGCTCACCACCACGTACTCGCGCGGGCTGACGATGCTGGCGAAGTGCGGGTTGACCTCGGAGTTGCTGTACTCGAACTCGACCGCCAGCACCGGCGACCAGGCCTCGGTGAGGTCGGCGAAGGCCTGCTTGAGCAGGAGTTGGATCACCCGCATCTCGGTCGGGGTGAACTCGCGGCCCTCGATCTTGGCCGGGAAGCGGCCGGCCCCGCCGAAGAAGTTGTCGAGCACGGCGAACACCAGAGTCGGCTCGAACACGACGAGGCCGGTGCCGCGCAGCGGCTTCATCTTGATCAGGTTGAGGTTGGTCGGCACGTACAGGGTGTGCAGGTAGTCGCCGAACTTCATCAGCTCGACGCCGCGCACCGAGAGGTCGGCCGAGCGCCGCAGCAGGTTGAACAGGCCGACCCGCCACATCCGGGCGAAGCGCTCGTTGACCATCTCCAGCGTGGGCATGCGCCCGCGCACGATGCGGTCCTGGGTGGCGAAATCGAAGCTGCGCACCTCGCCGGGCGGAGGCGGCGCCTCGGTGTCGACGGCGCCGGAATCCACGCCGTGCAGCAGGGCATCGATCTCGTCCTGGGAGAGCAGGTCGCTCATCGGCGCGCCATCACTGGGTGACGAAGCTGGTGAACAGCACGGCGGCCGCCGTATCGCGCTGGCCGGTCTCGGCCTCGAGCACGCGGTTGACCTCGGCCAGCGCCTTGTCCTGCAGGTGGGTCATGGCGTCGGGGCGGGCCAGCTCCTCGGCCGTGGTCTGCCGCAACTGGGCGAGCAGGGCGCTCTGGATCGCCGGCAGGTGGGCCTCGATGGCGGCCTTGGCCGGCTCGCCGCGGGCGCCGATCTGCACCCGCACCTGCAGGAAGGCCGGCCCGCCGGGCGGCAGGTTGGCGACCAGCGCGCCTTCGATCTCGACGTAGCTCATCGGCAGCGCCGGGGCGCGGCGCGGCTCGTCGGTCACCTCGTCCTCGGTCGGGGCCGCGTCGGGTCGGGGCATCAGGAAGAACATGAGGCCACCGACCAGTACGGCGGAGAGCAGGGCCGCGCCGACGATCGGCACGATCGGGGGCTTCGGCTTGGCTTCGCCGGGGGTGGCGGGGGCGGGGGCGGCGGCGGCGGGCTTCTTGTCGGCCATGGGGGTTCCTGTGCGCTGGTGAGGAGGCGTGCAAGCGGCATGCCGGCCGGCCACCGCGTCGGGCGTAGTAGGCGACGAATCGGCCGAGGGTTCAATCGACCGGGTGGCAACGCCGCGATCCCGGCGGCCGATCAGGCGTAGAGGTCGAGCAAGCCTTCGCCTCGACGTGGCGGCGCGCCGGCGGCCGGCCCGGCCGGAGCCGGCTCGCCACTCTCGCCGGTGGCGACGCGCCCGAAGTGGGCCAGCGTGGCGCGCTCGCTCTCGCGACCGGCCGCCCCGGCGTCCTGGCCTTGGCCCTGGCCGACATCGGCCTGGCCGAGTTGCAGGCCGCCTTGGGCCAGCAGTTCGCGCAGGCGCGGCAGGGCCTGTTCCAGCGCCTGCCGGGTTTCGGCCGCGACGGCGTGCATGGCGAGATCGACGCGGTCGCCGTCCAGTTGCAGGCGGATCTCGATCGGCCCGAGGCCCTCCGGCGCGAGCCGCAGGCGAACCTCGCCGCCGCCCTGCTCGGCCATCCACTGCAGGCGGCTGCCCAGTGCCTCGGCGAAACGTCGGTCGTGCAGGGGCAGCGGGGCTGGGAAGGCAGCGGCCAGGTCGAGCCGGGGCAGGCCGCCGGCCGCCGGCGTGGTCCAGGGCAGGGTCGTGTCCTCGACCGGGGCCGCCAGCGGGCCGCCCTCGACGGAATCGGGCCGGATGCCCGGAATGGTGCCCGGGAGGATCGCCGCCGCCATCGCAAGCCCGGTGGCCGTGGCCACGGCCGGGGTCGCGTTCGCGGCCATGGCGACCGCCGCCAGCGGCGATGGCAGCGGCGTGGCGGCGGTCGGCGGCGGCGCCAGCGGCACGGCGGCAGCCGGCGACGGCGAGGGGAACGCTTCGGCAGAAAGCCGGGCCGTTCGCGCCGTTGCAAGCAGGGGTGCCGGGACGGCCGGCGGCACCGTCGTCGTGACCGGGGCGTCGGGGAACAGCGCGAACAGCCCGGCCGGCGGCCAGTCCGGCGGCGTCGCGGCGGGCGTCGCCGGCGCGGCCGCAAGCGGTGGTTCGGGGACCGCTTGGGGGGGCGAGGAGACTGGGGTGGTCGGCAGGGTCGGGGCGGCGAGCGGAGGCGAAGGGGCCGAGGCGGTCGGCAGGCTCGGGGCGGTGGGCGGCGACGGGACGGCCGGCTCGGTCGGCCCCGGCCCCGGCGCGGACGCGGACGTGGGCGAGGGCGGAGCATCGCTGGTGCTCCGGTCGGCCGCACCGAGCACGGCGGCGAAACCGCCCTCGGGCGGGACTGGGCCGACCGGAGCCGCCGGCCCGCCGGGGCCGCCGGAAGCGGGCACGGGGACGGCGGCGGGATCGAGGCGCACGGCGGGCATCAGGGTTTCTCCTCGCGACGGTCGTGGTGCCGGCGTGCGCCGAGGTCGTCCTGCACGCGCTGCTCGCGCTGTTCCTGCAAGCGCTGTTCCGCGCTGCGGTAGCTGGCGGCGAGTTTCTCCAGCACCAGCCGGTCGCGGCTGGCCAGCAGCAACCGGGTGCGCTCGATGGCCAACGCCTCCTCGCTGCTGGCGAGGTGCTTCTTCTGGGTGCCGAGCGCCTCGTCGATGCGGGCGAGGAAACTGGCGCGGTTCTGCAGCAGGCCCGGTGTCAGGGCGGCGCCCGGCGCCACCGGCTGGGCGTATTCGCCGCGGAAGCGCTCGAGGTCGTCGAGCCGCTGCGCCTGCTGCTGGTGGGCCTGCACGCGGCGGGCCAGCTCCTGCGCCAGGGCCTCCTCGCGCTGCTCGGCCCGCTGGCGCAGGGGATCGAGTCGCTTGGCGCTCATGGCGCGGCCTCCAGCAGTTGCGCCAGCGCGGCCTTGCTGTCCTCGAGGCTGGCGCTCTCGTGGACGTCCTGGCCGAGGAAGGCGAGGATCGCCGGCCAGCGCGCGATCGCCTCGTCGACCAGCGGGTCGGCGCCGCGCTGGTAGGCGCCGATGGCGATCAGGTCGCGCTGCCCGGAGTACGCCGAAAGCAGGCGGCGCAGGCGGCGCATGCGCTCGCGCCAGGCGAGGTCGGCGATCTCGGTGGTGACCCGCGACACCGAGCGCTCGATGTCGATCGCCGGGTAGAGGCCGGAATCGGCGATCCGGCGGTCGAGCACGACATGCCCGTCGAGGATGGCGCGGGCGGCGTCGGCGATCGGTTCCTGCGGGTCGTCGCCCTCGGTCAGCACGGTGTAGAAGGCGGTGATCGAGCCGCGTCCGCCGGCGCCCATGCCGGCGCGCTCCACCAGCGCCGGCAACCTGGCGAACACCGAAGGCGGGTAGCCACGGGTGGTCGGCGGTTCGCCGATGGAAAGCCCGATCTCGCGCTGCGCCTGGGCGAAGCGGGTGAGCGAGTCCATCAGCAGCAGCACGTCGAGGCCCTGGTCGCGGAAGAATTCGGCGATGGCGGTGGCGCGCAGCGCGCCGTGGATGCGCGCCAGCGGCGGCCGGTCGGCCGGGGTGGCGACGACGACGGCGCGCTTCAGGCCCTCGGGGCCGAGGGTCGCTTCGACGAAATCACGCACCTCGCGGCCGCGCTCGCCGATCAGCCCGACCACCACCACGTCGGCGCGGGTGTAGCGGG
>JAGXSL010000002.1 GCA_018333835.1 Lysobacteraceae bacterium
CCCAGCAGTCCCCTGTGTGCATGCCTGAGACGCCCCAAACGTGTGCCATACTTGTGCTCATGCGGTTGGATTTCCTATCCCCTGGCAACAGCGGTTAACAGTGGTTTTGCCAACGTTGCGAGGCAGCGCTGCGCCTGTCACCGCCAAAAACGGGTCATACCGAAAAATCTCGGGCAACTGGCTTTGAGAAATCAACCCAGCAGTCCCCTGTGTGCATGCCTGAGACGCCCCAAACGTGTGCCATACTTGTGCTCATGCGGTTGGATTTCCTATCCCCTCGGTGTGCGCGGCTTGTTCTCATGCCCTGGCGGCGCGTCACCTCGTAGAACGACTTCATGTAGATGTCTCCGGGCCTTGACCTCGGATGCCCGGAATGGCGTGATGGGTCGTCACTTCTTGCTCACGCTTCGTGCCAGCTGCGTTCGAACCTCCGCGAAACACGGATGACTGGCTGGCAAATCCTTGATTTGTTTCCTTTTTTCAGGCGATTTAGGGTCTCGGTCAGCCGCGTCCACAATGTTTGACAGGCAAGTACATTGGCACGCAACCGCGCGGTGCGCCAACAAATAGCCAGCCGGCTAGATAGCAAACTTAGTTTTCATAAGGTGTTTACCTAATAGACGTTCTCGAGCCGTTGGTTAATCTTGCGATAGCAGCTAGTAGCGAACCCCGGCGTGGCCCAAGAGCCAGCAAGGAGACAAAATTTATGGAGACAAGCACGGCGCCCGCTTCGGGCCGACCGGATGGCCGAAGCCTCTTCACGGTGGCCGACGCCGAGGTGCAATCGGCGCTGGCTCTGGCGGAAGACGGCGAGGCCGCGCCCGAGGAACGGGCCGAGATGCTGATGGAGATCGCCCGCGGTCTGCAGATCAAGCCGCGCTCGCCGCGCCAGTTGCACGATGCGGTGGCGCTGTACGAGCGGGCACTGGCGCTGGTTCCACCCACGTTCGCGTTGCTGGCCGCGCGCATTCGAGCCCGCCAGGGCACGGCCTACCAGACCCTGCCCGATGGTGGTACCGCCGCACTCGAATCGGCGCGCGACTGTTTCGAGGCCGCTCGCGCCGACCTGGCCACCCATGGCCTGGCCGAAGAAGTGGCCGAACTCGACCTGAACCTGGGCCTCGTGACGCAGACGCTTTGCGCTGCTCACCGGGCGACGATCCAGGAGGCGATCGCGCATTACCACCGCGCCCTGCGCGTGTTCACCAAACAAGCTTGGCCGCGCGAGTTCTCGATCCTGCACAACAACCTGGCGATCGCCTACCTCTCGATTCCGGCCACCGACGAACGTGCGCGCATGCGCGAGGCGCTCGCCGTGCAGTCGTTCGAGGAGGTGCTCGGCATCGTGACGCTGGTGGACCATCCCAGCGAGTACGCGATGACGCAGAACAACCTCGGCAACGCGCTGCAGTACGCGCCGAGCAGTCATCCCGTGGCCAACCTGCTGCGTGCAGTGGAGGCGTACGACGAGGCGCTGAAGGTGCGCAACCCGCGCGACATGCCGGTGGAGTACGCCAACACCGCGGCCAACAAGGCCAATGCCCTGCTCAACCTGCCGGACGACCCCGAGCACCCCGAGCTGGGCAACCCGGGCAACACCGCGAAGGCGCGTGCGCTGTATCGGGAGGCGCAACGACTCTTTCAGTCCGCGGGCCTGGACGACGCTGCGGCCACGGTGGCCGACGCACTCGCCGGCATCGATGCCTCGCACGCCGACTTCGGCGCCTCACGCGTCCCCGGTGATGCCGGGCCGACCGAACATTGACCAGAACTCCTGGTTCAGGAGCATCCACCAAACCATTGACCAACATGGAGCAAACGATGACTGTGACCCTCGTATTGATGTGCCTGGCCGCCGTGCTGGCGGGCGCGGCGGGCGGTGCCGCAACCGGCGTGAAGCTCGGCGGCCAGGCGATGGGCAACGAGATCGCCGCCTTCATGGGCGCCTTCTTCGGCCTCGCCGCAGTGGTGCCCGCCGCGGTGGTGGCCGTGCTGATCCACGCTTTGCGCTGAACGCGCCAAGGAGCAAACGATGTTCGATATGGTGCTCAATTCGATCAAGCTGTTCGTCGCCGGCAAGCTGTTCCGCGACAACTGGGCGTTCTTCCGCCAGCTCGGCGCCGGCTTTGCCGTGACGCTCGCGCTGATGCTCGCGCTCGGCTGGCTGAACCCCTGGCTCGGCATGGTGGCCGGTGGTGCCTTCGGCGGCGCGCTGATGCCGTGGCTGTTCCGCAACCTCAAGTACAACTGAAGAACCCGAGGCCCAGCCCCGTGAACGCAGCGACCCACGACGACAGCGAGCGGCTGGCCCACATGGCCACCGAGGTGGCGGCGCTGCAGGCCATCGGCCAGGCCTGGCCGCTGGAGCAGCGCGCCGTGCTCGACAACCTGCGCGGCGCCATTGAGGCCCTGCACCGCGAGGCGCTGGTGCGCCTGCTCAAGGGGCTGCGCGACGAGCCGGCGGCCGCGGCCCGGCTGCGCGAGCTGGCGTCGGACCCGTTCATTTATGGCGTCCTGCGGCTGCATGGTCTGGTGCGCGAGCCGCTGGAGGCGCGGGTCCGCGCCGCGCTGGAGTCGGTCGCACCGATGCTGGCCGAGCATGCCGGCGGTGTCGAGCTGGTGGCGATCAAGCTGCCCGACACCGTCGAGGTGCGCTTGACCGGCAGCTGCCAAAGCTGTCCGGCATCGGGCCAGACGCTGTCCGAAGGCGTGGAGCGTGCGATCAAGGAGCATGCGCCGGAGATCGTCCGCGTCGTCCAGGTGCGGCGCTCGGCCGAAACGCGGGCGCCCGGCGAAGCGGTGCCGATTCATTTCGTCAGCCCCTTCGCCAAGGCCGAGGATCGTGGCTTCGTCGATCTTTGCGCCGTGGACGAACTGCCGCAAGGCCAGGTGGCGGCGCGTACGCTGCGCGACGAGGCCTTGCTGCTCTACCGCGACGGCTCGCAGGTGTTTTGCGTGGCGAACGCCTGCGCGCATCTCGGCATGCCACTGGACGATGGCGCTGTCGCCGAAGGCGTGATCGAGTGCCCGCATCACGGCTTCCGCTACCGCCTGGATACCGGCGAATGCCTCGACGTGCCCGAGGTGCAACTGGTGGTGCACGCCGTTCGTGTGCGCGGTGGGCGCGTCGCGGTGAAGCTGGGAGCGTCGGCATGAACGGCATCGCGGCTGCCGCGCCCGTCAAGGTATCGCTCGCACGGCCGCGCGAGCGCGCAGTTGCCCCGGCGGCGCTTGCCGCGGCCGGCGCGCGTGTCATTCTCGGCCTGCACGACCCGCTGTCCGGCGTCGCCCTGACGCCCGCCGCAAACACCCTGTTCGGACCTCGCGGCGCGGCGGTGACCGCCGACGGCGCCTTGTGGGTTGCCGACACCGGCCACCACCGGCTGCTGGGCTGGCCGGCGGTGCCTACCGGCGATGGCGAACCCGCTTCGTGGGTGATCGGACAACCCGGCTTCGACCGCGAGGGCCGCAATGCGCATGCCGAGGTCAACGGCGCCAGCTTGAACGTGCCCACCGGCGTGTGCGCTTGCGGCGAGGGCCTTGCAGTCGCCGACGCGTGGAACCACCGCGTGCTGATCTGGCACCGTGCGCCGCGGCACAGTCAACAGCCGGCCGACGTGGTGCTGGGCCAGGCCGATGCGCACGCCGGGTTGGCCAACCGCGGGCTCGACACGCCTGCGGCCGACACCCTGCACTGGCCGTATGGCGTGTTCTGGGACGGTGCGCGCCTGTGGGTGGCCGACACCGGCAACCGCCGCGTGCTGCGCTTCGACGGCCTGCCGGCGCGTGACGGGCAGCGCGCCAACCTCGTGCTCGGCCAGCCGGACTTCGTGCACCGCGACGAAAACGCCGGTGGCGTCACGCAGGCCACGATGCGCTGGCCCCATGCGCTCGCCGTCTGGCAGGGGCATCTATGCGTGGCCGATGCCGGCAACAACCGCCTGCTGCTGTGGCGCGGCGACCCGGCCAGCAACATGGCGCGCAGCGACCTCATCATCGGTCAAGGCGAGATTGACGCGCTGGATCACAACCGTGGTGAGTACTTTCCCAGCGCCCGCAGCCTGAACATGCCTTACGGCCTGGCGGTGCATGAAGACCGGCTCTTCGTTGCCGACACCGCCAACTCACGCGTGCTGCGCCTGGACGCACCTGCCGAGCGCGAGGCGCGCGCGGTGGCCGGGCAGGCGAGTTTCGTCGACAAGGGTGACAACCGCTGGCTGCCGGCGGTGCGCGACTCGCTGTGCTGGCCGTATGCCATCGCGATTCAAGGCAACACCGCGATCATCGTCGACTCGGGCAACAACCGCATCCTGTTGTGGGACGTCGCGTGATGAGCGCCGCGCCCGCCACCGCAGTGCTGACCGATCGACCCCATGCGGCGCCGATGTGCGGCGCACGCTTGCAGGTGCGCGGCATCGTTCAGGGTGTCGGCTTCCGGCCGCAGGTGCTGCACCTGGCGCGCGCGCTCGGCGTGGTGGGCAGCGTTCACAACGAAGGCACGATGGCCATCGTCGAAGCCTTTGGCCCCGGGCCGGCGCTCGCCGAGTTCGAGCAGCGGCTGCGCACGCTCGACCACGGCGGCGCCCGCATCGATGCGCTGCTCGCGCAGCCGCTCGCCGTGCCGGCGGCGCTGCCTTCGACCTTCTCGATCGCCGACAGCGCGCTGGCGCAGCCGGGCCTCGGCGTGGCGCCCGACTGGGCCATCTGCCCGGCGTGTTGTGCCGAGACACTGGATCCTTTCGCGCGCCGCTACCGCTATGCGTTCACCGCGTGCACCGCCTGCGGCCCGCGCCTGAGCGTATTCGAACGCGCCCCCTACGACCGCGCGCGTACGACGATGGCGCCCTTCCCGTTGTGTGCGGCCTGCGCGCGCGAATACGGCGACACCGACGACCGGCGCTTCCACGCCCAGGCGATGGCCTGCCACGCCTGCGGCCCGCGCGCCACGCTGCGCCGTATCGACGGCAAGCCCTTCAGCCTGGAGGCCATGACCGCGCTCGACGACGCGGATGGCGCCACATCGTTGCTGGGGCGCGGCGAGTTGGTGCTGATCAAGGGCCTGGGCGGCTACCAGATCGCCTGTGACGCGACACACGCCGACGCGGTGGCGCGGTTGCGCGCACTCAAGCGCCGCGAAGGCAAGCCCTTCGCGTTGCTGGTGCGTGACGTCGAGATGGCGCGCCAGTGGTGCCTGTGCGACGACGTGGCCGAGGCCGCGCTCGCCAGCCCGGCCGCGCCGATCGTTTTGCTGCCGCGGCGCGCCGATGCACCGCTGGCCGACGGCGTCGCACCCGGCCTGCCGACGCTGGGCGTGATGCTGCCAAGCACTGCTCTGCACCTGCTGCTGATGCGGCGCCGCAAGGCGCCGATCGTGCTGACCAGCGGCAACCTGAGCGAAGAGCCGCAAGCGATACGGCTGGACGAAGCTTCGGCCCGCCTGGGCCCCTCCATCGCGTGGGTGCTCGACCACGACCGTGCGATCCAGCGGCGGGTGGACGATTCGGTCGGCCGCGTCGTCGGCGGCGCCTTCCGGGTCATGCGTCGCGCGCGTGGCTACGCCCCGGCGCCGCTGCCGCTGCCCGAGGGTTTCGACCACCGCACCAAGGTGCTGGCGCTCGGCGGCGACCTGAAGAACACCTTCGCGCTGGTGCGCGATGGGCAGGCGGTGCTGTCCCAGCACATCGGCGACCTGCACGATGCCGCCTGCCTGGCCGACCAGCGGCGTGCGCTGGCCGACTACCTCGCGTTCTACGCCTTCGAGCCCGACCTCGTCGCCTGCGATCTGCATCCGGGTTATGCCTCGACGCAGCTCGCGCACGAGCGCTGGGCCGACCGACAGGTCGGCGTCGGTCACCACCATGCGCACATCGCCGCCTGCCTGGGCGAGCACGGGTGGCCGCTGCACGGCGGCAAGGTGCTCGGCATAGCGCTCGACGGCATCGGCATGGGCGAGGACGGCAGCTTCTGGGGCGGCGAGTTCCTGCTCGCCGACTACCGGCAGGCGCAACGCGTGGGCACCTTCAAGCCGGTGGCCCTGCCGGGCGGCGACCTGGCGGCACGCGAGCCCTGGCGCAACACCTATGCGCAGTTGATGGCCGAGATGGGTTGGCCGCGCTTCACGAGCAACTATGACGAGCTGGAGCTGCACCGCTTCCTCAGCGCCAAGCCGCGCGAGATGCTTGATGCGATGCTTGCCAAACCGGCCCTGGCGCCGCGTGCCAGCAGCGTCGGGCGCTTGTTCGATGCGGTAGCGGCTGCCATCGGCATCTGCCGCGACAACGTGGCCTACGAAGGCGAGGCAGCGATGGGCCTGGAATCTCTGGTCACCGCGCAAGACCTCGACGAGAGCGCCGACCTCGACTACCCGTTCGCGATTCCTCGCTTGGACAAGGGCAAGGGCCTGCCCTACGTCGAGCCTCTGGGCATGTGGCAGGCCCTGCTCGGCGACCTGATTCTGGCCACACCCGCGGCCCGCATCGCTGCGCGCTTTCACCGCGGGCTGGCGGCGGTCATCGTGCGCATGGCGCAGCAAGAGGCCGAACGTCACGAGCTGACGACCGTTGCCCTGGGCGGCGGCGTGTTCCAGAACAAGGTGCTCACCGAACTCGTTCTGCGCGGGCTCGAGGCGGCGGGGCTGAAGGCCCTGCTGCCGCGCCAGGTGCCGGTGAACGACGGCGGGCTTGCCTGGGGCCAGGCGCTGATCGCACTGGCCCGCGCCAGCCAGGACGAACAACGACAGGAGAAGATCCCATGTGTCTAGGAATCCCGGGCCGCATCGAGGCCATCACCCGCCCCGAAGCCAAGCTCGCCCTGGTGGACGTACTCGGCGTCAAGCGCGAGATCAACATCGCCTGCATCGTGCGCGAAGGCGAGCCGCTCGAGGAATGCATCGGCGCCTGGGTGCTCGTTCACGTGGGCTTCGCGATGAACCGCGTCGACGAGCACGAGGCGATGTTGACGCTGCAATTGCTCAAGGAACTCGGCGACGCGCAGGTCGAACTCGAGAGCTACAAGACACGGGCCGTGGTGTGAACGCATCGAAGGACAAGGCGGCACTCGGCGCCCTGTACCCGCATCTCGCGCCTCGCGCGGCGACCACGGGCGAAGCTGCGCAGGATGCACGCGACGCACTGCGCCTCGAAGCGGCGCTGCGCGAAGCGATGGTGGCCAAGTGGCGCGACAGTGTGGCCGTGAAGACCCGCTTCTTCGAGGCCCACGGCAACGATGTGCTGCGTGCGGCCCAGTTGCTGGCCGAGGGCTTTCGTCACGGCGGGCGCCTGTACACCATGGGCAACGGCGGCTCGAGCTGCGACGCTGCGCATGTCGCCGTCGAGTTCCAGCATCCGGTGACCGCCGGGCGCCCTGCGCTCCCGGCGCACAACTTGGCTCAGGACATGGCCATGCTGACCGCCGTCGGCAACGACGTCGGCTTCGACGAGGTGTTCGCGCGCCAGATGCCGGGGCTGGTGAAGGCCGGCGACATGGTGCTGGGCGTGTCCACCAGCGGTAACTCGCGCAATGTGTTGCGCGGTCTCGAGGCCGCGCACGATCTGCAAGCCAGCACGCTGGCGCTGGCCGGTGGCGATGGCGGTGCGATGGCGCGCTCGGCGAGCGTCGATCTCACCCTGCTCGTGGACAGCGACAGCATCCACCGCATCCAGGAGACGCATGTGGCGATCTACCACGTGCTGTGGGACCTCGTGCACAGCCTGCTGGCCGACGACCGGCCGGCGCGCGCGTCGGCCCCGAAAGGAAGAACTCCATGAAGTACGTCGATGAATTCCGCGATCCGCTGGCCGCGCGCGCGTTGCTGCGCGAAATCGCCGGCGCCACCGAGCGCCTGGGCGCCAGCCTCGAACGCCCGCTGCAGATCATGGAGGTATGCGGCGGCCACACGCACTCGATCTTTCGCTATGCGCTGAAGGACCTGATCCCGCCCGCGCTCGAGTTCGTGCATGGCCCGGGCTGCCCGGTGTGCGTGCTGCCGATGGGCCGGGTCGACGACTGCGTGGCCATCGCGAATGAGCCCGGTGTCATCTTCACCACCTTCGGCGACGCGATGCGCGTGCCCGGCTCCAAGGGCTCGCTGCTGCAGGCGCGCGCCGACGGCGCCGACGTCCGCATGGTCTATTCGCCGCTGGACGCGCTCGAGATCGCGGCCGCGAACCCGGGCCGCGACGTGGTGTTCTTCGCACTCGGCTTCGAGACGACCATGCCCTCCACCGCGATGACGGTGCTCGAAGCGAAGCGGCGCGGCATCGGCAACTTCTCGCTGTTCTGCAACCACATCACGATCGTGCCGACGATCAAGGCCATACTCGACTCGCCGGGCATGACGATCGACGGCTTCCTCGGGCCTGGCCATGTTGCGATGGTCTCGGGCACCGCGCCTTTCGAGTTCATCGCCGCCGAGTACGGCCGGCCGCTCGTGATCTCGGGCTTCGAGCCGACCGACATCCTGCAAAGCCTGCTGATGGTGCTGCGCCAGCTCGAGCAGGGCCGCGCCGCGGTCGAGAACCAGTACGCGCGCCTCGTCGACCCGGGCGGCAACGCAGCAGGGCTGGAGGCGATCACCGAGGTCTTCGAGCTGCGCGAGTTCTTCGAGTGGCGCGGCCTGGGCTCGATCGACCACTCGGGTGTGCGGGTGCGCGAGGCCTACGCGGCCTTTGATGCCGAGCGCCGCTTTTCTGTGCCTGGCGCGCGCATTGCCGACCCCAAGAGCTGCCAGTGCGGCGAGGTGCTGAAAGGCGCGATCAAGCCGCCGCAGTGCAAGGTGTTCGGCACCGCCTGCACGCCGCAGACGCCGCTCGGCGCGTTGATGGTCAGCAGCGAAGGGGCGTGCGCGGCGTATTACCAGTTCGCGCGGCGCGAGCCGGTGATCCCGATCGCGGTGGCCGCATGACGCCAACCCCCACGCCCAAGGACGCCTGGAGCGGCAAGCGCGTGTCGATGGCGCACGGCGCCGGCGGGCGGGCGATGCGCGAGCTGGTCGCCGGTCTCATCGCACCCGCCTTCGACAACCGCTGGCTGGCGCCGCTGGAGGATCAGGCACGCTTTCCTTACGAAGAGATTCCCGCCGGCTCGTCGCTCGCGTTCACGACCGACAGTTACGTAGTTTCCCCGATCGAATTCCCCGGAGGCGACATCGGCACGCTCGCCGTCTGCGGCACGGTCAACGACCTGGCCGTCGGCGGCGCCATCCCGCGCTGGCTCAGCTGCGGCCTGATCCTGGAAGAAGGCCTGCCCTTCGACACCCTGCGCAAGGTGTTGCACAGCATGGCGCGCAGTGCGCGCGAGGCCGGCGTGGCTATCGTCACCGGCGACACCAAGGTCGTTGAACGCGGCGCCGCCGACGGGCTGTTCATCAACACCGCAGGCATCGGCACCATTGCCGCGGGGCGCCAGACTGGCGCACGCGAGGTGCGGCCGGGCGACCGGCTGATCGTCAACGGCACCCTTGGTGACCACGGCGTGGCCGTGCTGGCTGCACGCAACGACATGGCGCTGCAGATTCCCGTGCAAAGCGACTGTGCACCGCTGAACGGGCTGATCGAAACCATGTTCGCCGCCGCGCCGCGCCTTCACTGGCTGCGCGATTGCACGCGCGGCGGCCTGGCGACGGTGGCCAACGAGTTCGCTGCAGAAAGCCGCATGCCATTGCGCCTGGAGGAGTCCGCTTTGCCGGTCGCGGACGTGGTGCGCGGCGCCTGCGAGATGCTGGGGCTCGACCCGCTCTATCTGGCCAACGAGGGCAAGCTGGCGGCGCTGGTGGCGCCGCAGGACTGCGACGCGGTCCTTGCGGCGATGCGCTCGCATCCTCTGGGCCGCCGCGCCGCCGTGGTGGGCGAAGTGCTGGCGCACGGGCATCCCGGCCTGGTGACGTTGCGCTCGGCCTTCGGCGGCGAGCGCGTGGTGGATCTGTTGCACGGCGACCAGTTGCCGCGCATCTGCTGAGCTGCCAGGACCCTAGCCATGCACGAACTCGGCATCACACGAAACCTGGTGGCCATCGTTGCCGAGGCAGCGCAGGGGCGGCCGGTGCGCAAGGTGTGGCTCGAAATCGGCACGCAGACGGCCCTGCTGCCGGACTCGGTGCGTTTTTGCTTCGATGTCGTTCGGCAGGGAACGCTACTGGAGGCGGCCGAACTCGAGATCGTCGAGGTCGCGCCGGGCTGGCTCTGCGAAGACTGCGGCACGCCTGCGGGTGGTGAGGCCGAGGCCATGCCCGCGGCTTGCGCCCACTGCGGCGCGACCCGCTGGCGCCGCCGCACCGGACAGGAACTCAACGTCAAAGCAATGGAGGTGGAAACATGTGTGTAGTCTGTGGTTGCAACAGCAAGGCTGATGTTCGTGTCGAAGGGGACACCGACGAGCACGAGCATGTGCTTGCGGACGGGTCGCGCACGCGCCATCGACACGCGCCGGACGAGGGGCATGGCCAGGCTGGCGGTGCGCATGCTCACCCGGTCTTGAACGCCCACGATCACGATCACGATCACGATCACGATCACTATCATGGTCACAGTCACTCGCATGCGGCTCACCGCCAGGACGCTCCGGCCGAGCTGGTGGCACTGGAGACGGCGTTGCTGGACAAGAACCAGCGCATCGCCGAACGCAATCGCGGCTGGTTGTCCGGCCGCGGCGTGCTGGCGTTGAACCTGATGTCCAGCCCCGGTTCGGGCAAAACCACGCTGCTCGTGCGCACGCTGCGTGACCTGAGCGGCGAGTTTCCGATGTGCGTGGTCGAGGGCGACCAGGAGACCAGCGCCGACGCCGACCGCATTCGCGAGACCGGCGCGGCAGCGATCCAGATCAACACCGGCGCGGGCTGCCACCTGGAAGCCGACATGATCGAGCGCGCGGTGCAGCGCTTGGCGCCGGCTTCGGGCAGCGTGGTCTTCATCGAGAACGTCGGCAACCTGGTCTGCCCTTCTCTGTTCGACCTCGGCGAGCGGGCTCGCGTGGTGGTGTTGTCGGTGACCGAGGGCGACGACAAGCCGCTGAAGTACCCGCACATGTTCCGCAGCGCCGACCTGATGATCACGACGAAGATGGATCTGGCGCCGCACGTGGCCTTCGATGTCGGCCGCGCGGAGCGCCATGCGCGCAGCGTCAATCCGACCATCCGTTGCCTGCGCCTGTCGGCCACGCAGGGCGAAGGGCTCGACGAGTGGTACGGCTGGCTGCGCGCGATGCGCCGCATCGACCCGTTGGTGCGGCCGAGTTCTGCCTGAGTCCGCCATGGACGTCCTCATGATCTTCGGGCTGGGGCTGCTGCTGGGAATGCAGCACGCCACCGATGCCGACCATCTGGCCGCCGTTGCGACGCTGGCCACCCGCGAGCACTCATTGGCGCGCGCGCTGCGTCTGGGCGCCGCCTGGGGGTTGGGCCATTCGCTGGTGCTGCTCGTCGTCGCCGGTGCGGTGACTGGTTTGGGCTGGGTAATGCCGCCCCAATGGGCACTGCGCTTCGAGCAGGCGGTCGGTGTATTGCTGATCATGCTCGGTGCGCGGCTGGCATGGCGCTTGTGGAAGGATCGAGTGCACTTTCACGGCCATGGCCACCCTGGCCGGGCGCCGCACTTCCACGGGCACTCTCACGACCCGCGCGCCGCGTCCGAGCCTAGGCCGGCACACGCCACCGACCCGCACCGCCATGCACATCGCTTGCCCGCGGCGAGCATGCTGGTTGGCATGCTGCACGGCTTGGCAGGTTCGGCGGCGCTGGCGTTGCTGGCCTTGGGCGCTCTGCCAACTCCAGCGATGCAGCTGGGGTACATCGCGACCTTCGGCATCGGATCGATCGTCGGCATGGCGTTCCTCACCGGCGCGCTGAGCGTCACCTTGCGGCTCACCGCCAAGCGACTGACGGCCTTGCATCGCAGCTTCACCATCGTCATCGCCTGCAGCTCGATGGCGATTGGCGGGCACCTGGCGTGGTCGTCGACATGAACACGGCCCAGGTCCACCCCAGTGTGCCCAAGCTGAGCACGGCCAAGGCGGCATCGCAAGTCCAGGCGTGGCGGGTCACGCTGGTCGGTCCGCGCCTGATCGAAGACAAGGCTTTGCTCCGGCAGTTCGGCGCCGAGTACCGGGTGCGCGTCTTCAGCCGGCTGCGCGAAGCCGCTGCATCTTTGGACGATGAGCACGACCGCGCCGACGTGGTGGTGGCTGAACAGTCGCTCGTCGATGGCGCCGGCGTTGACCTGCTGCGAGATCTGCGTACCCGCGCGCCAGAGACGATACGCGTGTTGCTGCTGGACAATGCCGAAGCCGAGGTCGTGCAGCAGGCGGTGAACGATGCCGCTGTCTACCAGGTGGTGATCACGCCTTGGCAGAGCGAGTCGCTGCGCCTGTTGCTGCGGCGGGCGCTCGAGTCGCGCGAGCTGGCGCGCATCCATCGCTACCTGTCACGCGAGTTGAAGTTCGCCGACGCCGTGGTGACGCGCCAGAGCGAAGGCATGCGCGCCGTCCTGCAGGAGGTGTACTCCTTCGACCGCATGGTCTACGTCAGCCACGCCATGGCGGAGGTTTGCAACCTTGCGCGCAAGGCGGCGCCGACCGACCTGCCTGTGCTGATCGAAGGCGAGACGGGTACCGGCAAGGAATTGATGGCGCGCGCGATCCACCTGTTCAGCCAGCGCCACGCCTTGCTGTTCATGGCCGTCAACTGCGCGGCTATCAACGACGATCTGCTGCAAAGCGAGCTCTTCGGTCACCGTCGCGGCGCGTTCACTGGCGCAACCACGGACCGCCTGGGCCTTTTGCAGGCTGCCGAAGGCGGCACAGTGTTTCTCGACGAGATCTCCGAGATCTCACCCAGCATGCAGGTGTCGCTGCTGCGCTTCCTGCAGGAAGGGGAAGTGCGGCCCATCGGTTCCGACCAGACGCGCCGCTGCGACGTGCGCATCGTCGCAGCGTGCAATCGGCCGCTGCGCCAGTTGGTCGATGAGGGCAAGTTCCGCCAGGACTTGTACTACCGCCTACGCGGCTTCGAGTTGCGCATACCGCCGCTGCGTGAAAGGCCCGACGACATCCCGCCGCTGGTCGCGCACATGATCGAGAAGTACGGGCGATTGACGTCCAGGCGAGTGGCCGGCCTGACGCCCGATGCGATGGCACGGCTGTGCGCCTTTCCGTTCCCCGGCAACGTGCGCGAACTGGAAACCGAGATCCGACGGCTTGTGGCTTTGGCCTCGGACGGCGAAATCATCACCGAACGACACCTGCCGCCGGAGATTGCCAAGATCGTTCCACTGCCGGTGGCCCGGTTGAGCAACGTGAACCTCCTGCTTCCCGGCCGGACGCTGAAGGAGAAAGTCGAAGCATTGGAAGAACGGTTGGTGCGCGACACGCTGGATCGTTCGAAGTGGAACCACACCCGTGCTGCGCAAGAGTTGGGGCTGTCCCGCGTCGGCCTGGCCAACAAGATCAAGCGCTACGGTATCCGCCGCGCCGGTGACGAGTGACCGGCGCGCAGTGAGTGCCTCGCCGGACTCGCCTGTCAGAGCCTGCCACCCCCGCGTCCCCGCCGATGAACGTCGCTGCCTTGATCTTCGACGTCGATGGCACGATGGCGGACACCGAAGAGGTGCATCGCGTGGCCTTCAACCTGGCATTCGAGCGCCTGGGCGTGGGCTGGTCCTGGAGCCGCGCCGACTATCTCCGGCTGTTGGCCGTGACGGGGGGCAAGGAACGCCTCGTGTTTCATATCCGCTCGCTGCCCCTCACGGCGCGCGAGAGGAATCGGCTGCTGGGCCTGGTACCGCGGATCCACACCGAGAAGACGAAGTTCTACATTTCCGCCGTGCGTGACGGGGCTGCGCCGCTGCGTGACGGCATCGCCCGACTCCTCTGCGAGGCACGAAGCGCTGGATGTCGTCTCGCCATCGCCAGCGCATCCACGACCTCGAGCGTGCACGCCCTTCTGCGCAAGGCGCTGGGTTCGCGCGGCCCTGAACTCTTCAGCGTGATTGTCTGCGGCGAGCATGTGCGCGCCAAGAAGCCCGAGCCCGACGTCTACGAGATCGCACTGGCTCGTCTTAACCTGCGCCACGACCAGGCCATCGCGTTCGAGGACTCGACCAACGGTCTGCTGGCGGCCGAGGCCGCGGGCCTTTGGACCGTGGTGACGCCGACGCTCTGGACGGCGGCCGGGCATTTCGACCTGGCGGGGCTGCAACTGCCGCGTCTGGGCGACCCTTGATATCCCTTGCCTTCAGAACCGGGCCGCGACATGCGCGATCACCCATGGCTAAGCTACGCCGAACTCTCCAGAAGAGCGTGCGTAGGACTCAGTTGGCGATGAGACCTCGCCAAGGGCTCGCTCGCAGTTCGAGCCGCTGACATAGAGCGGGCGTCGTTTCGATTCACCGCGTGCGCCCGAACCGGTACGCGCCACGCCCTGTATCGAACTCCAAGCTGAAGGTCATCGGCTCCTGCGCGTCATCGACCCCCTGCGAGCGCAGGAACTCCTGCGCTTCGATCACCCTGTCTCCGCGTGCGTTGCGTTGCTTCAGCTGCAACCCACCCGCTCCTGCCTTGAGCGGAATGAGCCACCAGCCGTCGTCGCGGGCGAGCAGCGCCACGGCGGGGAACCCGTCCAGCACGCGTTCGTAGGTCTGCGCCGGCACATGCAAGCGACCGGCGCGCACTTCCACCAGCGTCTCGAGGCTGTCCTCATCCATCGCCACGTACCAAGGGTTCGAGCATGCACACCACGCGCGCGGCGGCAGCACGGACTGGGTCGGTCAGTTCGAGGCCGAAACCGATATCGCCCGCTTCGATCAGGATGACCTCCGCGTGATCGGCAAAGGACTCGCCGAACATCCTGCTGCCGGCATACAGCGCATGATCCCAACGCAGACCATGCAGACTGAACCCGTGCTCTACGGGCGTCATTGCCTCCTTCGCGGGAAGGCGGAAGATCGCACCCGCCGAACTCCCGCTGCGGCACGCGTCGACGATGACCACGCGTTCGGCGCCGCGCACGCGAAACATCACATCCATGCCGCTGGTGCCGGCATCAATCAGATCGACGCCCTCTGCGGTGCATCGGCGCAGCTGACGCACGACTTCGATACCGACCCCATCGTCTCGACGCGCAGGGTTGCCGCATCCGATGACCGCCAAGCGAACGCGGCTGCCCATAGCAGAATCAGACACGCCACAGCACGCAGGCCCACTCGGGTTCGACTCCAAGCTTCAACTCCGGGAGGTCGCAATACCGTCGATGCGACTCATAGTACATACACGTGCGACAGGCTTGTTCGATCTCCGGCGCCTCATCGGCAACGTAGGGCTGCAGCGTGAAGCCCGCGACCCGGAGCTTGTCTTCCAGTCGATCCGGCGCAATCGCTTGCAGCGCGTCAACCGTCCTGCGCACGTCAGCGCTCTCATATGCCCGATCCTGCCACGCTGTGTGCAGGCCATCGGCCAGAGCGCTGCGGATCAGCTCGCGTTGCCGTGAGAGTTCTTCTTCCGACATGCTTACCTCCGCCCGAGCTCAGATACGCCACAGACGACACCACCAGTCGGGCTCGGCCGGCAGATCCAGCTCGGGCAGATCGCACCACTTGCGGTGCACAAGGTAGTACATGCATTCCTGGCAGCGCATGCGGTCTTCGCCGTAAGGCTTGTCGATCCAACCGGTGAGCACCATCTTTCCCACCACGTCATCGGCATCCAAGTCACGGCACTGATCTAGCAGCGCCGCGAACTCCGTGCTCGTGTACGGAAACGGTTCCGTCTGGGTCCGCAGGCCGTCGGCCATCAGCTTGGCCATGCGGGCGCGGATGCTGCCGTCGGGGTCTATCGGCATGGTGCTGTCCTCGTGAGTTCGTCGTTCTTGATTCGCCCTCGCATGATGCAACAGCGCGGCGCGAAGGGTCACTCGCGCCGCACCGCGCCGCGCCCCCACCGCACTCAGGCGGTTCGGAAGCGAGCCAGTTCCTTGCCTGTCTTGGCGTCGTGGGCATGCACTGTGCAGACGAGGCACGAGTCAAACGAGCGCGCGACATGCCCGACCTCGACCGGATCCGAAGGATCGGCAATCGGCGTGCCGATCAACGCCTGCTCGATCGGCCCGAGTTGGCTCTTGCCGTCGCGCGGGCCGACGTTCCAGGTCGTGGGGGCGATGATCTGGTAGTTCTTGATCTTGCCGTCCTTGACTTCGATCCAGTGGCACAGCGCACCACGGATCGCCTCGGTCGCACCCCAGCCGCGGCCGTCGCGCTCGCGCGGCTTGATGTACCAGGGGTCGTTGAGCTTGAACTCGCGCAGGCAGCGTTCGGCTTGCCGGTACAGCTTGATGGTCTCGTGCATGCGGCCGATCTGGCGCAGGTGCACGCTGGCGCCACCCATCTTCTTGTACATGTCGAGGATGAGCGGATCGTAGTGCTGCCAGCTCTCGCCATGCTTGCCGCCGGCAATCAACTGGCGCGCGAGCGGGCCGGCTTCGAGGCGGCCATCGTCCGTGTGCGTGACGGCAGTGGACCACGAGTACTTGCCGTTGTGATCGATGGCATTCTTCTGCACCGGCTTGGTCGTGCGATCAAAAGGGTGCACGTCGGCGGAGCCTTCGTCATACCAAGCGTGAAGAGTGTTCTCACGCAGGAACTTCTGGTCCATCACCTTGTGCGTGTCGGTCTTCCCGTCGTACACACCGCTTTTCATGATGACCGCAGCATTGCGTCCCTCGATCGTCGGCTTTTGGTACTTGTCCTCGTGCGGAAGATAACCCCAGCTGATGTACTTACCCAAGCCCGCGCCGTAGGTATCCAGACCGATGTCCTGTCCCATACGCCAATAGAAGCCGAGGTCCGAGTTCGCGTGCGCCGGTGACTCGTCCAGCCAGGCCATGAAGTCGTCGTAGCTCTTGATCTGTTCGTAGCGCTCGAGCGAGCATCCGAGCCAGAGGCTTTCGAGCCAGTTCTTCTTGAAGTACTCGAGCAGCGACCAGGCGCGCGTGATGTCGGTCAGTGTCGGCGCGCACATCACACCGCCCGGGACCATGTAGCTCGAATGCGGCCACTGGCCACCCAGGAGCGCGTAGATTTCGACCGGCTTGCCCGAGATCGTCACGCCTTGCTCGTACGAGGTGCCAGTGAATGGCGAGAAACGCTTCACCGCTTCCTCGTAGTACTTGCTCTTGCGGTAGTTTTTGTTGGTGAGATCGATCGCGTACAGGCCATAGAAGTAGCGCGGCTGGCTCTGCAGGCTTTCGACGATCTGGCCCAGGTTGCGTGCCAGGATCGCGTTGCGCGGCACCTCGGTCTGCCAGGCCGTGTCGAGCGCCCACGCGGCGCAAGTCAGGTGCGAAGCGCCGCAGATGCCGCAGGCGCGCGGCGTCACGACAAGGCCGGCTTGCGGATCCTTGTCCTTGAGGATGATCTCGAAGCCGCGGAACAGCTCCGCTTGCGTCCAGGCGCTGGTGACGACGCCATCTTTGATGTCAACACGAATGTCGAGATCGCCTTCCACTCGACCGACTGGCGAAATGTCTAGGGTTTGAACTTGAGACATGGTTTTAGCTTTCTGTGTAGGGATTCAAACCACGAAGATGTCTTCTTCGGCCCACTTGGGCGCGGCGTTTTTGGCCGCGGCAGTGAGCGCGAGGTAGCCCTTCTTGTCGACGCCGGTCGGCATGTCCTTGGGCACGCCCATGACGGTTTGCGTCTTGAAGACCGTGCCGGGCGCGAGGTCGAAGAACGGGAACTCGGGCTCGGTGCAGCCCATGCACGGCATACCCGCGCGCGTCTTGCTCGACTGACGGTTCCACAGGATGCGGTTGCACGGAGAGTGCGTCATCGGCCCGCGGCAGCCCAGGTCGTAGAACAGGCAGCCCTTGCGCTGGCCAAACTCGGTGGCGCTGACCTTGTAGGCGAAGTGCATGTTGCGCGTGCAGCCGGTCTGCGTGAACGACTGGAAGAAGGTCTTCGGGCGCTGGAACTCGTCGAGCGTGATGTCGGCGGTGCGGCCCGTGGCGACTGCGACGACGATCTGCGTGATCCAGTCCGGGTGCGCCGGACAGCCGGGGATGTTGATGACAGGCAAGCCGGCCTTGGACTTGTAGGCTGCACCAAGGGCGCCGCCGTTGGCGCGCTTCAGGAACTGAAGTCCCACCGACTCGGACGGGTTCGGGGCCGTGGCCGGAATGCCGCCCCAGGTGGCACAGTCGCCGACCGCGACGGTGAAAGCAGCGACCGCCGAAAGCTCCTTGACCCAGTCTTTCATCGGCCGGCCGCAGAAACGGTTCCACTCGCCGGTGCCGTTGGGCGCGTTGACCACGCTGCCTTCGAACACGAAGATGTCCAGCGGCTTGCGGCCACTGGTCAGGTCCAGCAGCAAGGCCTTCAGGTTGTCGCCCAGTTCCACGCCCAAGGATGGATGCCAGAGAATATTGATGCCGAAATCGGTGACCAGATCACAAGCACTGGGTTCTTCGGCGTTGAGGAAGGACATCGTGTTCCCGGAACACGCGCCTCCCTGAAGCCACAAAAGGTTTGCCATGGAGTCTCCTGGTTCGTAAATGACGTTGCCAAACGGTTGCATCGCGACCGTAAATACGCATGAGGCGTGCCTGACTGGGCCTCTTTGCCCAGAACATAGGGAATACCACGAAGGAGAGGCCGCCAATGGCGGGGTTCTCAGTCTGGCTGTGGCTCATTTCGGTCTGGATTGCGCGCGCAGACGCCGCATCGCTCGCCACCGCCCCACACACAGTGCAAAGTTTGTTGGCTGGTCGGCCGAAAGTGCAAAGCTAGTTCGCGTCCTCGATCGCATCACACCCGCTCGTCTGGTCCGTCGGCGTCCGAAGCCAGCAACACGAGTCCCAAGCATGTCGCCGCCAGCAGCATCCCTGGGAAGCAGGCGTGCCACCAGCCGCGCAGCCCATGTGCCTGACCCGACTGGATCAGAATGCCCCAACTCAGCCGATTGGGGTCGCCCGCGCCGAGGAAGCACAGCCCGGGCTCGATCAGAAGCGCGCTGGCGAAGATCAAGGGCAGCTGAGGCCAGGCCAGCGGCAGCACGTTGGGCACCAGAGGCCTCGCGGCAATAGAAGCCGTCCCGCTTCCCTGCAGCCGTGCGGCATCGACGAATAGGCACCGAGTGCCGAGGCCGAGAAAAGGCCACTTGCTTCCACCTCGGCGTTGGCAACACGTCCGAACACAGCGCAAGCAAGATCGCCCAGCTCCTCGATCTTCTTGATCTCGATGTCCGCGGCTGCTTCCTTGAGTGTGGCGGCGATGACCGGAAGGTACAGGTCGGCCTCCTGGGGCTGGTACTTCTGCAATGTGCGCAGCGCTCGAACCAATTCTTCCGGGCGACGGCCAAGCAGTCCGAATGCGTGGCTGGCCACCGGCTGGCTGGGAATGACTTTGACGCCCTCCTGGTGCAGTGTCTGGAGCACGTATTCCACGTAGTCCTCTCCCAGCGTCGGGTAGTCGACCGACGTGGCTCCTTCGAAGGCGTTTTTCCCCTGCACCGTCATCCCCACCACCTGGGCACGGTGTGAGCCGGTACCGATGAAGATGAAGTGGCCGGGGTCAAGTTGACCGCGTCGCGCGCGGCCTTGAAGGCTTGCATGAGGGCAATGCCGGCGTCTGAGGTGAGCATGTGCTGGACTTCGTCCACGATGAATACCAGATCCGTTTTTGCCTGGCCAATGACTTCCTGCGCGACCTGAGCGATGGTGACACTGTTGGCCGTACCGAGGTCCGCAATCTCAAAGCCGAAGGTGAAGCCCGCACCGCCCACGTCCAGGCTCTTGATCCTCTTCAGACGAGACAACACGGTGCCGCTCGCGGATTGCAACTCTTTCAACGCCGAGCGCAGTGCGGCGTGGATCAGGGTGCTGGGGTCTGCGCTGACGTCAGACCACAGGTCGACATAGACCACCAGTGCGCCAGCGTTCTCCAGTGCGGGGATCAGGTCCTGGCGCAAGAAGGTGGATTTGCCGGTGCGGCGCAGGCCAGAGAGGAACAAGCCTGAGCGAAGGCCCTGGTCGAGCACGCCGGGGCTCAGCAGTTGCTTGGCCATGTCGTGCGCGAGGTCGGGGCGGTGGTAGATGGGACTCATAGCCTAAGTTATTCAAACGGGATAACTAGCGATTCTGCCTAACTCGGCCCAACTTGCAAGGGCCGCACCGTGGAGAAGGCTCAAACCAGCTGGTGCCGTGGCCTGCGGTCACTGCCGCCGCGCGCGCTTCGGCCACCCCGGCGCGGGCTGAGCGTTTACAACTTTACTGGTCTTGAGGGTTACAAATTTAGTTGTCTGGGCGCGGGAATTTTCGGCATTTAAGAACCACGGGTGCCTAAGGATGGTGTTCAAAACTCCGTGCCGTCCCCAATGGCGTGAAGGCTGGTGAAGCAGAACAATCAGGTCATGAAGAAACAAGCCGAACTGGGACTGAATCTGAGCACGAGGCGCACGCGCAAGGCCGTGTTCCTGGACGAGATGGAGCTGGTGGTGCCGTGGCGCGAACTCATCGCGTTGATCGCAGCGGCCTCGCCTGTAGCCAGCACGGGGCGTCCGCCCTTTGCGCACGAGACCATGCTGCGCATTCATTTTTTGCAACAGTGGTTCGGCCTGTCGGACCTGGCCATGGAAGAGGCTCTGTTCGAGACGCCGCTGTACCGCGACTTCGCGGGCCTCTCCAGCGCCCAGCGCATTCCGGATCGCGTGAGCATTCTGCGCTTTCGCCACCTGCTCGAAGAGCACCAGCTCAGCATTCAGATATTGGCTACTGTCAACAGCACGCTGGCCGCCAAGGGCCTGCTGCTCAAGAGCGGCACAGCTATCGACGCCACCTTGATTGCGGCACCCAGCTCGACCAAGAACGCCACTGGCGAGCGTGACCCGGAGATGCACCAAGTGAAGAAGGGCAACCAATGGCACTTCGGAATGAAAGCACACGTCGGCGTAGACGCCGACTCGGGTCTGGTTCATACAGTGGTGGGCACAGCGGCCAACGTCAATGACGTGACGAAGGCCAGCGCGCTGGTGCACGGTGAAGAAACCGATGTGTTCGCCGACGCGGGCTACCAGGGTGTGGCCAAGCGCGAAGAGACGCAGGGCATCAAGGCCAACTGGCACGTGGCCATGCGCCCGGGCAAGCGCAAAGCGTTGGACAAAAGTACGCCCATGGGCGCGATCATGGACAAGCTTGAGCATGTGAAGGCGCGCATCCGAGCCAAGGTGGAGCACCCGTTTCGTGTGATCAAGCGCCAGTTCGGGTTTGTGAAGGTGCGCTACCGAGGGCTGATGAAGAACACGGCGCAACTGCACACACTGTTCGCGCTCTCCAATCTCTGGATGGCGCGGCATCGGCTTTTGCAGAGGGCGCAGGGATGAGTGCGCCTGCAGCGCGCCCAAGGGCCTCGATGGAGTCTCAAAAGGCCGAAAAATCGACCTCAGTGGCATTGAAATCGATCAAAACGGGCGCGGCAGTTTCATGTCGCAAGATTCATGCGTTCACCGAGCTTCGCTGCGCCGGTTTTGAACACCATCCCTAACCGTTATTAGATAAACGCAGCTGCTTAACTTGGAAAATGGTCGCGCTCAATCTTTTGCGGACACAACGCTCAGGATTGACGTGAAGTAATGGCATCCCCTGAGGCGTACCAATCGAGGAAGCGACGCTGAACACGCTCATGGGTGTTCGCATCGCTCACACGAGGTTCGTAAGGTGCGTAGATATGCACATACAGTGTGTGCTGGCGGGCGTACGACTCACCCCCACGAAGATGGTTGCGCCGGACATCGCGCCACTCCAGCGCCTGTGGACTTGCAATGAGAGTGCGCACCCACGCCGGATCGACAACCCGACCCACCCAAGAATAGAGGGTGGTCAGTTCGCCTGCGTCCATGCTGCGCAACTCGATGATGAGAAGCTCGGTGGCGAGCATGTGGACACCGACGTCGATACGGTGCACGAGACCGACCTCGGGCGTGCACTTGGCTATGCGTTTATGCGAGCATTCGGTGGTGAAATTTGGTTCATCGTAATGGAATGGTTTGGTCGCTACGGTTGTCATTTCGTGATCTCCTTTCATCCAAGCTCTCACGAAATCTTTCCCCGTCAAGTCCACAAAATCCTCTTTTTTCAGATCCTCTCGCTCAGATGTCGATGCCCAAAATCAGATGGGCATCGACACAAACTGCACTGCCTCAAGCCCCCTGCCGCCGAGGACCTCAGCCCAACGGAAGCAACAGGCTCACTGGCTGGTTCTCATCGCTCCAGCGCCGGTCGTAGGCGGTGGTTGTCGTGATGCAGGCGTGCCCCAGGAAATGCCGCACCTCGTTGAGGTCAGCACGCTCACGCAAAGCGAGCGTGGCGGCCGTGACCCGCAGCGCATGCGCAGAAAACCTCTCTCCCACCACTCCGATCTGCGCCAGGTAGGGCTGCACAATGCGCTGGGCCACAGCACCAGCAGTGAGTCCAGCAGATTTGAGTGCTGTGTCGGACTGCCTTTGACGCCGCGACTGCTGAGAAGCGTTGGTCTGCAAATTGTGGGGAGCCTCCAAGCCGCGCTCCAACGCCGCGGTGTGCGGCTCGATATTTGGGGCCGTGCTGGCGCGTCGCCCGGTACCCCCTCTGTCATTCAAAAACCCACCCTCCTCCTCCTCAATATGACGAACTTGAGGATTGACATCACACCCGGCAGCGGAGTGACGGCGGACTGCCTTCATACGAACGAACAGGCGCTCATCGCTTTGAAGCTGTGCGCCCCTCATCTCCAGGTAGTGCTGCACCCTCTCGCGCATGAGGGGTGCGGCGGCAATGAACCGCGTCTTGCCACCCTTGCCCATCACACGCAGGTGCGCCACACCCGCGCGCTGACAATCAAAATCCCGTACGCGAAGGGTGACTACCTCCGCGCGGCGTAGACCGCCCAAGAGCATGACGGCCAAGATCGCACGGTCTCGCACTCCCTTGAGCGTGTTCGCATCGGGCGCCTCCAGCAATACGGCCTGCTGGCGGGTTGAAGGCGTGAACAGGCCATACAGCATCAAATTGGATTGACGTACTGGCGAGATCAAGCGCGGCCAGATGTTGATGCCCCGTTTGTGCAGTCGGATGACTTGCTTGCGCCGCTCGTGAAGCTGCTGCAGGGTTTGGTATCTCGCG
>JAGXSL010000003.1 GCA_018333835.1 Lysobacteraceae bacterium
GCCCGCGTGCCAAGCTGGACTGCGGGCAGTCGGCTCGAAGCCGTCATCACCACGGCGGCCCTCAACGAGGCCGCCAAGAGCGCCTGGTGTCGCGAGCACGGCGTATACCCGAGCGAGCTTGACCAGTGGCGCGCCAGTTGCACCACGGCCTTGTCCAACCCCGAGGAGGCCCGCGCCAGCCCGCAGGCCACGCGCGCCTCGGCCAAGCGCATCAAGGAGCTCGAGCGTGATTTGCTGCGCAAAGACCGGGCACTGGCCGAGACCGCCGCGCTGCTGGTGTTATCAAAAAAAGTCGCGGCGATCTTTCACAAGGGAGAGGACGAATGATCGGCCTCGAAGATCGCCAAGCCCTGTCCCAAAACATCTATGCTGCGCACGCCGCCGCCGGCGCGCGCCTGCGCCCAGCCTGCCAGATCGTCGGCATCGACGTGCGCACCCTGCAACGCTGGAAGGCCCAGCAGGGGCTCGAAACAGGCGATGGCAGGCCGCAGGCGCTGCGGCCCGTGCCCAGCCATGCCCTGAGCCCTCAGGAGCGCGCGGCGCTGCTGGCCGTGGCCAACGAGACCCGCTTTGCCTCGGTGCCGCCGACGCGCATCGTGCCCATGCTGGCCGACGAGGGGATCTATCTGGGCAGCGAATCCAGCATGGCGCGTGTGGCTTCCGGGCGCATGGGCAAAACACCCGGCGTGGCCGCGCCAAGCCCCCCAGAGCGGTGCGCCCGCCCAGCACCCACATCGCTACCGCACCCGGCCAGGTCTGGTGCTGGGACATGAGCTACCTGCCCGCCGTGGTGACCGGGCGCTGGTTTCACCTGTACCTGATCCTGGATCTGTACAGCCGCAAGATCGTGGGTGCCGAGGTGCACGAGAGCGATGACGCCAACCATGCCGTGCACCTGGTGCGCCGCACCGCACTGGCCGAGGACATTGCCGCTTTCACTGATAAACCGGTATTGCATGGTGACAATGGATCGACTCTGAAGGCGACTACGGTGCTGGCCATGCTCAACTGGCTGGGTGTGAAACCCTCGTACTCGCGGCCACGTGTGAGCGACGACAACGCCTATGCCGAGGCGCTGTTTCGCACCGCCAAGTACCGGCCTGAGTTCCCGCTCAAGGGCTTTGCCAGCCTCGATGAGGCCAGAGCCTGGGCGGCGCAGTTCGTGCATTGGTACAACCACGATCACCGCCACAGCGGCATCCGCTACGTCAGCCCGGCCCAGCGCCACAGTGGCGAAGATCACGTCATTCTCGATGCGCGCCATGCGCTGTACCAGCAAGCCAGACAGAAGAACCCGGCGCGCTGGTCGGGCCAGACGCGCAACTGGACACCGGTCGATGCGGTTACGCTCAACCCGGAGCGCGACTCGGTCATCAAAGCGGCTGTGGCTCACGCACATATTCACGCGGCGGCTGCATGATTCAGGCGACAACTATCTTGACATGCGCCGGGTTCGCAGCAAGCCCTGCGCTTATGGGCGCGTTTCGCGCCACGCGTCGGCCACCTGTTTGATCAGGCCATGCACCTCATCGAGGGCGGCCGTGTCGCTGTGGGCGTTGGCGTGCAGCAGGCGCACCGAGCAATACGCGTACAAACCGTCGAGCTGCAAGGCCAGTTCGCCCCCGGCCTTGGTGTCGAGGTGGGTGCGCAGGCCCTCACCCAAAATTTGCAGCGCCCTGTCGAGATGGCGGATTTTGTTGTTGACGTCGCGCTGCTCGATGGCCAGCCGACCCAGCGTTATGCGCTCCAGCAGGCCTTCAAACAGCAGCATGACGACCTCGTGCGGGCCGCTGCCATCGGCGCGGCTGTTGAGGGCTACGGAGGCGTAGGCGCGGGCGGAACGGTTGGCGGTTGGAATCTGGTGGTGTGCCAGCAAACAGGGGGTACACGCTCATTATCGGTCAGGGCGGGCAAGTTTGAAGGCTTTGATTGCGCGGCCTAGGGCCGGCTCGGCAGAAAGCCATCGATCGCCGCCTGCACATGCTCCAAATGCGCTTCCAGCCATGCCCTGAGCCCGGCTGAGCGCGCCGCGCTGCTGGCAGTGGACAACGAGACTCGCTTGCCTGCCCCGCCACCGACGATTTCTTTCGCGGCTGCATCGACCAGATGATCGATCTGCGCCACCCGCTGACTGTGCTCCCCTCGTGCCTGCCTTGGCAGCAAATTGAAGCATCCGTCTCGCACCTGTTCATGCGCAAGGCCCGCGACGGTCAGCCCATGCCTGAGCTGGACCTTTTTGGCCCCGTGGTGTCCCCTGTGTCCGCCACGGCACCAGCCAGCGCGGCTTGTCCTTCCAATGCCGGACGGCCCCGGGTGGCGCTGCGCATCATGATCGCGCTGCAGTACCTCAAGCACGCCTTCAACGAATCCGACGAAAGCGTCGTCCAACGCTGGCGCGAAACCCCGCGCTGGCAGTATTTCTCGGGCTGCGCCTACTACGAAGACCGCCAGCCCTGTTGCACATGGAACTTGAAACCGCCAATGAGTCGGATGCGACCATTCTAATAAAATCGGGCATTGAAAGACTGAAACTCAAGCAGTGCAGCGATCACCTTATTTTGGCACTCTGAAGCCAGTTGCGGTCCAATGGGCAAGCTAAGCGCCTCGTTGGCCATAGATTCTGTAATGGGAAAGGAGCCGCTTTTGTAACCTAGGCTCGAGTAAGCTTGCTGCAAATGGGGTGGAATCGGGTAATGGATCTGAGTAGCGATACCACTATCCGTTAGGTGTTGCTGCAGGGCTTCACGTTTTTTTGTACGAATCACATAAAGATGCCAGACCGGATTGGCCCACTGCGGCACAGTGGGCAACAACAAGCCCGCACTGGCTAGGGTGGTGTTGTAGTGCGCCGCAATTACGTCGCGGCGAGCATTCCATGTATCCAGATGTTTGAGTTTGACGCGCAACACAGCAGCCTGTATGGGGTCCAAGCGGCTGTTGAAGCCCTGTATTTCATTGACGTATTTTACGCGCGAGCCATAGTTGCGCAACACCCGAACGCGGTCAGCAATTTCCGGGTTATTGGTTGTAACAGCCCCTCCATCCCCCAATGCACCTAGGTTCTTTCCAGGATAAAAACTCCAAGCTGCCGCATCGGCATATCCGCCAATGCGCCTACCCTTGTATCGTGCTCCATGGGATTGTGCAGCATCTTCCAGAACCTGTAGTTGGTGTTTTCTGGCAATCGCCAATATTGTATCAAGGTCAGCCGGTTGCCCGTATAGGTGCACCGGCAGGATGAGCTTGGTGCGTGGGGTGATCGCAGCTTCAATCCGGCTGGGGTCCATGTTGTAAGTGGCCTCCTGCGGTTCCACTGGAATCGGAGTTGCGCCGCACTGGCTGACAGCAAGCCAAGTTGCGATGTAGGTGTTTGACGCAACAATGACTTCATCGCCGGGTCCAACGCCCATTGCCAAGAGAGCAAGGCGCAGGGCATCAAGGCCATTGGCCACACCCACACAATGTGCGGTTTGACAGTAGGCAGCATAGTCGGCCTCGAAAGCTTCGACGTCTGGGCCAAGGATGTACCAGCCGGTACGCATTGAGGCCAGCACAGCGGCATCAATCTCGGATTGCAGTTCCCTGTATGCCGCCCCTAGATCAAGAAAGGGAGCCATCACGCCTGCCACCGCGCTCTCATGAATTCGGCGTAGTCGCGGTAGTAGTCGTCCTCAGCGTATTTATTGGATGCCAGTACCATGCACACCGAGCCCGACGAGAAGTTGTCCAGTTCGCGCCAGATCATCGGGCACACGTAGAGGCCCATGTATGAACGGTTGAGGTGGAAGATTTTTTTCTCATGGCCGTCATCTAGGTGTACATCAAAGCTGCCCGACATGGCGATGATTAGTTGGTGCAGCGCCTTGTGCGCATGGCCGCCACGCGACGAGCCGCCGGGTACGTCGTAGAGGTAGTAAACGCGCTGGATGTCGAAATCGACGTGCGCCCCACCTTCGATGAAAGTCAGGTTGCCGCGAGGTTCATGTATCTTGGGTAAAGAAATCAGCTTGCAGTCGGAAAGTGGCATGGTGATATCCTGTGCTTCTTGGCTGTACCACCGATCTCATTGGCTCGGTTCATACCGGCGGTTTTTTTTGTGGCGGTGTGTATAGATGGGGTCGGTGGCGATCAGCACCTTGGATGGTACTTTGTAGGCGGCTAGGCTCGCCTTGCAGGCCACACGAATGCGCGACTTCAAACTGTCCACCGTCTCAGGCTCGGCCAGCGCTACCCGCGCCACGATGATCTGGCCGAGCAGGGCGTTGCTCTCGGCGAAGACGGCCACGTCGACGATGTTCGGCACGGTCATGATAACCTCCTCGATCTCCGCCGGGTAGACCTTCTGCCCGCCGATGTTGATGAGGTCGGTGACGCGACCGAGGATGCGGAAGTGCTCGCCGTCGACTTCGACCTTGTCCTGCGTGTTGAACCAGCCCTCTGCGTCGAAGTTCGACGGCGCGTTCAGGTAGCCCACCATCGAGTACTCGGACTTGATCCACAGGATGCCATCGACCACCTTGGTCTGGAAGCCTTCACCGCCGATGCGCATCCACAGCGAGCCGTCGTCGCGCGACTTGGAGGAGAGCACGCCGACCTCCGACAGGCCGTAGGTCTGCTGCAGCACGACCCCGGGCAGCGCGCGGGAGAGGCGGTCCAGAGTGGCCTGCGGCATCACCTCGGTGCCGTAGGTGATGCGCCGCAGCGAGGCGAGGTCGTAGGCTTCGTGGGCGCGCGCGGCCATCAGCAGGTTCAGGAAGGAAGGCGTTGTCGGCAGCAGCGACACGCGGTACTGCTGGATGGCGCCGCAGATTCGAGCCACGCTGCGCTCAGCGACGCTGACCACCGTGCCTAGGCTGGAGGTGATGGCTAGGATGGTGTTGAAGCCGCCGAAATGGTCGAACATCAGGAAGGGGATGGCCACCACTGGCGAGCGGTTCTTGATGAACTTGCTCGCCACACGCTCCAAATCGTGCAGGATGCCCTTGGGCTGGCCGGTCGAGCCCGACGAGAAGAACACCAGCCCCGGCGAGCCGCCGGCAATGAAGTCGCGCATCATCGGGTTGTCGGCCTCGACTGTGTGGCGTGAGAGCGTGGGCTGCGTGGCGCCGCTTACGAACTCGAAGATCCAGTCGCTGCCCGAGATCGACAGCGCCGACGACAACTCGACCACCGACTCACGCGTCAGTGGGATCACCACGTTGTTGTGCCGCGCCAGCGCCAGCACGAGCGCGAAGGCCTCGGGCGTGTAGTCGCCTAAGATGACGATGCGCTCACTTGGCTTTACACCCTCGTCGGCTAGGCGGCGCTCGAATGCCTGCACCAGATCGAGCAGTTGGCCGTAGCTGACCGAGCGGTCCTCGTGGACGAATGCCTCCGTCTCGGGGGCGGTGGCGAATCGAGCGAGCAGCCAGTCGAGTCTCATCACTTGCCCTTCAATTGTTCGTTCAATACGAGCCGGATCAATGGGTAGGAGGTGATGTTGGCGGCATCCTCGTCGGGGATGCTGATGCCGAACTCTTCCTCGATGGCCAACACCAGGTTCATGTGCTTGATGGAGTCCCAGGCCTCCACCGTGTCCATGCTGGTGTCCTCGTTGATCGAGTCTGCCACGATGCCCAGCACCGTGGCCATGACGTCCTTCAGGGTGTCTTCCGTCTTCATTGCGTGACCTTGATCCAGTCTATGAGGGGGGGGGTAAAGCTGTCCAGCGCGGCGCGGTAGTAGCGGGTACCGTTTGCCTCGGCTACCAACGGCAGGCCCAGGCGGTCGTAGAAGTCAGCAACCTGCGCGTTCTTTTCGGTGGGCCAGTACTCGGCTTCCATGACGTGGCAGCCGCGTCGGCGCGAGTCTTCGACTAGGGTCGGCCAGACGCAGAACTCGACCCCCCGCCCGATGACGCGGCAGCTTATCAGGAAGGCATCGATCTTTGCCGTCTCACCCTGCCAAGAGACGAGCACGACGCCGGTCAGGCCGGCGTTGCCGAAGCGGTCGCTGACGACCAGCGAGTAGACCGTGCCACTGTCGCTGTCGATGCGCTGGAGGATCTCGGCCGGCGACTGGCGCAGCGTGGTCAGGTTGAACTGATTGGACTTCAGCGTCAGCTCGCTGATGCGTGCCAGGTTGGCCGCGTTGTCGCGCGCGATTTGCACTCGAAGGTCGAGCGAGGCGAGGTACTGCTCGTTGGTCTCGTGCTGCGCGATGGCGTCCACCGCTTCTTGGCGCTGGCGGTACTGTGCGGTCTTTGAGCGGCTCTCCGCCGAGATGCCGCCGGCTAGGAACAACTCGCAGATCTCGCTTAGCAGGCGCGGGTAGTCCGATAGTGTCTTGGGCACTTGGAGCACGCGCACCATGGGCAGCGCGCCGCGCACCGCGTTGCACTCGAAGTCGGAGTCGTCGATGAACACCAAGCTGTCCAGCCCAATATTGAGTTCGCGTGCAATCGCCTGCAGGTTGCTGACCTTGTCCGTCCAGTTGACCTGACGCGCGGCGATGTGCTCGCGGCGTAGCACGGTGCCGGGGTGCTTGTCGAGCACCTCGTCGACGTCTGCGGGGTTGTTCTTGCTGCACAGACACAGCAGCACACCCTGTCGTTCCAGCGCCAAGATGGCCTGCTGCGCCTGCCAATACACACGCCCGGGATAGCTGTGCGGATCGAGCTTGATGCCCTCGATCAGGTCCTCGCCGATGAGGCCGCCCCACAGCGTGTTGTCACAGTCCAGCACCAGCGCTTTGTAGAAGTAGCTGTTGAAACCGCGTGCGGCGGCGACAATGCGCCGCGCCAGCTCGTTGATGAAAGGCGTGGCAAAGGGAGCCGTGTTGCGCAGGTAAAAGCGTGGATCGAAGGCGGCCTCGGCACCCAGCTGATGCACGATCGCGCCGGTGTCAATGATGCGCACATTCGGAAAGGCAGCAGCCTCGCTGCGCAGCATCTCGTTGAAGCGGTCGAGCGCGCGCGACACCGGGTTGACCACTCCCGTGTCCACCGCCGGCGTGTAGCGATGAAAGCTGCAGGCGTAGATCTGGCGCATCTTGCGCGCCTTCTCGAAGACGAGCCGGTACCGTGCGCGCAGGTTGGCTTCCTTGGCCGCGACGATCTCCGGCTCGAGCAATTCGAGCTGCAACTCGAAAGCGGGCAGCAGGTTGTCAAAGAAGGGCAGGAACACCATCTGCTCGACGTCAGCCTGCGTGAACTGGTCCACATCGGTGAGCGGATCGTCATGGTTGCCCATGCACACGTCGGCGGTCGCGCCGGACAGCAGCGCATACTTTCGCAGAAATACCGAGAGCAGATCGACGCTCACGTTCGACGAGACGCCAATGCGCACTCGACGCTGCGGCTCTGTGAGCTTCTCCAAGGCATTGACGGCGGAAATGGTGCGCGAGAGCGTCGTGCCGGGCGCTGTCAGCAACGCGATGAGGTCGTCGGTCTCGCTCACGACATCACCATCCCGCCGTTGACATCGAGCGTGTGGCCGGTGATGTGCCGGGCATCGTCGGATACTAGGTAGGCCACTGCCGCAGCCACGTCATCGGGCTGCGCGAGGCGGCGCAGCGGCGTCTGCCGGGCGATCATCATCTGCTGCTTCTCCGCGACGTCGCCGATCAGACTGGTCTCGGTCATGCCCGGCGCGACGCAGTTCACCGTCACGCCGCGCGGGCCGAGCTCGGCGGCAAGGTTCTTCGAAAGCATCGCCAGCGCCGCCTTCGCAACGGCATAGCCCGTCCAGTGCAGCGAGGGTGTGCCCTCGGTCACCTGCGAGGTGATGTTGACGATGCGCCCAGCGCCTTGGGTCGCCATCTCAGCCGCGCACAGCTTGCTCAGCAAGAAGGCGCCCTTGACCTGAACGTCGAGGTGGTGCTGGATGTCGGCCCAGTCGGTCTCGGCCAGTGCCTTGGGATGGATGCGCGGCGACGCGTTGTTGACCAGCACCCCCACCGGGCCGAACTGGCGTTGGGCCTGCTCGAGCAGGTGCTCGACGCCTTGGGCGGTGGAGACGTCAGCCTGTACCGCAAAGGCACGGCCGCCCGCATTGCCGAGTTCCTCGACGATGCGCTGGGCGCGGTCGCGGCTGCCCTGGTAGTTCAGCACCACGCTGTAGCCGTCGTGTGCGAGGCGTCGACAGATCGCCTCGCCAATGCCGCCGGCACCGCCGGTGACCACGGCCACGCGGCTGGGCTCGGCGCGCGACGGCTGCACAGCGGCGGCGGCACGCTCGACCAGCATCTTCACCTTGCCCTGGCCCTGCAGCACGGTCTGCTGGTGCTGGTTGACGATGCGCGTCTCGAGTTCGAGCAGGCGGTCACGGTCGTGCTTCTTGAGAACCGTGCACATCACCGTGAGTTCGTCGCCTAGGCGCACTGGCAGCAGAAAGTCGAGCGTCTGGCTCACCCACAGCGCACCGGGACCGGGCAGCTTGGTGCCGATCACCGTGGAGATGAAGGAGGCCCCGAGCATGCCGTGCACGACAATGTCCTTGAACGCCGTTTGATGGGCAAATTTCGGGTCCAAATGGAGCGGGTTGTCGTCGCCGGTCAGGTCTACGAACTTGCGAATGTCAGCATCGGTGATGGTCCTAGTGAGTTGGCGGCAGTCGCCAACCTTTAGCGCATCGAAGTCAAGGAAGGTCGTCATGTCGCTGTCTCTAGGTTGTGTGGTAGCCAGCGCCACAGGCTGGCAGCGAAGTTGAAGCCTGCACCCACACCGGCCAGCATCAAGAGGCTGTTCGGCTTCACGAGCCCCTTGTGCACCGCCTCGCTCAGTGCAATGGCGATGGAGGCCGAGCCAGAGTTTCCGATTTCTTGCACATTGGTGTAGGTGCGCTCAAGGCCAATGCCGGTTTTGCACACTAGGTACTCGATCAGGCGCAGATTGGCCTGGTGAAAAATGAAAAAATCAACATCCTTGCTGGTTATTCCCGACTTCTCGCAGCAACGCCGGATTACCGCAGGCAAATGCGTGATGGCTTGCTTCCAAGTGGCTAGGCCGTTCATTTCCATTGAGTCGATGGTCGGGTCTAAAGCGCGGCCGCGCACCGGAAAGCTCGAGCCGCCACCGCGCATACGCACCGACTCGTAGTTGGAGCTGTCGGTGTAGAAGGCCGAGGAGCGGATGCCGTGCCCGGCGTCGCAGCGGCCAAGCACGATAGCACCGGCTCCGTCGCTCAGGTAGATGGCGGTGTTCACGTCGCTGCGGTCAACATAGCGCGAGCACAACTCGACTCCGACAACCAGTGCATAGCGCACGGAGTCATCCCTGAACATGCGGTCCGATGCGGCGGTCAGGCCGGTTACCACACCGCTACAGTTGGCCTGCAAATCAAAAATCTGGGCACCTTTGACACCAAGGTCTTGATGCAGTTTGGCCGAGAGGGGTGGGAAAATGTAGTCGGCCGAGAAGGTGCAGCCGATGATGAGATCAACCTGCGCTGCGGTTATGCCAGCCATGGCCAAGGCCCGACTCGCGGCTTGCCCCGCGAAGGCACTGGCAGTGTCGCCGGGTCCCGCTAGGTAGCGCCGCTGGATGCCGGTCTTTTCAACGATCCATTCTGGCGTAACGGCCAAACCGCGACAAAGTTCTTCGTTGCTCTCCACGTACAAAGGCAGATGATGGCCAACGCCGATGATGGCGATGCCACCAGATATCGTGCTGCTCATGGTGCTGCCAAGATGCTTGGCACGGCATGTAGCAAGCTCAGCAGTGCCGTGTTGTTTTGTTTGATCCAACCGAAGGCTGCGGAGTCGCCGTGTCCAGGGCGAATTATCGTGTCATCTGAGAAGCGGTTCCAGATCGATTGGATGGAGCGGCGCAACTGCTCGGCATCTTCGCCCGGCAATTTGGACAGGCCCACGCCGTGGCGGTAAAGCGTGTCGCCGGTGTACAGCGAGTCGGCATATTCGATGGCGCAACTGCCCGGTGTGTGACCGGGCAGGGCATGGAAGCGCACCTTCACGTTGCCGATGCGCACCAGTGGATCGATGTCGGTAACAGGCTGCACATCGGGCATAAGTATGCGCCTTGGAATGTTGAAGGCCATCAGTAGAAAATTCGACGATCGCAGAGTCTTTAAGTCACGTTCGTGCAGATGCACCGAGCAGCCATACTGCTTCTGAAAGTGAGCAGCCGTGCCAGTATGGTCGAAATGTCCGTGGGTACATAGCACCGCTCGCGGGGTCAGGTGCAGTTCATCCAGAGCAGCCTCGATGGGTGCGGCGTCCAGTCCGGGGTCAACAATAAAACATTCGTTCGACACGCCAGTAGCGCACAAATAGCAATTTGACGGGAATACCCCATTGCTCACGGTCCAGACCGGACCGACGCGGAGCTGTGCAGGGCGTGCGCAGGACACCTCAGTGTACCCCACCCAAGTAAATCGTCTGAGCGGTGATGTAGCCGCTGCGCTCCGATGCATAGAAGTCGATCACGTTAACGATATCGTCAGCAGTCGCGTAGCGTGGAATAGGCAGCCGCGCCACCACGGCGTCGATTTTGTCGTGCGGTAACTGCTTGAGCATATCGGTCTCGATCGCGGTGATTCCCAATGTGTTGCAGGTGACATTGAAAGCCGCGAACTCCTTGGCAAGGATGTTTGACAGAGTCGTCAAGCCAGCCTTGCAGGCCGCATAAACCGAGTCGCCTTCGGGTTCGAGGCTCACGGCCATGGAACTGATGTTGATGATGCGCCCTGATTTGGCCTTGCGCATTAGCTTGGCCGCCTCTCGGGCCACCAGAAACGGCGCGAGCAGGTTGAGATTGAGCATCGACTGTGCGGCTGCGGCTGGCATGATGAGCGCGTACTGCGATGTGAGTACGGCAGCGCTGTTGATCACGATGTCGATGGTCTGGACTGTCTTGCGCAGCCCAACGAATAATTGCTGTATCTCAGCCGGGACGGCAAGGTCAGCCTGATGGTGGAGGTAGCGCTGGTGTTCGCAGTTGGCCGGCCCGCGGGCAATGCCGACGACGGTGGCGCCCTCGTCGAGGAAGTGCCGGGTAAGCAGCGCGCCGATACCGCGGCTGCTGCCAGTGACGATGACGTTTTTTCCTTCGTACATGCCCACGCTGAGGCTCCTTTCAACCCTGCCCGAGCTGCCTGACGATGTAGTCAGCCAGTGTCGTAACATCGGAGAAAGGAGAGACTGCTTGGGTCATCGCAGTGTCGTCGGTCAAGCTGATATTGCGCCCGTACTCGTCGCTTACTGCAGTCTCCACGTCAACGATGACTGAAACCAGCGACAGCGAGTCAAGAGTGGCATTCGGCCCAAACAGCTTGGTCTCGGGAGATAGAGCGATGCGTTTTTCATCCTCAAGCTCTTCGTTCAGGTTGCGCAGTGCGCGATAGATTATTTCGATGATGGTGTCTTTGTTAGCCATGGCGCAATCCGATTAGGTTGAAGGGGCGACGGGAAGCCGGGCAGCCGCGATAAGCGATTTGAGCCGGGGTAGAGTGACGCTTCGATACTCGCTGTCTAACAGGCCGAACACAACAGCATCTTGCGGATGGTCATCAATGAGCAGATGCTGACGCAGACACCCCTCCTGGGTCATTCCCAAGTAGGTTTGCCATTTGATCATACGGCGATTTTTGCTTGCAACAAAACCCCAAACGCGGCGCAGTTTCAAAGTGTCGAAGGCCAGTTCGTAAAGCAGTTTCATCGCTTCGGCGGCGGCGGGCAAGCCAGCCGATGCGGGCTCGTCACCGATCAGGAAGCGCCCCGGTTCTGCGACGCAGTTTACCGTATCAATGCCGCTTAGTGACAGCATACCGATGGGCCGATGCTGCTTGGTTTCAATGATGAAGTTGTACTCGTTGGCCGGTCGGCGCACGATCCATCGGCGCTGATCTTCAGCGGTTTGCGCGCCGCGGTTGAGCAAGCTTGCACGAGGGCCTTGGCGCCAGAGTAGGGTGAGTTCGGCATCATCTGCCGTCAGTGGGCGCAGGTTGATAAACTGGCCGACCAGGGTTGGTTTTTCAAGTTGTTTCGACATGCTTACTGGCGCATTCAATATACGACAAAGGCGGCGGCCAGCGGGACTGGCACGCCGGGGCTTGGCGGCCCGTAGGCGGCTGCCACGAACGATTGCTCGAGCGTGAAACCGGCGGCGTTCAGATGCGCACAGACTTCCTCGCTGTTGCGGTACAGGTAAATGTGGTCGGCATGCGCCGCGTTCAGTGCTGCGGTAATAAAGGCCTTGCCGCCGGGTAGCAACCCTACACGCAGTGCTCTAAGGAACTCGACCGGTTTCTCAAGGTGCTCGAGCACCTCGACGCATACCAACCAAGGAACCGGTGCAATGGGTTGCGCAATGATATCTTGCTCGTTCATCGAGTAGCGCAGGTGCAGGCCTACCGACTCGATGTGGCGGCGTGCGAACTGGCATGACGCGGGACTTATGTCGTAGCCGCTGCCGGTGCTCTGCGGTAGCCTTGCCAGCAGCCGGCGCGAGTAGAGCGCAGTGCCCACTCCGACTTCGGCAAATTGCGGCTGCAATGACATGTGCATGGCAGCAGCGAAGGCGGTATCAAAGAACTGCAGTTGCCGGTAGTGGTGTGGCCACAGGAAGTGCGAGAGCAGCAGGCCGGGCAAGTATTCGAGCATCATATGCTCGCAATTCAAATAGACCTCGCTGGCCGCTTGCGCGTAGGTCTTGTGCGGGTAAACGCGAGCGAGTTCGAAGGCTTTCTGGCGGCGCATCGAATCGAACGCAAAGGCTGAGTAGCCTTTGGCAGCGGTTTCTAGCGCCGCATCGCTGGGGCACAACGTGGCTAGTGTGTCTTCGAAGTCGGCAGCCCAAGCGTTGCCAAAAGTCCCTAGGGCTCGACCAATCAGCGCACGGGCGTAACGGTGTTTCTGGTCGAATAATGCCTGCAGCTTTGCCAGAAGGGGCGTCTGACGGTGGTCTGGAATAGGAAGCGCGGTCATGTTGGTCTGAATCAGCGCGGTTTGGGGCGCAAGGCAGTTTCTTGGCTGATGCACGCTCCCAAACCACCGGCCAATATCACGGCCTTCATGATGCATCGCCGCTGTGTGCTGGCTGTGCCGCAAACATGGCCTCAAACCAGCACTGGGTCAGCCCTTGCAGGGCGTATTTTTCTTGTACCCAGTGGTGCAACTGCTGGCCCAGCGCGGCGCGCAGTGCGGCATCGTCGATCAGGCGGCGCAGCGCGGCGCGCCACTCCTCGGGCGTGCTGCAGCGCAGCACCGGCGGCTCGTCGCTGCGGTAGGGGAACACATCGGAGCACACCACCGGCCAGCCCATGGCCCCGTATTCGAGCAGGCGCAGATTGCTTTTGCAGCGGTTGAACAGGTTGTCTTGCAGCGGCGCAATGGCGATGTCGAGGTTAAGACTGGCCATTTTGGCTGGGTAATCGGCAATCGAAACAAAGGAGTGAAACTCCTTCAGGTGCGGCTTGATGGCGTCGATGCTCATGCCCATAAACACCCAATCGACTTCGGCGGCGAATTCGGCCACGATCGGGGCGATGAGTTCGAGATCGCCTTGGTGCTGGCCGGCCCCGATCCAGCCAACGCGCAAGCGCGCACCCGGCTCGCGTTTGACTTCGACGGCAAACCAAGGCCGATCCAGGCTGTTGGGCACCAGGCGCACATCGGGCACGTACTGGCGGTAGTGCTGGCGCAGGGTTTCGGTGGTGACGATCAAGCGGTCGCTGGCGCGCAGCGCCTGCACCATGCGTTGGTGCCCCTCGCGGCTCTGGAACACGCGGTTGGGGTGTTTTTCTGGCACTTCGCCCAGCAGGTCATCGACCATCTGCACGATCAGGGTGGCGGGCGCGGCGCGTTTGTAGTGCCGCACCTGGCTGAGCTGCCCATCATCGACGGCGTGTTGCAGCACCAGCACATCGGGCCGGGCGCGGCGCAGCTCCAGCGGCTGCAGCACCCGTTGCGCCCCGCCAGCCATGGGCAGCACCACGCAGCTTTGCACCAGTCCGGCGTCCTGCAAGGCGTGCAGGGGTTCGACCACCCGGTACTGGCCGGCTCCGCTGCGCAGCGGCAGCGCCAGCGCACGCGCTCGGTCGTGCCGGCGCGGGTTCCAGTCGATCACGATGTCGGCTTCGATGTCGAAAGGGCGCAGCAGCGAAAGCTGGCGGTTGTAGCAGCGGTCTTGGGCCAGTTCGGCGGCCCAGTCGTCGGTGATTTGGCGGCGTTCCTCAAGCTCTTGGTCGGCCAAGCGTATCTGGTCGTGGATTTCGCTGCGGCGCACCTGCAGCGTCTTGCCGCCGTGGTGCACCAAGCTGCTCAGCGGCGTCCAGACGTGGCGCAGGCCCAGCGCACCTAGGCGCAGGCACAGGTCGAGCACGCCCAGGAACAGCGGGTAGCGCTGCTCGCGCAAGCCCCCGGCGCGCTCCCAGTGCGCTTTGCGCAGCACAAAGCAGTGGCCGCTCACGGCGCTGGTGTCTTGCGTGAGTTGCAGGCGCGAATAGACCCCGGCTTCGTCGAGCCAGCCTTCTTCGCCGCAGTAGCTCGCCGCCAGCCCCTGCACCCCGAGCAGCAGCGGGCCGCCCACCACCTTGGGTTCGGCCTCTTTGGACGAGAGCAGGCGCGGGGCCACCAGCCCCACATCGCTTTGCTGGGCGATCGCCACCAAGCGCTCCAGCCAGCCGGCGTGCAGCGGCTCGGTGTCGTCGTCGCAGACCAGCACGAATTCGCCGCTGGCGCGCGCAATGCCGACGTTGAGTGCGGCGGCGTGCTTGTACTCGCCCTCGGGCAGCAGCACGATGTGCACGGGCACGCTGAGCGTGTCGGCGCTGGCTAGGCGCACTTCCTCGGCGTGCTGCGGCTGGCAGACCAGTATGGCTTCGGCCAATGGCAAGTCGTTCAGCTTTTCGGCCGCCAGCAACAGGCTGCGCAGATAACCGGTTTGCAGGCCCGTGGGCACCACCAGCGAGACCTGGGCTGGCCCCTGCAAGCGGTGTGGCACCAGCCAAGTGCCCCAGCGCGGCAGCGGCTGCAGCCGATCAGCCACGCCTTGCTGCTGCAGCACCTGCTGCGCCAGGTCGAACTCTTGCGCCTCGGCCGCGCTGGCCATGCCGCTTCCAGCGTGTACCAGCACGGTGTCGATATGCCCGAGCACGGGCCGGCCATGCCGGGCCAGCAGCGCCAGCGCGGCGGCGTAAAGCTCGGCCCCCGGCAGCGGCTGGCCGATTTGCTGCCAGAGCGCGCCCTGCACCGCCACAGCCGGGCCGAGGTAGTTCATGCAGCGCAGCAGCTCCACATTGGCGTCGGGTTTGAAGTGCGGGTAGCGCTCTTTGGAGTCGCCTTGGTGCAGGTCTTCGTCGGCGTAGAGCAGGCGCGCCTGCGGGAACTCGGCCACCGCCAGCCCCCACTCCATGAGGGCGCGCGGGGCCAGCGTGCTGCCGCTGGCCAGCAGCAGCACCCAAGCCGTGGGCAGGGCCAGCGTGGGCAGCGCCTGCCCTTGATCCACCTGGTGCCAGACGATGCCAGAAGCCACGTCAAAACCTTCGGGCGCGCTGGAGTCGGCCACGATCTGCAACTGCACCGGCTGCCCCAGGCACTGGGCCAGGCTGTCGAGCGTGTCGGCCAGGGCGTCGAGCGTGGCGCCGCGTTGGTCGATCAGCACCGTGAGCGGCTCGACCCGCCCTGCGCCTAGGTGCTCGGCGTAAATATCGGCGTCGATCTCGCGCAGCGTGCTGCGCTGGCGCCACAGGTCGTATTGCGTATGCAAGCGCTGCCAGAGCAGGCGGTCGGCACGGGCGGCTTTTTCGGCGGCGGTGGTGTAAATGCCGGGCAGACGGTCGAGCGCGGCTTGGGGCCAAGCTTGATCGAAGGGTAGGGCGCTGGCAGCTTGCTGGGTGTGCTTGATGAAGCTTTGCAGTTGCTCCACCCAATCGGAGTGCAGTTGCTCAAACTCTTGCACCGCCAAGTGTACGGTGTCGAGGGCGCGTTGTACCTCGGCGGGGTCTTCGTTCCAAGCAATACCGCTTAGTCTGTCCAACCCGGGAATGTTGTCTAGGTTTTTGAGCGTCACGGGGTTGGGAATAAATACCACCGCACAGCCAGACAAAACGGCCTCGTAAATGATATTTGAGGACTCGTAGGTATAAAGGATTTTCGCCGACTTCAGAACTTCTAAGGTCTGACTGTAGCTGCTCAGTGTACGGGGCGAGATTTCGATCGCATCGGGACCAAAATCGCGTAACCGACCGCCTTGGGCGCTGTAGCGTTTGTCGTAGTAGGCTATTTTGCTGCGTTGGGCTTGCAGCAGGCGGCCTTGAGTACTCGCCGCCAAGTCCACGACGGGTAGTCGCAGCAGGGGTGCACTGTCGTGAAAAGCGCGGTGGAAGGTGTACAGCAACTCCTCGTTGCCAAAGCTTAGGTCGCCGCCAAAATACCCGGGAACATTCAGCATGAGGCGCACCGGCTGGCCGAGCTGCAAGGGCGTGCCCTTGACCACCTCTGGGTAAATGACGATGGGCTTTTTGCCGGCTTTGTGGTGCGCCAGCTTGACCGCGTCGTTCAGCGGCGGCGTCCAAAGCCCCGGGCCGAGCGTGGAGCTGAGCACATAAGCCTCGTGCCCCATCTGGTTGAGCAGGCTGCAAAGCTGGTGCAGCAAGCGCGCACCGGCCGAGCGGTAGTCGTAGCTTGGGGCCGCGATGTAATAAGGCTGCCTAGGCTGGAGGTAATGGGTGGAGCACGGTCGCGGGTTGGCAGGCAGTATGCGCTCAATATCCAATTGAAATCTCCATGTGCTCGGTTTCGGGCCTGAGCCCCAAATAGCCCAACCTATATAGGTGCCGCGCCAAGGTGGCAGGCCATGCAGCGCTGTTGGCCTTGTTGCGTGCCCTAGTTTACCCCTGCAGCAGCCGCAGCACACCTTGGGGCAGCTGGTTGGCCTGGGCAATCATAGCAGTGCCAGCCTGCTGCAAGATTTGCGCACGGCTCAGGTTGGAGGTCTCGGCGGCAAAGTCGGCGTCCATGATGCGACCGCGGGCGGCAGACTGGTTCTCCACAGCGGTGCGCAAATAGTTGATGGTGTTTTCGAACCGGCTCTGC
>JAGXSL010000004.1 GCA_018333835.1 Lysobacteraceae bacterium
GCCAACCGCGACCAGGGCGACGGCCAGGGCTGCTTCAACCCGATGCGGGTGGCCGCCGCCCGCGCGCTCGTCGAGTGGATCGCCGGCGACCCGACCGGCAGCGGTGCCCGCGCCGTCGCCCTGGTCGGCGACGTCAATGCCTACGGCGAGGAGGACCCGATCCGCCTGCTGCGCGAAGCCGGCTGGCAGGACGCCTTCGCCGGCCGCCCCGCCGCGCAGCGCTACAGCTTCGTGTTCGACGGCCAGGCCGGCCGGCTCGACCATGCCCTGCTGAATGCCGCGATGGCCGCCCGCCTGCGCGGTGCCGCCAAGTGGCACACCAACAGCGACGAAACCCCGGCCTTCGGCTACGACGGCACGCTGCGCAGGCTCCAGCGCTCGCGCCAGGCCGAACCCGGCCACGCCGCCCCCGGCCGCCCCGGCAGCGCCACGCCATGGCGCGCCTCCGACCACGACCCGTTGCTGATCGGCATCGCGCCGCGTTGAGCGCGGTCGCCGAGGCTGGATTCCCCCGCATGCCTGCTCCCACCTTCCCCACGCAGTCCGGCGCGCTCACCCTCGACGGCCCGGCCGGCGCCTTGGAGGCACTGGTCGAGTGTCCGCCGCCCGAGCGGGAACGCCGCGCCGTGGCGGTGGTTGGCCACCCGCATCCGCCGGACGGCGGCACCCTGCACAACAAGGTGGTCAGCACCATCGCCCGTGCGCTCGCCGAGCTCGGCATCGCCTCGGTGCGCTTCAATTTCCGCGGTGTCGGTGCCTCGGCGGGGCAGTACGACGAAGGCCGCGGCGAGACGCTCGACTACCTCGCCGTCGCCCAGTGGGCCGCGGCGCAGCGACCGGGCGACGCGCTCTGGCTGTGCGGGTTCTCGTTCGGCGCCTGGGTCGCACTGCGCGCCGCCCGCCAGTTGCCGGTGCAGCAGATGGTGCTGGTGGCCCCGCCGGTGGGGTTCCGCGATTTCGTCGGCGTGCCGCCACCGTCCTGCCCTTGGCTGCTGGTGCAGGGCGAGGCCGACGACGTGGTGGCCCCGCAGGCGGTCTACGACTGGGCCGCTGCCGCCACGCCGCCCCCGACGCTCGTGCGCATGGCCGAGACCGGGCACTTCTTCCACGGCCGGCTGGTCGACCTGCGCGGGGCCATCCGCAACGGCGTCGCCAAGCCCCTGCCGCCGTTCCGGGGCACCGCCTGAACGGCATGGCGGAGCGGCCCGCGCAGCGCCACCAGGCCAGCACGGCGGAGCGGCCCTCACAGCGCTACCAGGCCGGCGTGGCGGCGGGGCGCTGGCGGCAGGACCCCGGCCAGCTCGCCGCGCTGGTCGAGCTCGACCGCGTGGCGGAAGCCCTGCTGGCGCGACGCCGCGCCGGCCCGCTCCGGCGGCTCGGCCTGCGCTTGGCCGGCCACGGCGGCGTGCGCGGGCTCTACCTGTGGGGTGGCGTCGGCCGCGGCAAGACCCTGCTCTGCGACCTGCTGCTGGAGGCCTGCGCGGGGCTCGCGCCGACCCGCCTGCACCACCACCGCTTCATGCAGGACGTGCACGCCCGCATGAAGGCGCTCACCGACACCGCCGACACCCTGAGCACGGTCGCCGCGCAGTACGCCGCACGCTCGCCGCTGCTGGTGCTGGACGAGTTCCATGTCGCCGATATCGCCGACGCGATGATCTTGGGGCGCTTGCTGGAACGCCTGTTCGACCTCGGCACCACCCTGGTTGCCACCTCGAACATCGCGCCGCAGGGCCTCTACGCCAACGGCTTACAGCGCGCCCGCTTCCTGCCGGCGATCGCCCAGATCGAGCAGCACTGCGTGGTGCACCGGCTGCGGGGCGAGACCGACTTCCGGCTGCGCCAGCTCACCGCCGCCGGCACCTGGCACGTGCCCGCGGACGCCAGCGGCGAGGCGGCGCTCGCCACGGCCTTCGGCGAGCTCAACGGCGTCGGCACCGTCGAGCCCGGCCCCTTGCGCCTGCACGGTCGCGACATCCCGGCCCGGGCGCTCGGCGAGGGCGTGGCGTGGTTCGACTTCGAGGCGCTCTGCGAGGGGCCGCGCTCGGCCGCCGACTACATCGAGCTGGCGCGCGAGCACCACAGCCTGCTGCTCTCCGGCGTGCCGCGCTTCGACGACGGCGCGCTCGACCCGGCGCGCCGCTTCGTGCACCTCGTCGATGAACTCTACGACCGCAACGTCAACCTGCTCGCTACCGCCGCGGCGGCGCCCGGTGCGCTCTACGCCGGGCAGCGCCTGCGCCTCGAGTTCGAACGCTGCGCCTCGCGGCTCGTCGAGATGCAAAGCCACGACTACCTGGCGCGCCCGCACCGGCCCTGAACCCGGCGGCGCGGTATCCTTGCCGGCGATGAACACCCCCGAATCCTCAATGCTGGGCCGCGCCGTGGCCTGCCCCACGACCTACGACCCCGGCCTGCTGTTCCCCATCCCGCGCCGCGAGGCCCGCGCCCGCCTCGGCCTCGACGAGGCCCTGCCCTTCGTCGGTGTCGATATCTGGAACGCCTACGAGTTGTCCTGGCTCGACCCGCGCGGCAAGCCGCAGGTGGCGCTGGCCGAGATCCGCGTGCCGGCCGCCTCGCCGAACCTCGTCGAGTCGAAGAGCCTCAAGCTCTACCTCAACGGCTTCGCCCAGGAGAAGCTCGCCAACGCCGAGATCCTGCGCACCCTGGTCACCGCCGACCTCTCGGCCGCCGCCGGTGCGCCGGTGTCGGCCACGCTGATCGCCCCGACCTCGCCGCAGGCCTTTCCGGTCGGCGTGCTGCCGGGCGAGCTGATCGACGGCGTGGCCATCGCCATCGAGCACTACGGCCCGCCCGCGCCCGAGCTGCTCAAGGTCGATCCCGAGGCGCTGGTCGAGGAGACTCTGGTCTCGCACCTGTTCCGCTCCAACTGCCCGGTCACCGGCCAGCCGGACTGGGCCAGCGTGCAGGTCGCCTACGCCGGGCCGCGCATCGACCGCGCCAGCCTGCTGCGCTATCTCGTCAGCTATCGCAGCCACAGCGACTTCCACGAAGCCTGCGTCGAGCGCATCTTCCTCGACCTGCGCGAGCGCTGCGCCCCGGCCAGGCTTTCGGTCTACGCCCGCTTCACCCGTCGCGGCGGGCTCGACATCAACCCGTTCCGGGCCTTGCCGGGTGCGGCGATGCCGGACAACCTGCGGCTTTCCCGCCAGTAGCCGGAGCCGCCCGATGCCCGCCGCCACGCCGTCGTGCCCGCCGCCACGCCGCGACGCTGCCCACCCGCCGCCGCTGCCGTCGCTGCGCCGTGTTGCTGCCGTCGCCGTCGCGGGGTTCGCCCTGCTGCTCGCCGCCTGCGCGCCGGAAGCGCCACCGGCCGAGGGCGTGGCCGACCCGGCACCGGCCGTGGTGGAAACAGCACCGGCCGAGGCCGGACCCGCCGCCGTGCTGCCGGCCGGCGACGTCGAGGCGGTGGCGCTGGAGATCGGCAGCCGGCTCGATGCCGACGGCCGGGTGGCTGCGGTGCAGGAGCGCTTCCGTCCCGCCGACACCGTGCAGGCTAGCCTGGTCACGGTGGGCAGCGCGCCGGCGGCGATGCTGGAGATCGAATGGCGCAGCGCCGACGGTCGCGTGCTGGCCGCCGACCAGCGCGCCATCGCCCCGGCCGGGCCGGCGGTGCACAGCTTCTCGCGCAGCGTCGAGGGCGGCTGGCCACCCGGGCAGTACGCGGTCGAGGTCCGGCTCGACGGCGAGAGCGCCGGCATCCGCGCCTTCGAGGTGCGCTGAGCGCCGCGGCCGCTCAGGGCCGCAGCAGGAAGTTCAGCAGGTTGTTCTGGAAGTAGCGGTTGGCCAGCAGCCGGGCGTGGTTCTCGCACAGGAAGAAGCTCTGCTGGATCGGCACGAAACCGAAGTCGGCGGCGTCCTGCGAGGTGCGGGTAACGAGGCCGTCGCCGGGCGCCTCAAGGAGGCTCCGATAATCCACTTCGGCATTCGGGCGCCTCACGTCGCGCGGGCGGAAAGCGAGCATGGCACGACCCTCCTCGACCTCCAGCACGGCACCGGCGAGCGTGGCCCCGCAGTCACCGCCGAAGGCGGCGATTCGCAGGCCCGCGGACGGAAAGGGCCGGGCCAGGGCCTCGTTGAACTGGCGGGCGCGCCACAGGTTGCGGGCGAATTCGTCCTGCAGCACCGCGAGCACCGCCGGGCCGTCGGCGCCGAAGTCGCGCAGCACCCGCTGTTCGACCTCGGGCGAGAACACCGACCAGCGGTTGTCGCGCCAGACGGTGGCGTCGAACAGGTCGAGCGCCAGCGGTTGGCCGTCGCGGTCATGCACCACCTGCGTGAGCGGGTGCGGCAGGGTCTCGAACACGGTCGGGAAGGTGGCGAGGGCCCATACGGGGACCGTCCGCACCGTGAAGCGGAAGCCTTCCAGCAGGCGTTGCAGGCTGGCCACCGCCCCGAGGTTGGGCGTGCCCAGCATGGCCACCCGTCGCACCCGCTGACGGCCCTCGGCCCAGGGCTGCGGGTCGGCCTGCTCCAGCACATCGTAAGGCCCGTAGCGCAGGTAGTACTGGGCGATCAGGCCGCCGTTGCTGTGCGCGATCAGGTCGACCCGCAGCGTGGGGTCGCCGTGGTCGAGGCGGATCTGGTCGATCAGCGCGTGCAACTGCCGCACCGCCACGATGTTGGGCTGCCGCCAGTCGTAGGCCAGGGTGTAGAAGCGGCGGCGGTCGCCGTCCTGCACCGGCTCGCCGGCCTGACCCGGGCGGAAGCGGCCGGCGTGCTCGAGGGTGTCGAGCAGGGCGCCGTGGATGTCGATGCCGCCGATCTCGCGGAGGATCGAACCGGCGCGGATGGAGTCCTCGCCCGCCCAGGCCGGGCCGATCCGCGCCAGCCGCGCGTAGTCGCTGAAGGCGAGGTCCTGCAGGCGGCCCGGCCAGACCGACTCGCCGCTGCGGGCATCGACCAGGCTCGATCCCATCAGGCCGGGGATGACGATGACCGGGGGCGCCGTCTCGGCGGCGGTGGCGCGTGCGTACAGCGCGGCCAAGTCCGGACCGCGCGGCGTGGTGGCGCAGCCGGAAAGCAGCAGGAGCAGCAACAGGAGCGGCAGCGGCAGGAAGCCGGTCCTGCCGCCGGGTCGGGCCGGGATCATGCCCCGAGCATAAGCGGCGAATCCCGTCACGGAATGAATCGCCGCCGAGCCAACCCGGTCACGGAACGCGCATCTGCCGCTGGCATCCTGCCGCGCGGCTTCCGAGGATGCCATTGCCGGCGCTTCCGTGCCGCCGGTGGAACCGCCCGCCCCACTGGGCAGTACGCCGGGCCTGGCGTAGGCTGGAACAGCGTCTGCCGTCGACCCGTCGAGCCCGCCCGGCCCCCGTTTTGAGGAGACCGCCATGCGCCACCGTTCCCCCCTCGTCCCCGCCGCCCTCGTCGCGCTGCTCTCCGTCCCCGCCAGCGCCCTCGGCCAGGCCGGTGCCGGCGCCGTGCGCGGCGAAATCCCGGCCGCGCAGGCCGGCGAGTTCGTCGGCCGCACCGCCACCGTCTGCGGCGTGGTCGACGGCACCCGTTTCGCCGAGACCACCGAGGGCCAGCCCACCTTCCTGTTCATGGCCGGCAACTTTCCCAACCACCGCTTCTCGGCGCGCATCTGGGGCCGCGACCGTGGTGATTTCGACCCGCCGCCCGAGCAGCTCGCTGGCCAGACCGTCTGCGTGACCGGCGAGATCCGCACTGCCAACGGCCGCCCGGAAATCATCGTCCGCGGCGCCCGCAACCTGCGCGTGCGCTAATCCCGCTCCGACCCCGCCCACTGCCCTTCCGCCGAACCCAAGGACGCCCCATGGATTTCCTGCGCAAGCTCAAGATCGCGCCCAAGCTGCTGGCCGCCTTCGGTGCCATGGTGCTGCTGATCCTGGTGCTGGCCGCCACCGCCTACCGCGGCCTGGCCACCCTCGACGCCGCCACCACCGAACTCGGCCAACGCTGGATGGTGCAGCTCTCGCAGGCGCAGGAACTGGGGGCCACCGCCAGCAGCCACCGGCTCTGGGCCTTCCGGCTGGTGCTGCCGGTCTCCGAGCAGGCTCGCGAGGAGGCCAAGCTCGAGATCGAAAACGCGTCGCAGACCTTCATCGAGAGCCTCGATGCCCTGGCCGCCGCCGGCGAGGCTGACGCGGCCGAAGCCGAGCAGCTGGCGGCCATCCGCAGCGCCTGGGAGGCCTACACCACGCACCTCGTCGAAGTGACCTCGGCCTACGAGATGGGCTTCACCGAGGAGGCGCTCGACCTCTTCCTCACCGACAACCGGGTCAAGTTCGACACCGTGCAGGAGCAGCTGCTGCCCTTCATCACCGCCAAGCTGGAAGGCTCCACCCGGGCCCGCGAGGCCGCCGATGCCGCTGCCGACACCGCTCGCACCATCATCCTCGTGACCTTGCTGGTGGCCGTGCTGCTGGCCGTGGCCTTGGGCCTGCTGATCGCCCGCAGCCTCTCCCGCGGGGTCGGGAGTGCGGTCGCGGTGGCCAACGCGGTGGCCGCGGGCCGGCTCGACAACCGCATCGACGACCAGCGCGGCGACGAGATCGGCGACCTGTTGCGCGCCCTGGCCCGCATGCAGGACGACCTGCGCCAGCGCATCGAGGCCGAGCGCGTCGTCGCCGAGGCCAACCAGCGGATCAGGACCGCGCTGGACAGCGCCAGCGCGGCGGTGATGATCGCCGACACCGACGGGAAGGTGATCTACGCCAACCAGTCCCTGCGCAGCCGCTTCGCCGAGACCGAACCGGCGATCGCGGCCGTGGTGGCGGGTTTCCGCGCCGAAGCCCTGGTCGGGCTCGGCCTCGGAGCTTTCGCGCCCTGCGTGCCGGCGCTCGCCCCCGCGGCCTTGGCCGCGCTGGAGGGCAGCCGCGGGTTCGAGGCCGAACTCGGCGGTCGCGTCTACCAGGTCACCGCCACGCCGATCCGGAACGAATCCGGCGAGCGCATCGGCACGCTGATCGACTGGCTGGACCGCAGTGCCGAAGTCGCCGCCGAGCGCGAGCTGATCGCCGTCTTCGAACGCCAGGCCGAGGGCGATTTCACCGCCGAGCCCAGCCTCGAGGGCAAGCAGGGCTTCTTCCTCAACCTCTCGCGCATGTTGCGCGAGGGCACCGCCACCGTGCGCCAGTCGCTCTCGGAAGTCCGCAAGGTGATGGCGGCCCTGGCGGAGGGGGACCTGACGGTGGGGATGAGCGGCGATTACAAGGGGGTCTGGGCCGAGATCCGCGATGCCAGCGCGTTGACGACGCGACAGCTCCGCGAGTTGATCGGCCAGATCCAGCAGGCGGCGGTGCAGATCAACACCGGGGCCGCGGAGGTGTCGGCCGGGAATCTCGATCTCTCGCGCCGCACCGAGCAGCAGGCGGCCAACCTGGAGGAGACGGCGGCCTCGATGGAGGAACTGACCTCGACGGTGAAGCAGAACGCCGACTCGGCGCGTCAGGCCAACCAGCTGGCGACCGGTGCCGCTTCGGTGGCGGAGCAGGGCGGCGTGGTGGTGGGCCGGGTGGTCGAGACCATGGCCGAGATCGACCGCAGCAGCAAGCGGGTGGCGGACATCATCGGCACCATCGACGGCATTGCGTTCCAGACCAACATCCTGGCGCTGAACGCGGCGGTGGAGGCGGCGCGGGCCGGCGAGCAGGGCCGCGGCTTCGCGGTGGTGGCGGCGGAGGTGCGCAGCCTGGCGCAGCGTTCGGCGAACGCGGCGAAGGAGATCAAGGAGCTGATCGAGGCCTCGGTGACGAAGGTGGGCGAGGGTTCGCAGCTGGTGAACCAGGCCGGCAGCACGATGGCGGAGATCGTGGGCTCGGTGAAGCGGGTGACCGACATCATGGCCGAGATCAGCGCGGCTTCGGCGGAGCAGAGCGCCGGCATCGAACAGGTCAACCAGACCATCGTGCAGATGGACGAAACGACGCAGCAGAACGCGGCGCTGGTGGAGGAGGCCTCGGCGGCGGCGCGTTCCATGGAGGAGCAGGCGCAGGCGCTGGCGGAGGCGGTGGGGCGGTTCAATGTCGGCACGGCGGCGGTGACGGCTGCTCCAGCGGCCCTGCCGTCCGCCGCTCGAGCCGCGGGCCGTGCCGTGGCCCCGGCGAAGCCCGTGCCCAAGGCCGAGCCGAAACCCGAGCCGAGGCCAGCGCCCAAGGCCACGAGCAAGCCGGCGGCCAACAAGCCCGGAGCCGCCACCCCGCGGCCGGCTCCGGGCAAGGCCGATGCCAGCGACGGGGAGTGGACCGAGTTCTGAACGTGGCGCGGCGGCCGCCCCGCGACAGGCGGCCAAACGGAGGAGTTACTCGATCGGCTCCTCGAACACCGGCCTCGGCTTGAGCCGGGGCTCGGCGCGCTCGATGTGGCGCGGCTCGGGGAAACGCTCGGGCCGCTCGAAGCGCGCCGGCGGTTCCTCGAAGCGCTCGGGCCGTTCGAAGCGCGCCGGCGGTTCCTCGAAGCGCTGCGGCCGCTCGAAGCGTGCCGGTGGTTCCTCGAAGCGCTGCGGCCGTTCGAAGCGCGCCGGCGGTTCCTCGAAGCGGCGCGCAGGCAGTTCGAGCCGGCGCGGCTCGCCCCACTGCCGCGGGCCGTCGCGGAAGGCCGGGGCCGGCAGCACGGGCGTGGCCTCCACCACCATCGGCCGTGGCTTCGGCATCGGCCGTACAGGATCCGGGCGGGGCGCGGGGGCCGGCACCACCCAGACCGTGCCGGGTCCGGCCCAGCCGCGGTGCCAGTACGGCCAGCCGCAGTGCCCATGTGGCCAGCCGCAGCGGCTCCAGTGCGGCGCACCGTGCCAACCCCAGCCCCAACCCAGCGAACCGCCCCAGCGCGGGCTGCCCCAGCCCCAGCCGATGTGGCTGGACCAGGACCAGTGGCTGCCGGGGCCGAAGCCCCAGGGGTCGTGCACCCAGCGGTCGATGCCGTGGACCACCGTCGGCCGCGCCGGCTGCAGGAAATAGGCACCGTGGCCGGCATGCCCGGGCACGTGGCGCACGCCGTCGTGCAGTTCGTAGAAGCCGCCGCGGTCGACCACCTGGTAGGTGACGCAGCCGGCGAGCGGCAGGGCGAGCAGGGCGGCAAGCGCGGTGCGGCGCAGCATGGCGGCGGTCTCCAGAGGACATCCCATCTTGGCCGGCGGGGGTGAATCGCGACTTAAGGCTGCATCACGGGGACTCATCGGCGAGGCTTTTCGGGGCGTGAGGTTCCTTGTGGCTGGCAAGAAGGCGCAGGATCGCCGCCTCCACCTCCTCGCGCGCAGGCCACGCGCCGCCGCCACCCAGCACCTCGGCCCGCGGCGACCAGGGCCGGCAGCGCGCCGGGGCGGTCGGGCCGAACACGGCGAGCAGCGGCGCGCCGGCGGCGGCGGCGAGGTGCGCCGGGCCGCAGTCCGGCGCGATCACGAGGCGCGCCCCGGCCGCCAGCAGGCCCAAGGCGACGAGGTCGAGGCCCGCCAGCACTTCGGCCCCCGGCGCGGCGGCGGCGAAGGCCTCGGCCTCGCCGGGGCCGGGCGCCATCAGCACCCGCAGGCCGGCCGCGCGCAGCAGGGGCAGCAGCGCGCCGAAATGCGGCCAGTCCTTGCTGGCCCCGCCGTGGCCACCGCCGGCGTGCGGCACCAGCAGGGCGTAGGGCGCATCGTGGCCGAGCGCCTGCCGCAGGCGCCGGGTCGCGGCGGCGAGGCGGGCGGCGTCGGCGCGCGGGCCGGGCCAGACGGGGGACCAGGGTGGCGCTCCGTCCGCGGCCCGTGGCGCGGCACCGGGCACCCGATCCACCAGCCGCTGGTAGCTCTCGACCAGATGCACCGCGGGCAGCGGGCCGGCGCTTTCGTGCAGCAGCAGGCGGCGCCCGTGGCGCGCGTAGCCGAGCGGCCGCAGGCCCGCGAGCCGCGCCTCCAGCGCGCTGCCGAGGCCGTTCGTCAGCAGCAGGATGCGGCGCGTGCCCTGCGCCTGCGCGGCCTCGCGCAGGGCCGCCGCGCGGGCGCGCAGGCCCTGCGGGTAGGCTTGCGCCGCGATGCCCGCCGCGGCCAGCAGGGGCAGCGCCCAGGGCTTCCCGAACGCGAGCAGTGGGCCCGCCGCCGCCAGCCGATGCAGGGCGGGCAGCGCGCAGACCGTGTCGCCCACGTAGTTCGGAAGCCGCAGCAGCCAGCCCGGATCCGCCGCCATGCCCGGATCAGGCCGCGAGGCCGTGGCTCCTCAGCAGCGCGGTCGGGTCCGGCTCGCGGCCGCGGAAGGCGATGAAGCTCTCCAGCGCCGGACGCGAGCCGCCGACGGCGAGGATCTCGCGACGGTAGCGGGCGCCGGTGGCGGCGTCGAACACCGTGCCGCCGGTCTTCGCCGCGTCCTCGAAGGCGTCGAAGGCATCGGCGCTCAAGACCTCGGCCCACAGGTAGCTGTAGTAGCCCGCCGCGTAGCCGCCCGCGAAGATGTGGCTGAAGGCCTGCGGGAAGCGCTGCCACGCCGGCGGCCTGATCACGCTCACTTCCGCGCGCACCTCGTCGAGGATCTCGAGCGTGCGCGGGCCCTTCGCCGGGTCGTACTCGAGATGCAGGCGGAAGTCGTACAGCGCGTACTCGAGCTGGCGCACGAGGAACAGGCCGGCGTGGAAGTGTCGCGCCGCGGTCATCTTCGCGAACAGTTCCTCCGGCAGCGTCTCGCCCGTTTGCCAGTGGCGGGCGAAGCGGTCGAGCGCCTCGCGCTTCCAGCCGAAGTTCTCCATGAACTGGCTGGGCAGCTCCACCGCATCCCACTCGACGCCGTGGATGCCGGAGACGGCCGGCCAGCCGATCTCGGTCAGCAGGTGGTGCAAGCCGTGGCCGAACTCGTGGAACAGGGTGAGCACGTCGTCGTGGTTGAGCAGGCTGGGGCGGCCTTCGCCGGGCGGTGCCGCGTTGCAGGTGAGGTAGGCCACCGGGATCTGGCCGGTCAGGCCGAGCCGCGAGCGGCACACGTCCATCCAGGCGCCGCCGCGCTTGCCCTCGCGGGCGTAGTGGTCGAAGTAGACGCCGGCGCGCAGCGTGCCGTCGGCGTCCAGCACGTCGAAGTACTGCACGTCGGGATGCCAGGCCGGCACGTCGTGGCGCTCGCGGAAATGCACGCCGAACACGTCGGTGGCGATGGCAAGCACGCCCTCCAGCACCTTCTGCTGCGAGAAGTACGGCTTGAGCTGCTCCTCCTCGAAGGCGTAGCGCGCCACGCGCAGCTTCTCGCTGGCGTAAGCCAGGTCCCAGGGCTGCAGGTCGTGCAGTCCGAGTTCGGCGGAGGCGAAAGCGCGCAGCTCGTCGAGCTCAGCGAGAGCCACCGGCCGCGCCTTGGCGGCCAGTTCGCGCAGGAAGCCGAGCACGCGCTCGGGCGTGCCGGCCATCTTGTCGTCCAGCGACTCGTGCGCTGCCGTCGAGAAGCCCAGCAGCCGTGCGGACTCGTGGCGCAGCGCCAGGATGCGGGCGATGCGTTCGGAGTTGTCGAACTGCCCGGCCTGCGGGCCCTGGTCCGAGGCGCGGGTGTGGTACGCGGTGTAGATCGCCTCGCGCAAGCTCCGGTCGTCGGCGTGGGTCAGCAGCGCCTGCACCACCGGGCCTTTCAGCGTGGCGAGGAAGCCGTCCTGCCCCTTCGCCTTCGCCTGCCCCGCCAGCAGCTCGCGCGCCGAGGGCGGCAGGCCGGCGAGCCGGGTCTCGTCGAGCGGCAGCGACCAGGCCTCGGTGGCGTCGAGCACGGCCTCCTCGAAGGCGGTGTCGAGCTTGGAAAGTTCGGTCTGGATCTCGCGGAAGCGGGTGCGCGCCGGCTCCTCCAGCGCCACGCCGGCGTTGCGGAAGCCGCGCAGGCTGTCCTCGACGAGGGTGCGCTGCGCGCGGTCGAGCGCCGCGAAGCCGGCACCCTCGCGCACCGCCTTCATCGCCTCGAAGAGACCGCGGTGCTGGCCGAGCTCGGTGGTGAAGGCGGTGATGCGCTCGTCGGCCTCCGCATAGGCCTCGCGCAGCGCCGGCGAGTCCTTCACCCCGTGCAGGTGTGCCACCGGCGACCAGGTGCGCGAGAGCCGCTCGTCGAGCTGCGCGAGCGGCGCCACCAGCGAATCGAAATCGCGAGCGGAAGGGTCGGCGACGAGGCGCTCGACGGCCTCGCGGTAGTCGGCGATCACCGCCTCGATGGCGGGCACCACGTGCGCCGGTTCGATGGCCGGGAAATCCGGCAGCAGGGCCGGCGAGAGCAGAGGGTTGGTCGTCGTGGAAGCGGCGGTCGTGTCCATGGCGCAAGGATGGGGGCCGGGGCCTCACCGGACAAGGCGCGAGAAATTGCTAGCGTCGATCCTCGCGGTGATGCCAGACGCGCAAGATGACCAGCGACGCCTCCAATCGCAGGTAGCGGACGACGAAGTCACCAAACGCGAATTCGCGCAGCGGCAGAGATTCAGGCGCCTCGGGCACGGCATGTCCCATGTCCGGGAAGGTTTTCAGGTACGCGATGCGCTCGCGGAGATCCGACGCGATGCGCGAGGCAGCCACGGGGTCATGCGTTGCGATGAAGGCACGAAGCCGCACGAGGTCTTTCGACGCCGTGCGCGCCAGGATCAGCTTCATTCGCCGACTTTCGGCGGCGGGAGCTCATTCGCGGTGCCCCAAGAGGCCAACCACGCCTCGACCGCTTCGCCCGACACCACTCGCCCTGCCGCAACATCCTCCAGTGCCTCGAGGGTTTCCGCCCAGCGCGCGTCATCCAGCTCGCGCTTCGCGACGTACTCGCGCACCGCCTCGTTGATCACCCAGTTGCGGCTGCGCTGCAGCTTCTCGGTGATCGACGCGAGGCCGGCTTCGACATCGGGCTGCAGGCGGACGCTGGTGGCGGTCATGTCCGGATCCTCGGGGATCGCGAAGGGCTTGGATGCAACGTACTACACTGTAGTCGGGACGTGCAAGGTCCCTGACCGGTGCCGCACGGCGCCCGCCGCCGCGACCGGCAGCGCGCGGCGCCCGCCGCCGCGACCGGCAGCGCGGCGCAAGCCTCGCTCCTCACCGCGTCAGGAAATCGAGCAGCCGCTGGATCAGCTTCGAGTACGGCGGGTCGAACAGGCCCATGCCGTTCAGGCGCGCCTGCCGCATCACCGGCATGGCCTTGCTGAAGGTGAGGAAGCCGGCATGGCCGTGGTAATGGCCCATGCCGGAGGCGCCGACGCCACCGATCGGCAGCTCGTGCTGGCCGAACTGGATCAGGGTGTCGTTGACGCAGACGCTGCCGGCGACGACGCTGTCGAGCGTGCGCTCCAGGCGCTCGCGGTCGCGGTCGAAGGGGTAGAAGGCGAGCGGGCGCTCGCGGCCGAGGATGTAGGCGATGGCCTCGTCGTGCGTGCGGTAGCCCTTCACCGGCAGCAGCGGGCCGAAGATCTCCTCCTGCATCACCCGGGCCTCGTCGGGCGGGTCGATCAGCACGGTGGGCGGGAGGATCTCGCCGGGTGCCGTCGCGCCGTCGTCCGGCGCATGCTGGCGGATCGCCACGCCGCGCTGTTTCGCGTCGTCGAGCCACTCGCGCAGGCGGGCCGCCTGCCTCGGGTTGATCACGCAGGTGACGTCGGGGTTGCCGGCGAGCTGCGGATGCCGTTTGGCCACGGCGGCGAGGTAGGCGCTGACGAATTCGTCGCGCTGCGCTTCCGGCACCAGCACGTAGTCGGGCGCCACGCAGGTCTGGCCGGCGTTGAACAGCTTGCCCGTCGCGATGCGCTCGGCGGCGTGGGCGATGTCGAAGCCCGGCGCGATCAGGGCGGGCGATTTACCGCCGAGTTCCAGCGTGACCGGCGTGAGGTTCGGTGCAGCGGCGGCCATCACCTTGCGGCCGACGGCGGTGCTGCCGGTGAACAGCAGGTGGTCGAAGGGCAGGGCGGTGAAGGCGGCGCCGACCGCCGCGTCGCCCTCGATGACCGCCACCCGCTCGGCGGGGAAGACGGCGGCGCAGAGTTCGCGGATCAGCGCGCTGGTGCGCGGCGTGAACTCGCTGGGCTTGATCATCACGTGGTTGCCGGCGGCGATGGCGTCGACGAGCGGGATCATCGCGAGCTGGAACGGATAGTTCCAGGGCGCAACGATGCCGACCACGCCGAGCGGCAGGTAGCGGATCTCGCCGCGCGCCGGCAGGAACAGGGCGTTGATCGGCGCGCGCCGCGGCTTCATCCAGCGCTTCAGGTGCCGGCGCACATGCTTGATCTCCTCCAGCGTCACCATCAGGTCGGCGGCGAGCGTCTCGACGGTGGCGCGGCGGCCGAAGTCGGCATTGATCGCCTCGACGATCGCCTCGCGCTGCGCCTTGATGATGGTGGCGAGGCGTTCGAGCTCGTCCATCCGTTGCGCGTAGCCGGGCCGCTGCTGGAGCCAGGCATTGCGCAGGGTGGCGAGGGTGGTGGCGAGGCTTGCGGCCGGATGCGCGGCCGGGGGTGGAGCCGGAGCGGCCGGATACGCGGCCGGAGCGGACGGATCGGGAGGCATGGGCGTCGGCGGCGGCGGGTCGGGTCTTGCAGTCTACCCCCCGGCACCGCCGGCCGCCGGACGCCGGCTCCGCCGAAAGTCGCAGCGACGCCCGGCCCCGGCCGTGGCAGCCTTGCGGCATGGCTGCCGTCCCCGGTTTCGATTTCAGCGTGCCGCCCTTCGACCTGCTCGACGCGGCCGGCCGTGCCCGGGTCGAGGCGGCGATCGACCTTGCCTTCTACCCGCCCGGCAGCGTGCTGATCGATGCCGGCAAGCCCTCGGCCCAGGTGTTCGTGGTGCTGCGCGGCGAGGTCGAGGCCGGTGATGTCGAGGACGGCCGCGAGCGGCTGTTCTCCGACTACGGTCCCGGCGAGGTGTTCGGCGCCTTCGCCGTCATCACCGGCCGCGCCCGCCACCGCTACCGCGCCCGCGGCGAGGTGCTGGCCTTCCTGCTGCCGGCGGCGGTGTTCCAGGCCCTGCTCGCCGACCAGCCGCGCTTCGCCGCCTGGTTCCACGAGGGGCTGTCGGCGAAGCGGCAGCTGCTGGCCGAGAAGAACGCCCCGGCCGAGTCGAACCGGCTGATGCTGACCCGTGTCCGCGACGCCCGCTTCGCACCGGCGGTGCTGCTGCCGCCGGCCACTCCGATCGCGGCGGCGGTGGCGGCCCTCCGCCAGCACGCGGTCGAATGCCTGCTGGTGGCGCCCGGCCCCGGCGAGGACGGTCCCGGCATCGTCACCCGCACCGACCTGCTGGACGCGCTGGCCCTCGAAGGGCATGGCCTGGAGGCGCCGGTCGGGCCGCTGGCGCACCGCCCCCTGATCGGCGTGCGCGAGGACGACGTGCTGTTCCAGGCCCTGGTGACCATGACCGAGGCCCACATCGAGCGGGTGGCCGTACGCCGCGGCGCCGAGGTGGTCGGCACCCTTGGTTTGGCCGAGGTGCTGAGCCACTACGCCAGCCAGTCGCACCTGATCAGCATGCGCCTCGCGCGTGCCGGAACCGAGGCCGAGGTGGTGGAAGCGGCGCGCGAGATGACCGGGCTCGTGCGCACCCTGTTCGCGCAGGGCGCCAAGATCAGCTACCTGATGGAACTGGTGAGCGCGCTCAACTCGCGGCTGCTGGCGCGGCTGTTCGAGTTCTGCCTGCCGGCCGAAGAGCGCGCCGGCCTCTGCCTGCTGGTGCTGGGCAGCGAGGGCCGGCGCGAGCAGATCCTCAAGACCGACCAGGACAACGCCCTGATCATCGCCGGCGAGCGGCCGCCACCCGGCCTCGCCGCGGCGATGGACCGCTTCTCGGCGCAGCTCGCGGCGATCGGCTACCCGCCCTGCCCCGGCGGCGTGATGGCGAGCAACCCGCACTGGCGGCAGACCTTGGCCGGCTGGCGTGGGCGGATCGCCGAATGGCGGCGCAGCAGCGATCCGGTCGCCCTGATGGAGCTGTCGATGGTGGTCGACGCCCGTCCGGTCGCCGGCGAGCGCAGCCTGGTGCAGCCGCTGCACGAGGACCTGATGGCGCTCGGCCGCGACGAACTGCTGATGCACCGCATGGTCGAGGCGGCCTTCCAGTTCGACACCCCGCTCACCCTGCTCGGCCGCGTCCGCCAGGGCGAATCCGGCACCGACATCAAGAAGGGTGGCATCTTCCCGCTGGTGCACGGCCTGCGCACGCTGGCGCTGCGCCACGGGGTGGCGCGCAGCAACAGCTTCGCCCGCTGCGAGGGGCTGGTCGCCGCCGGCGTGCTGCCGGTCGAGCTGGGCCGCGACGTGCCGCAGGCGCTGGCGGTGTTCCAGCGGCTGCGGCTGGCCCAGCAGTTCGACGCCCTGGCCGCCGGCCGCCTGCCCGACAACCTCCTCGACATCGCCGCCCTGCGCCACCTCGACCGCGAACTGCTGCGCGACGCGCTGCGCGTGGTCAACCGCTTCAAGGGCCACCTGCGCGAGGTCTTCCACCTGCGCGGCCTGGCATGAACCCGCTGCATCGCCGCTGGCTGGCCTGGCAGCACGGCGACGGCCCGTGGGGCGCGCTGTTTGGGCGCGCGCCGGCCGACGAGGTGGTCAGCCTCGACCTCGAAACCACCGGCCTCGACCCGGCCCACGACCGCATCCTGCGGTTGGCCGCGGTACCGGTGCGCGGTAACCGCGTGCTGCTCTCCGAGCGTTTCGAACGCTGGGTGGCGCCGGGGCGCAGCTTCGGTATCGAGTCGATCCGCCACCACCGCATCCTCCCCGGCGACCTCGCCGATGCCGAGGCGGTGCCGGCGGTGGTGGCCGACTTCCTGCACTGGCTGGGGCCGCGGCCGCTGCTTGGCTACTGCATCGCCTTCGACATCGCCATGCTCGACCCCTGGGTACGGGCGCTGGCCGGCTTCCCGCTGCCGCACCGGCGCATCGACCTCGCCGCGGTGCACCTCGCCCACCTCGAGCGCACCCGGCCGGAGCGCGCCCAGCGCGGCAACCTCGACGCGATCCTCGCCGACACCGGGGTGCCGGCGCTGAACCGCCACGACGCGCTCGCCGACGCCACCGCCACCGCACTGGCCTGGCGCGTGCTGCGGGCGCGCCGAACCGGGCCTGCCGGCGCGGCCTAGAATCGGCGCGGAAATCCACGCAACGGGGCATCGATGGTCCACGGCTTGAGCCTGCTGCTGGTGTCCCTGCTCTACGTCGGCCTGCTGCTGGCGGTGGCCTGGCGCGGCGACCGCGCTGGCCCGGCGCGCGGCCCGCTCCGGCCCCTGCTGTTCGCCCTGACGCTCGCGGTCTATTGCAGCTCCTGGACCCTGCTCGGCGCCGTCGGCGTGGCCGCCGGCAACCCCTGGAGCTACCTGCCGATCTACCTCGGCCCGCTGCTGCTGCTGGCCTTCGGTGGTGGACTGATGCGGCGCATGGTGCTGATCGGCCAGCGCCAGCGCACCGCCTCGATCGCCGATTTCCTCGCCGCCCGCTACGGCCGCGCCCGCGAGCTGGCGGCGCTGGTGGCGGTGGTCTCGGTGGTGGCGGCGGTGCCCTATTTCGCCCTGCAGTTGAAGGCGATCGCGCTCTCGGTCGAGGTGCTGACCGGCCGCCCGCCGAGCGGCCTGCTCGACGACCCGGCGCTGTTCGCCGCCGCCCTGCTCGCGCTGTTCGGTATCCTGTTCGGCACCCGTCACGTCGATGCCACCCGCCACCACCGCGGCTTCATGTGGGCGATCGCGCTGGAGTCGGTGGTCAAGCTGCTGGCCCTCGTGCTGGTGGCGCTGTTCGCCTGGCGGCTGCTCGGCGGCGCGGTGCCGGTCGCGGTGCGCGAGGCCCCACTGCCGGAGTTGCCCGCCCCCTTCGTGGCCCAGACCCTGCTCGCCTTCCTCGCTCTGTTCTGCCTGCCGCGCCAGTTCCAGGTGCTGGTGGTGGAGTGCCAGAACCCGCAGGACCTGAACCCGGCGCGCTGGGCCTTCGGCTTCTACCTCGTGGTGATCTGCCTTGCGGTGCTGCCGATCACCTGGGCCGGCGCCAGCCATGTCGGCGAAGGGGTGAGCGCCGACGCCTGGGTGCTGGCCCTGCCGCTCTCGCAGGAGCGCATCGATCTCGCGCTGCTCGCCTTCCTCGGCGGCGTCTCGGCGGCCACCGGCATGGTGCTGGTGGCGAGCCTCGCCATCGCCACCATGGTGAGCAACGACCTCGCCATGCCGTGGCTGTTGCGCAGCGCGCACGACTCGGCGCGCTTCGGCCGGCGCATCCTGCAGGTGCGGCGCGCCACCATCGTCGGCCTCTGCCTCGCCGCCTGGGTCTACTACCACACCGTCACCGGGCAGGAGGCCTTGGCCGCGCACGGGCTGCTCGCTTTCGCGGCGGTGGCGCAGTTCGCCCCGGCCCTGCTCGGCGGCCTGTACTGGCGCGGAGCGAGCCGGATCGGCGCGCGTTGGGGCATCGCCGTCGGCTTCGTGCTGTACGTCTACACGCTGTTGCTGCCGGCGGTGGCGCGCGGGTTGGATGTCGGTGCTGGCTGGCTCACCGACGGCCCGTTCGGCCTCGCCCTGCTGCGCCCCGAGGCGCTGTTCGGGCTCTCGGCCTGGGACCCGCTGACGCACGGCGCGGTGGTTTCGCTGGGCGCCAACGCCGCGGTGTTCGTCGCCGCCTCGCTGCGCCACCGGCCGAGCCTGGCGGCGCGGCTCGCCGCCGAGCCCTTCCTGCGCCCCGACGCCGAGCGCCCGGAGGCCGCGCCCGACGCCACCGGCCGCGCCACCGAGGGCGATGTGCTGGCCCTCTGCGCCCGGGTGCTGGGCGAGGCGGCGGTACGCGCCGACTTCGCCGCCTACGCCGGCGAGCGCGGCCGCCCGCTCGACGAATCGGCGCTGGCCGACCGCCACTTCCTGCTGTTCGGCGAGCGTCTGCTGGCCTCGGCGGTGGGTGCTGCCTCGGCCCGCGCCCTGCTCACCGCCGCGCTGCGCGGCAGCGGCATGGCCTTCGGCGAGGTGGTGGCCCTGCTCGACGACGCCGGCCAGCAGCGCCGTTTCAACCGCGAGCTGCTCAACACCACGCTGGAACACGTCAGCCACGGCGTCAGCGTGGTCGACGCCGAGCTCAGGCTGATCGCCTGGAACCAGGCCTACCAGCGGCTCTTCGACTACCCCGACGGCCTGCTCCACGTCGGCAAGCCGGTGGCCGAGCTGATCCGCTGGAACGCCCTGCGCGGCGAGTGCGGGCCGGGCGACGTCGAGGCGCACGTGCACCGCCGGCTGGAGCACCTGCGGCGCGGCACGGCGCACGTGTTCGAGCGCATCCGCCCGAGCGGGCAGGTGGTCGAGATGCGCGGCCAGCCCCTGCCCGGCGGCGGCTACGTCACCACCTACACCGACGTCAGCGACTACAAGCGCGTCGAACTGGAACTGCGCGACGCCGCCTCGCAGCTCGAACGCCGGGTCGAGGACCGCACCCGCGCGCTTTCGGCCGCGCTCGCCGAGACCGCGCTCGCCAAGGGCCATGCCGAACAGGCCCGACAGGCCACCACCCGCTTCATGACCGCCCTGAGCCACGACCTGCTGCAACCGCTGCACGCCGCACGCCTGTTCTCGGCGGCCCTGCACGAGTCCGAGGGGCGCGACGAGCAGCGCCGCATCAGCGGCCGCATCGATGCTTCGCTGCGCGCCGCCGAGGAACTGCTGGACGGCCTGCTCGATCTCTCGCGCATCGAGTCCGGGCAGTGGCAGGCGCGACCGCTGCCGGTGGCGCTCGGGCCGCTGCTGCGCGGCCTCGTCGACCAGTACGAACCGCTGGCGCGCGCGCGTGGGCTTTCGCTGCGCGCCGTGCCGAGCCGCGCCTGGGTCCATACCGACCCCGCC
>JAGXSL010000005.1 GCA_018333835.1 Lysobacteraceae bacterium
GGAGCCGCACCGAGACCGGCTTGCCGCTCGTCGGGTCGATGCCGAGCACGCGCGAACCCGAGGCCTCGCTGCGCTCGACGCTCTCGCCCTTCTCCTCCACCGTCTTCGAGAACGGCTTCCAGAACTTCTCGAGCAGGGGCACCCACTCGGCCTCGCCGCGCGAGACCTCGTCGAGTTCGTCCTCGAGCCGGGCGGTGAAGTCGTAGTCGACGTACTGCGTGAAGTGCGCCGAGAGGAACTTCGCCACCGCGCGGCCGACGTCGGTCGGCCGGAAGCGGCGCGCGTCGAGGTGGACGTACTCGCGGTTGAGCAGGGTCTGGATGATGCTGGCGTAGGTCGAGGGGCGGCCGATGCCGTACTCCTCCAGCGCCTTCACCAGCGAGGCCTCGGAGAAGCGCGGCGGCGGCTCGGTGAAGTGCTGCGTCGTCGTCACTTCGATGAGCGGCACGCGGTCGCCGGGCTTCATGTCGGGCAGCTTGCGGCCCTCCTCGTCGTCCTCCTCGCCCTTGGCGTCCTTGCCTTCCTCGTAGACGGCGAGGAAACCCGGATCGACCACGGTGGTGCCGCTGACGCGGAAGCCGTGCTGGCTGCCAGCGGCGAGGTCGACCGAGACGGTGTTGAGCGTGGCCGGCACCATCTGCGAGGCCAGGGTGCGCTTCCAGACGAGTTCGTAGAGGCGGCGCTCGTCGTCGGCGAGGAAGCGTGCGACGGAAGCCGGCGTGCGCAGCGCCGAGGTCGGGCGCACGGCCTCGTGGGCCTCCTGCGCGTTCTTCGATTTCGACTGGTAGAAGTTCGGCTTGTCCGGCAGGGCCTGGGTGCCGAAGTCGCGGGCGATCACGTCGCGGATCTCGGACAGGGCATCCATCGACAGGCTGACCCCGTCGGTACGCATGTAGGTGATCAGGCCCACCGTACCCTCCTCGCCGAGGGCCACGCCCTCGTAGAGTTTCTGCGCGACGCGCATGGTGCGGCTGGTGGAGAAGCCGAGCTTGCGCGCGGCCTCCTGCTGCAGGGTCGAGGTGATGAAGGGCGGGGCCGGGCGGCGCTTGCGCTGCTTGCTCTCGACATCGGTGACGACGAGCATCCCCTGCGCGTCGCGGGCGATGCGGGCGCGCGCGGCCTCGGCGGTCGTGCCGTCGGTGATCGTGAACTGCTCGACCTTGCCGCCGTCGAGCTTGGTGAGCTTGGCGGTGAAGGCCTGCTTCGGATGCGCGGCCTCGGCGGCGATCGACCAGTACTCACGGGCCTTGAAGGCTTCGATCTCCTCCTCGCGCTCGACGATCATCCGCAACGCTGGCGACTGCACGCGCCCGGCCGACAGCCCGCGCTGCACCTTGCGCCAGAGCAGTGGCGAGAGGTTGAAGCCGACCAGGTAGTCGAGCGCGCGGCGCGCCTGCTGCGCGTTCACCAACTCGTCGCTGACCCGGCGCGGGCGCTCGACCGCCTCGCGAATTGCTTTCGGGGTGATTTCGGTGAACACCACCCGGTGCAGGGTCTTGTCCTTGAGCAGCTTGCGCTCCTTCAGGATCTCGGCGATGTGCCAGCTGATCGCCTCGCCCTCGCGGTCCGGGTCGGTGGCGAGGTAGATGGCGCTGGCGTCGCGGGCGGCCCGGGCGATGGCATCGACGTGCTTCTCGTTCTTGTCGATCAGCTCGTAGCGCATGGCGAAGCCGCGCTCGGGATCGACCGCGCCCTCCTTCGGCACCAGGTCGCGGACGTGGCCGTAGCTCGCCAGCACCTGGAAGTCCTTGCCGAGGTACTTGTGGATGGTTTTCGCCTTGGCCGGCGATTCGACGATGAGGAGGTTCTTGGCCATGTCCGGGCTTTCCGTGGCGCCATGCGCAGGACCTGCGCGAAGGGCGAAGGCCCGCTGTGGGCGGGCCTTCTCTTTTTCATTAGGGGCACCGCCGTGGCGGCGGTGTCAAGTCGGCGGCGTTCAGTGCACCGGCACCGGCGCCTCGCCGAACATCAGGTTCTCCATCCAGGCGTAGGCGGCTTCCGCGCCCGGCTGGTTGAACAGCACCATCAGCACGACCCATTTCAGGTCGTCGAGGTCGAGCTCGTCCTGGTCCAGCGCCATGGCGCGGTCGAGCACCAGTTCGCGCTGCTCGGCGCCGAGCACCCCGCTCTGCTCCAGGAACATCAGGAAGCCGACGCCCTCGGCTTCGAGGCGGCCGTGTTCAGCGGCGGTGTAGACCCGCACCGGGGCATCCGGGCGGACCAGCGCGGTGGCTTCCGGCCGCTGCTCGGCCAGGGCGTCCAGCCACTCGAAGGCCTTGTGGATCTCGGCGGGGCTGAAGCCGGCGTCGAGCAAGCCGGCCTGGAGCGAGTCGCGGTCGCGGACGAGGTCGGAGTCGTCGCTGAAATAGTGTTCGAAGAGGTAGAGCAGGACGTCGAGGATCGATTCTTTCATCAGCCCATGCGCCTGCGCCGGGCATCGGCGCCTGTGGGATAGGCGGAACCGCAGGGGTGGTACACCCCGTGCTGCTGCATGAGACGGCCCTCCAGCTCCATGGCCGACAGGATGGGGGCGAGGGTGGACCCCGTCAACCCGCTGCGGGCCAGCAGTTCATCGAAGCCGGCCCCTTCGTGGCCCAAGGCGGCCAACACGGCGGCATGCTCCGCGGGCAGCGAAGCCGGTGCGGGCGCGGGTTCCGGGCCGGGACGGCCCGGCGGCCCGGCGGCCGCTGCCGTGGCATCGAGGCGGGCGCGCAGCGCCGGGGCGACCCGGGCGGCGGCCCCCGCCAGGGCTTCGACCACCTGCTCCGGGTGGTCGGCGAGGACGGCACCGTCGCGGATCAACCGGTGGCAGCCCTGCGCCTTGGGGTTCTCCGGGGCGCCGGGCAGGGCGAACACCTCGCGTCCGGCCTCGGCTGCGAGGCGGGCGGTGATCAGCGCCCCGGAACGCTGGGCCGCCTCGACCACCACGGTGGCCAGCGCCAGCCCGGCGATGATGCGGTTGCGCGCCGGGAAGTGCCCGGCCCGCGCCGGCGTGCCGGGCGGGTATTCGCTGAGCACGCAGCCTTCGACGGCGATCGCCGCCTTCAGCCGGGCGTGCGCGGCGGGGAAGCAGGCGTCCGGTCCGGTGCCCATCACCGCGATGCTGCCGGGGGCGGCGAGGCAGGCGGCGTGGGCGGCGGCATCGATGCCGGCGGCCAGCCCGCTCGTCACCACGAAGCCGGCACCGGCGAACGCGGCGGCCCAGTGGCCGGCGCGCTCGCGCCCGCCCGGGGTCGGGGCGCGGCTGCCGACCAGGGCGATCTGCGGCCACCACAGGCGTTCCGCCCGCCCTTCGGCGTAGAGCAGGCCGGGCGGTGCCGGGCTGGCCGCCAGCTGGCCGGGGTAGAGCGGGCTGGCCCAGCCGATGATCTGCCGCCCGGACCCGCCATCGCGCCACTGCCGTGCGCGCCGGCTGGCGCTGGCGGCGGCAGGGCCCATGGCGAGCGCGCGCGCCCCGGCCGGTGCGCCGGCCGCGGCCCAGGCCGCATCGCCCGCCGACCAGGCCGCCAGCGCGGGGGTCGCCGCCGCCTCGCTGGCCGCGTGGTCGAGCAGCCGGCGCAGCCAGCCGGACGGGCCGGCGGCGTGGTGGAGGCGGAGCAGGGCATCGTCGTCGTCCATGCCGGAAAGCATCGGGGCGCCCGCAGGCGCCCCGATGTCGGAAAACGATGTGGCCGCGGGTGCTACTGCACCGCGTCCGGGTGCTTCAGGTGGTCGTCGACGCTGACCGGGCGGATCGCCTCCATCACCAGCGCGTAGCTGACCCGGTCGAAGCTGCGGAACACCATCACCCGGCCGGTGAACTCGTCGGGCAGCTGCACGCGGTCGGTGGCGGCGGCGAACGGGTTGCGCTGGGCCACCGTGTCCGGGGTCGAAGTGCCGGGCCGCCAGGTCGAGAACACCATGCCGTTGCGGATGCCATCGCGGCTGCCGACCGAGAGCGCCACCACCGAGTTCGGCCCGGCGGCGAGGCTGGCATCGGCCACCGCCAGCACCCGCGACTGCGCCGGGATCGAGGCCGGCGGCTGCGGCAGGAAGTGGGCGTCCCAGGCCGGTGCCGGGCCGGTCAGCACGCGGTCGCCGGCGCGGACATCGGCCGGACCGTCGACCAGCAGCACCAGGCTGACCTCGCCCTGCACCTGGGTCACCCGGCCCAGGGCCTGGCGGGTGAGCTCGATGCCGAGCGTTTCGCCACCGGCTCCGAAGGCCTGGCCCCAGGTGCTCGACCAGTCGCGGTAGGTGATGTCGCCGCGGTGGTCGAGCGAGTCCGGGATGATGTTGTTGCGGCGCGCCGCGGCCGGCAGGCGGAACACGAAGGCCGGGCGGACGATGCGCACCGTCCCGCCGATGGCCACGCCCTCAAGGCCGCGCACGTAGGCGATCTGGCCCTCGGCACCGCGCAGGCGGTCGCCTTCCAGCGCCACCACGTACGGCAGGCCGTCGATGTCCTCGACCACGCTGCTGTCGCGCAGGAGGCCCTCGACCTCGGCGAGCGGCACCGTCGGGATGGCGTCCTCGGCACGCGGCGCGGGGCCGTCGCGGGTGGCCTGCACCACCGGCGTGGCGCGGCCCTCGAGGTAGGCGAGGCTGATGACGTCGCCGGGGAACAGGCGGTGCGGATTCTCGATCTGCGGGTTGGCCTGCCAGATCTCCGGCCACAGCCAGGGGCGGTCGAGGAACCGTGCGGCGATGCTCCACAGGGTGTCGCCGCGCTGCACCGTGTAGGTGGCCGGATGCCCTTCGCGCAGGCCGGTCGCGGCGGCGTAGGTCGCCAACGTCAGCACGGCCGCCGCGGCGACTGCATGGAGTCGTTTCAACATGGCCGCTATCCCCCTGATTTCCCCAAGGTTAACACTTGTGACTATAGCCCAGAAGCGAGGCCGCAAAGCAAGCGCGCACGGCGCTGGCCGGCGGCTGCGCCGGCTACACTGTGCGGCCGGCGGGCAAGGCCCGCATCCCCCTACCGCTCCGCCCATGGCCCTGCTGCCGATCCTGCGCTTCCCCGACCCCCGCCTGCGCACCGTCGCCAAGCCGGTGGAGCGGGTCGACGACGCCCTGCGCGCCCTCATCGACGACATGTTCGAGACCATGTACGCCGAGCCGGGCATCGGGCTTGCCGCCACCCAGGTCGACCGCCACGTCCGCCTGATCGTGATGGACGTCTCCGACGACAAGTCGAACCGCAAGGTGCTGATCAACCCCGAGATCGTCGCCGCGAGCGGTACGCAGATCTGCAAGGAGGGCTGCCTGTCGGTGCCGACCGTGTTCGTCGAGGTCAAGCGCGCCGAGACCGTGACCGTGCGGGCGCTCGACCGTGACGGCCGGCCCTGGGAGTTCACCGCGGACGGCCTCGAGGCGGTCTGCGTGCAGCACGAGATCGATCATTTGGACGGCAAGGTGTTCGTCGACTACCTGACGCCGCTCAAGCGCGAGATGGCGATGAAGAAGCTCGCCAAGCTGGCCAAGGCCGAAGGCTGATGGCCCTGCGCCTGGTCTTCGCCGGCACGCCGGCCTTCAGCCTGCCGTGCCTCGAGGCCACGGCCGCCCACGGGGAACTCGTCGCCGTCTACACCCAGCCGGACCGCCCCGCCGGCCGCGGCCGCGCGTTGGCGGAATCGCCGGTGAAGCAGCGCGCGAAGCAGCTCGGCATCGCGGTGCGGCAGCCACCCACGCTGCGCGACGCCGATGCGCAGGCAGGCCTGCGCGAGCTGGCGCCGGACCTGCTGGTCGTGGTCGCCTACGGCCTGATCCTGCCGCAGGCGGTGCTGGACATCCCGCGCCATGGTTGCTGGAACGTGCATGCCTCGCTGCTGCCGCGCTGGCGCGGCGCCGCACCCATCCAGCGCGCCATCGAGGCCGGCGACGCGGAAACCGGCGTCGACCTGATGCGGATGGAGAAGGGCCTCGACACCGGCCCGCTGCTGCTGCGGCGGACCACGCCCATCCACGACGGGGACACCGGCGGCAGCCTGCACGACCGCCTCGCCGTCCTCGCTGCCGAGGTGCTGGCCGAGGGCCTCGCCCGCCTGCGCGCCGGCGACCCGCCGCCGGCCACGCCGCAGCCGGCCGAGGGCGTCACCTACGCACACAAGCTGGAGAAGGCGGAGGCCCGGCTCGACTGGTCGCAGCCGGCCGCGGCGCTGGCGCGCAGGGTGCGCGCCTTCCACCCGTGGCCGGTCGCCGAATGCGAGCTGGCCGGCGAGCGCCTGCGCGTGCATGCCGCCGTGCCGCTGCCCGAGGCCGAGGCGCTGGCGCTCGGCGCGGCCGCGCAGGCCGGTGAGGTGCTGGCCGCCGACCGCACCGGCCTCGTGGTCCGCTGCGGCGAGGGCGCGTTGCGGCTCACCCAGGTGCAACGCGAGGGTGGGCGGCCGCAACCGGTGGCCGAGTACCTCAAGGCCCGGCCGAGGCCGAGGACGGCATGAACGCCGGCGCGGCCCTGCGCGTCGAGGCCGCGCGGGTGCTGGTGGCGGTACTCGACGAGGGCCGCTCGCTGAAGTCGGTGCTGGCGGAGACGCTGCCGGGCATCGCCGACCCGCGCGACCGCGGCCTGCTCGAGGCCATCGTGTTCGCCGCCCTGCGCCACCAGCGGCGCTACGACTTCGTGCTCTCGCAGTGGCTGGCGAGACCGTTGCCGATGGCCAGCGACTGCGACCGCTGCGTGGCGCGCCTGCTGCTGGTGGGCCTCGCCCAGCTCGACGCGCTCGGCCTGCCGCCGCATGCCGCCCTGTCGGCCACCGTGGACGCGGTGAAGCGGCTCGGCCGCGAGGGGCTTTCCGGCCTGTTCAACGCCGTGCTGCGCAAAGCCACGCGCGGGCCGTGGCCGGAGCCCGACTCGCGCGCCGTCCGCCACAGCCACCCCGACTGGCTGCTGCGGCGCTTCGAGGCCGACTGGCCGGAGCGGGTCGATGCATTGCTCGCCGCCAACAACACCGAGGCACCGTTGTGGCTGCGCGCCAACGCGCCACGCTTCCCGCGCGCGGCGCTGGCGGCGCGCTGGCGGCAGGCCGGGATCGATAGCACGCCGGGCCCCGCCGCCGACAGCCTGCGGCTCGCCGAACGCGCCCACCCGGCCCGCCTGCCGGGCTTCGACGAGGGAGTCTTCCACGTGCAGGACCTCGCCGCGCAACTGGCGGTCGAGGCGCTGGCGGTGGCGCCGGGGATGCGGGTGCTCGACGCCTGCGCCGCGCCGGGCGGGAAGACGCTCGGCCTGCTCTCGGCGCTGGACGAAGGCGGCTCGCTGCTCGCCCTCGACATCGACGAGCGGCGGCTGGCGCTTCTGCGCTCGCTCGTCGATGCCCTGCGCCCCTCGGCCGCGGGTTTCGCGGCGCGAGCCGCCGATGCCGCCGAGGTGGCCGGCTGGCACGACGGCCGGCCCTTCGACGCCATCCTGCTCGACGCCCCGTGCTCGGCCACCGGCATCCTGCGCCGCCAGCCCGACATCAAGGCGCACCGCCGCGAGGACGACATCGCCGTCCTGGTGGCCCTCCAGACCCGCTTGCTCGACGCCCTGTTCCCGCTGCTGCGCCCGGGCGGCCGGCTGCTCTACGCCACCTGCTCGCTGCTGCGCGAGGAGAACGACCGGCAGGTGGCCGCCTTCCTGCGCCGCCAGCCCGATGCGCGCCTCGCCACCCTCGACGGTCGTTTCGGCCTCGATACCGGTCATGGAAGGCAACGATTTCCGGGCGAAGATGGTGGCGACGGATTTTTCTACGCCCTGCTCGAACGCCGCCCCCACGACCCCTCCGGCCCCCGCGATCCTCCTGCACCACCCGTTCCGACCGCATGAGCGCCGCCCCGCCTCCCGTCCCTCTCGCCGCGCGCGATCGCCGCGAAGCCTGGATCCTGTTCGGCATCGCCTTCCTCGTCCTCGCCGCCGGCTTCGGTCTGCGCGACCCCTGGCCCTCCGACGAGCCGCGCTTCGTGCTGGTGGCCCAGCAGATGGTGGCCAGCGGCGAGTGGTGGTTCCCGCGCCGCGGGCACGAGCTCTACCCGGACAAGCCGCCGCTGTTCCTGTGGATCCAGGCGCTCGCCTACCTCGCCATCGGCTCGGTGCGCTGGAGTTTCCTGCTGCCCTCGCTGCTGGCGGCGATGGGCACCCTGTGGCTGACCTGGGACCTCGCCCGCCGGCTCTGGACCCCGCGGGTCGGGGTCTGGGCGGCGGCGGCCGTGCTGGTGGTGCCGGCCTTCGTGTTCCAGGCCAAGCGCGCGCAGATCGACCCGGTGCTGGTCGGCCTCACCACCCTCGCGCTCTACGGCATCCTGCGCCATCTGCTGCTCGGGCCTTCCTGGCGCTGGTTCGCGGCCGGCTGCTTCGCCGCCGGCCTCGGGGTGGTCGCCAAGGGTGTCGGCTTCCTGCCCCTGCTCGCCCTGCTGCCGTTCGCGCTGATGCGCTGGCAGGGCTGGCACGGGCTCGCCCCGCTCGGCGGCGGCAACGGCTGGCGTTGGGCCGCCGGCATCGGCCTGTTCTTCGCCGCCATTCTGCTCTGGCTGGTGCCGGTGGTCGGGATGGCCTTGCACGAAGGCGATCCGGCCTACCGCGCCTACCTCGAGAACATCCTGTTCAAGCAGACCATCACGCGCTACCTCGACCCTTGGCACCACTTCGAGCCGGTCTGGTACTTCCTCGAGGTGATCGCGCTGTTCTGGGCGCCGCTCGCCATCGCCTTCCTCTGGCTGGCCGTCCCCTGGGCCCGGGCCTTCGGTGCACGCGAGGCCCGGGTCTGGCTGCCGCTGGCCTGGGCGCTGCTGGTGATCGCCTTCTTCAGCGCCAGCGCCGGCAAGCGCGACATGTACATCCTGCCGGCGCTGCCGGCCTTCGCGCTGGCCGCGGCCCCCTACCTGGAGGCGATCAGCCAACGCCGCGGCTTCCGGCTTGCCCTGCTCGGCTGGACCGGCTTGCTCGCCGGCCTGTTGCTGCTGGCCGGGGGTTGGGCCCTGCTCGGCGAGCCGCGCTTCGAGGCGCGGCTGGTGGCCGAACGCGGCCTCGGCGCGGACGCCCTCGGGCTGTGGTGGCTGCTGGTCGCCTACGGCGTGATCGGCCTCGTCGCCGTCGCCTGGGGCCGCCTGCGCCGCGCCCTGCACGCCTGCGCCGCCCTGCTGCTCGCCTTGTGGCTGGGTTGGGGCTTCGTGGTCCACCCGCTGCTCGACGCCGAGAACTCGGCGCGCGGCATCATCGAGCGGGCGCGGGCGGCCCTGCCGCCGGGCGGTGAACTCGGGCTGCTGAGCTGGAACGAGCAGCACCTGCTGCAAGCCGGCCTCGACACCCCGGAGTTCGGCTTCTGCCCGGACGACAGCCAAATCGAGTGCCAGGCCCGCCAACTCGCCCGGGCCACCGCCTGGGTGCGGCAGGCGCCGGAGCGGCGCTTCCTGCTCGCCCGCGAGCTCAAGGGCTACGCCTGCGTCGACTTCGCGACCCCACCGCCGGTACCGCTCGGCACCGCCAACCGGCGCACCTTCGTGCTGCTCGGGGCGGAGGCCCTGCGCGCCTGCCACGCCGCCGCCGATCCCGGTCCCGGCGCGCGCTGAAGGCGGGCCGGCGCGGGTTCAGGCCGCGCCGGGTGCGGCCGGCAGTTCGAGCACGGCGCGCAGCCCGCCGCCGGGACGGTGCTCGAAATCGAGCCGTCCGCCGTAGCTGTCGACGATGTCGCGGCTGATCGCCACCCCGAGCCCGGTGCCGGGCAGGCGCTCGTCGAAGCGCAGGCCGCGCTGGCCGAGTTGGGCGAGTTGGGCATCGGCGAGGCCGGGGCCGTCGTCCTCGATGCACAGCCGGAGCGGCCCCGCGCCGGGCTCGATCGCCAGCCGCACCTGCGAGTGCGCCGCCCGGCAGGCGTTGTCGACGAGGTTGCCGAGCAGTTCGTGCAGGTCGCTCGCCTCCATCCCGACGGCGCGCCGCTCGGGGGCGTCGAGCCGCAGTTGCAGCGGCCGGCCGCTGTGCAGGCGGGCGAACATCCCCAGCAGTTGGCGCGCCTCCGCCACCGCGTCGCAGCGGGCGTGGGCGCGGCGGGCGTCGGCCGAAGCGGCGGCGAGGTGGCGGTCGACCACCGCGCCGATCCGGTCCAGCGCCTCGCGCAGTTCGCCATCGCTGGGGTCGATGCGGGTGCGCAGCAGGGCGAGTGGGGTCTTGAGCGCGTGGGCGAGGTCGCCGGCGCGCTTCCTGCCGTGTTCGGCGAGCCGGCCGTTCTGGCGCAGCAGGCCGTTGAGCTCGTCGGCCAATGCCGCCAGCTCGCGCAGCCTGCCGGCCTCCACGCCGTCGGCCTCGCCGCGGCGCACGGCGGCCACTTGTGCGCCCAGCCGCCGCAGCGGCGCGAGGCCGAGCTGGACCTGCACGGCAAGGCCGGCCGCGGCCAGCAGCACGAGGCCGGCGACCCCACCCCAGAGCAGGCGGCCGAGGCGGGCGATCTCGGCGTCCAGCCCGGCGCGCGGCCCGGCGACGGCGAGGTCGAGCGGCCCGGCCGCGCCCGGCAGCAGCACCCTACGGCCGACCACCCGCAGCGCCTCGCCTCCCGGCCCGATCGCATCGCTGGCACGCAGGGCGGTGTCCGCCGGGCCGGCCTCCAGCGCGGCATCCCAGAGCGAGCGCGAGCGCAGCAGCGGCTGGCCGTCCTGCGCCACCTGCCAGTACCAGCCCGAGCGCACCTGGGCGAAGGCCGCCTCGTCGGGTGCGCGTTGCAGGCTGGGGCGGCCGTCGGCCTCGATGTCGAGGCCGGCGACGAGGGCATCGAGCTTGGCCGCGAGGCGCTCGTCGTAGCCGCGCTCGACCGCGCCGGCGAAGGCCCACTGCAGGCCGCAGGCACCGGCCGCGGCCAGCAGGGCGAGCGGCAGCAGGGCCGACCACAGCAGCCGCGCGCGCAGGCTGCGGCTCATGCCGCGCCGAGGCGGAAACCGAGGCCGCGTTCGGTGTGCAGCAGCCGGTGCGGCGCCAGCTTGCGGCGGATGCGGCCGATCTGCACGTCGATGACGTTGGAGTCGAGGTCGAAGTCGCGATCGTAGATGTGCTCGGAGATTTCGCTGCGCGAGACCGTGCGCCCGGCGCGGTGGGCGAGGAAGGCGAGCAGCCGGTACTCGCCGGCGGTCAGCGCGAGCGGCCGGCCGTCGAGGTGGAAGCGGCAGGCCACGGTGTCCAGTTCCAGCGGACCGATGCGCAGGGTCGGGTTGGCGTGGCCGCTGGCGCGGCGGATCAGCGCCTTGAGCCGCAGCACCACCTCGTCGATCTCGAACGGCTTGGTGAGGTAGTCGTCGGCGCCGGCGCCGAAGCCGGCGAGCTTGTCGCTCCAGCGGTTGCGGGCGGTCAGCACCAGCACCGGGAAGCGCCGCTCGGCGTCGCGCCAGGCCTGCAGCACCGAAACACCGTCGCGGCGTGGCAGGCCCAAGTCGAGCACGGCGGCGTCGTAACCCTCCTCGCGGCCGAGCCAGAGCGCCTCGTCGCCGTCGGCCACCGCATCCACCACCCAGCCGGCGCCGCGCAGCGCGGCGGCGAGCTGGGCACGCAGCGGGGCATCGTCCTCGACCAGCAGCACGCGCATCAGTCCTCCTCGATCCAGCGGCCGTCGCGGGCGTCGAGTTCGACCTCGCGCACCCGGCCGTCGGCCGAGATCAGCTCCAGTTCGTAGACCCAGCGCCCGCCCTCGCGCTCCAACTCGGCATCCAGCAGGCGCTCGCCGGCACGCAGCGGCACCCGCGCCAGCACGGCGTCGAGCGGCAGCACCTCGCCGCGCACCACCGCCGCCCGGGCGCGCTCGTGGTCGTCGTCGGCCCGGGCGGGCAGGACGGCGAGCAGGCCCACCAGCAGGACCAGCAGGGTGCCGGACGGGAGCAGGCCGGGGAAGGGAGGGCGCGGCATGGCGGCATGGTCGGCAGCGGGCCTTAAACGGCCGATGAAAACATGCCCATGGGAGCCGACCGATGCAGGCCGCCGGCTCATCCGGCCGCGGCGGCCCGCAGCTGCCGGCGCAGGGCGCGGTACTTGGCCACCGCGTAGCCGGCGTGCAGGGCGTGGAAGCGCCAGGCGCCGGGGCCGTCGAGCAGGCCGAGCCGCAGCACCAGGTTCTTCAGCAGGTAGGCGAGCCCGGCGAGGCTGGCCCGGCCCGGCGGCACCCGCCGCGTCCGCGCCGCCTGCTCGCCGGCCCAGAGCGCGGCGTAGCGGGCCAGCTTGGCCCGGTAGTCGGCGGCGCTGCGGGCGGTGTCGTGCTCCATCCGCACGGCGGCGTCGAGCACCCGCTGGCCGCGGGTGTCGAGGCGTTCGTGCACGGCCCGCTCCTCGTGCCGGCAGTGGGCGCGGAACAGCCGCTCGACCGGCTCGGCGGCGAAGCTGCCGTGGCGCATCACGGTGCCGAGGAAGCGGGTGCGCCGGCGCAACCGCACCACGTCGGCGGCATCGAGCCGGCCGGAGGCGAACAGCGCGCGCAGCGCGTCCAGTGCATCGGCCTCCAGCCACTCGTCGGCATCGAGCAGCAGCACCCAGGGCTGGGTGGCCTGGGCGATGGCGAGGTTCTTCTGCCGGGCGAAGCCGAGCCAAGGCTGTTCGATGACACGCGCGCCGAGTGCCGCGGCGCGCTCGCGGGTGCCGTCGCTGGAGCCGGAATCGACCACGATGACCTCGGCGCAGGCCGCGCGCAGGCTGGCGACGCAGCGCTCGATGCGGTCGGCCTCGTTGCAGGCGACGACGACGCCGGACAGGGGCAGGGCGGGGGGCATCCGGCTATCGTAGGCGGCCCGCCCGCCGCGACGCGAGAGCCGCATGCGCATCGCCCACCTGCTGCTGACTTCGCGTTTCGCCGGCAGCGAGCGCTACGCCATCGAACTGGCCGCCGGCCAAGCCGAAGCCGGCCACGAGGTCACCCTGCTGCTGCGCCGCGCCGCGCTCGCCGACCGCGCCGATGCGCCGGGCCGGCACCTGCCGCCTTCGCTGCCGGTGGTGGCGCTGCCCGACTGGCTGCCGGGCTGGCACGCCCGCCGCTGGCTGCGCCGGCACCGCCCCGAGGTCGCGCACGCCCACCTGAGTGCCGCCTGCAAGGCCCTGCGCGGCCTCGACGGCATGGTCCGGGTCGCCACCCTGCACATCGCCTACAAGCCGGGCCAGCACGCCCACCTCGACGGCCTGGTCGCGCTCACCCCGGCGCAACGGGCCACCCTGCCGCCGGCCTTCGCCGGACGCAGCGTGCAGATCGACAACTGGACCCGGGCCCGCCCCGCCCCGCCCGGCGCGCGCGAACAGCTGCGCGCCCGGCTGGGCATCGGCGCGGACGTGCGCCTGCTCGGCACGCTGGGCCGGGTCGAGGACTCGAAGGGCCACGACCTGCTGCTCGCGGCCTTCGCCGCGGCCGGATTCGGCAAGGACGTGCAACTCGTGGTGGTCGGCGGCGGCGGTGCGCTCGCGGGGCTGCGGCGGCGCGCCCCGCCCGGCGTGCATTTCACCGGTTTCAGCACCGAGCCCGAGGCCTGGCTGGCGGCGATGGACGGCTTCGTCTCGGCGGCCCGCAGCGAGCCCTTCGGCCTGGTCTTCCTGGAGGCGATGGCGGCCGGGCTGCCGATCCTCGCCACCGCCACCGAGGGCGGCCGCCACCTCGGTCCCCGCTTCGGCACGCCGCTGGTGCCGGTCGGCGACGCCGCAGCACTCGCGGCGGCGCTGCGCGCCTTCGTCGCCGGCGGGCTGGCGCGCCGGGACTACCCGATGGACGGCTTCCGCCTCGACGCCCAGCTGCCGCGCTTCGAGGCCTTCTACCGCCGCCTGCAGGGCTAGCGCGGCGGCCCGGGCGGCGTATGATCCGCCCGCAACGACGGCCTGCGGAGCGTGCGTGAACATCCTCATCCTCGGGGCGGGCCAGGTCGGCTCGTCGGTGGCGGCGGCGCTGGCCTCGGAGAACAACGACATCACCGTCGTCGACAGCGACCACCAGCGCCTGCGTGATCTCGCCGAACGGCTCGACATCCGCACCGTGGTCGGCCACGCCTCGCGGCCCTCGGTGCTGGCGCAGGCCGGCGCCGAGGACGCCGAGCTGCTGGTTGCGGTCACCTCCTCCGACGAGGTCAACCTGCTGGCCTGCCAGATCGCGCACACCCGCTTCCGCACGCCGACCCGGGTCGCCCGCCTGCGCGAGTCGGAGTACCTGGAGTTCGGCGTGTCGAAGGACGGCCGCGATTCGCCGGTCAGCACCGCCATCAGCCCCGAGCAGCTGGTGGTGCGCCACGTCGAGCGGCTGATCGGCTACCCCGGCGCCCTGCAGGTGCTCGACTTCGCCCAGGGCCGGGCGCAGCTGGTGGCGGTGCGCGCGGTCGAGGGCGGTGCGCTGGTCGGGCAGGCCATCCGCGAGTTGCGCGGCCACCTGCCGGCCGGGGCCGATGCCCGTGTGGCCGCGATCTTCCGCCGCGGCCGGCCGGTCAAGCCGGAGGCCGCCACCATCATTGAGATCGACGACGAGGTGTTCTTCCTCGCCGAGCGCCGCCACATCCCGGCGGTGATGGCCGAACTGCGGCGGGTCGAGAAGAAGCCGACCCGGCGGGTGATGATCGCCGGCGGCGGCAACATCGGCCGCAACCTCGCCCGCGCCCTGGAGAACCGCTACTCGGTGAAAGTGGTGGAGCGCAGCCGCGAGCGCGCCCGCGGCATCGCCGAGGACCTGCTGAACTCGATCGTTCTGGTCGGCGATTGCGCCGACGAAGAGCTGCTGCGCGAGGAGAACATCGACCAGACCGACATCTACTGCGCGCTGACCAATGACGACGAGGCCAACATCCTCTCGGCGATGCTGGCCAAGCGCTTGGGCTGCCCGCGGGTGCTGGCGCTGATCAACCGCCCGGCCTACGCGGAACTGGTCGAGGGCGGCAGCATCGACATCGCCGTCAGCCCGCAGCAGGTGACGCTCGGCGCCCTGCTCGCGCACATCCGCGAAGGCGCGCCGGCGCAGGTCTACTCGCTGCGCCGCGGTGTCGCCGAGGCGGTCGAGGTGGTCGCCCGCGGCGACCGCCGCAGCTCCAAGGTGATCGGTCGCGGGCTGGAGGAACTGGAGCTGCCGCCCTCGGCCACCATCGGCGGCATCGTCCGCGGCGACAAGCTGCTGATCGCCCACCACGACGTGGTGGTCGAGCCCGACGACCACGTCATCGTCTTCGTCATGGACAAGCGCGAGATGCCCCGGGTGACCGCCCAGTTCCAGGCCGGCGCGACCTGGCTCTGACATGCCGCGCTTCAGCGAACGCACCCGCACCCTGCAACGCCTGCTCGGTGCCATCGTCGCCTTCTCCGGCCTGATCGCGCTGCCGCCGGCGCTGCTGGCGCTGTGGTGGGGCGAGCCGACGGCGCTTGCTTTCTTCCAGAGCGCCCTGCTGCCGGTTGCCGCCGGGCTCCTGCTCTGGTACCCGGTGCGCCGCGCCCGCTACGAGCTGCGCCTGCGCGACGGCTTCCTGGTGGTCTCGGCGACCTGGATCATCGCCTGCGTCGTCACCGCGCTGCCCTTCATGCTGGCGCCGCCGCACCTCGGCTTCAGCGACGCCGTGTTCGAGGCCACCTCCGGCCTGACCACCACCGGCGCCACCATGATCACCGGGCTGGAGCAGCTGCCGCGCAGCGTGCTGTTCTACCGCGCCTCGCTCAACTACCTGGGCGGCATGGGCATCGTCATCCTCGCGGTCGCCATCCTGCCGATGCTGCGCATCGGCGGCATGCAGCTGTTCCGCGCCGAGAGCACCGGCCCGCAGAAGGACAGCAAGCTCACCCCGCGCATCGCCGACACCGCCAAGGCGCTGTGGGCGGTCTACACCGTGCTGGTGCTGGTGTGCGCGGTGGCGTTCTGGGCCGCCGGCATGGACCTGTTCGATGCCATCAGCCACGCCATGACCACGGTGTCGACCGCCGGCTTCGCCAATTACGACGCCAGTTTCGGCCACTGGGACAACCCGCTGATCGACGGCCTCGCGATCACCTTCATGCTGCTCGGCGGCCTCAACTTCGGCCTGCACTGGTACGCCTGGCGGCGCGCCACCCTCGGCCACTACCGCGCCGACGCCGAGGCCCGGCTGTTCCTGCGCATCATCGTCGCCGCCACCGTGGTGGTCACGCTCGCCGTCTGGCTGGGTGGGCGCTTCGAGGACCCGCTGCTGGCCCTGCGCCACGCGCTGTTCCAGGTCGTCTCCAACCTCACCACCAGCGGCTTCACCACCACCGGTTTCGCCGACTGGCCGGGGCTCGCGCCGCTGCTGCTGGTGATGCTGGCCTTCGTCGGCGGCTGCGCCGGCTCCACCTCGGGCGGCATGAAGGTGGCGCGGGTGCAGATGGTGGTGCGGCAGGGCTTCCGCGAACTCAAGCAGCTGGTCCACCCCAAGGGCCAGTTCCTCGTCAAGGTGGGCGGCAAGCGCGTCTCCGAGAGCGTGGTGATCGCGGTGGCCGGCTTCTGCGCGCTCTACCTGCTCGCCTTCGTGGCGATGACCCTGTTGCTGGTCGCCGACGGCGTCGACCTCGTCACCGCCTTCTCCGCCGTGGCCGCCTGCATCAACAACCTCGGCCCCGGCCTTGGCGCGGTGGCCTCGAACTACCAGGAGCTCGGCCTGTTCTCGACCTGGGTGTGCAGCTTCGCGATGGTGCTCGGGCGGCTCGAGGTGTTCACCCTGCTGGTGCTGCTGACCCCGCAGTTCTGGCGCGATTGACGCCGGGGTCGCGCGGCAGGGCGGCGCGCAGCGCCTCGGCCAGCGCGCGCGCCTCGGCCGCCGGCAGGTAGGGCACGAACAGGGCCGGCTCCAGCGGCGAGGCCCCCTGGGTGTCGACCTGCACGCTGGCCATGCCGTGGCGGCGGTCGAAGGGGTTCTCGTGCAGGGCGACGACGTGGATCTTGCCGGTCTCGACGAAGCGCCAGCGGCGGTCCAGCCAGCCCTGGCGGAAGCTGAACAGGCCCTGCTCCAGCGACCAGGCCGAGTAGCGCGCCCACAGCACCGCGCGCAAGGCGAGCAGCGGCAGCAGCAACAGCAGCCAGCCGGCCTCGGGGCCGCGCCAGGCGGCGAGCGCGGCGCTCAGGGCGAACAGGCCGAGCGCAGCGGGCGCGAACACCCGCCACCAGGCCCGCGGGTGCAGGCGGTGCCAGCGGCCGGGCGGCCAGGTCGCGCCGGGCAGCAGCCGGCCGAGCAGGTCGGCCATCAGCGCCGGGGGCGCCAGCGGCACCAGGTCGCGCAGCGAGGTCTCGCCCGGCACCTCGACGCTGGCGCGATCGATGCGCAGGCTCTGTCGGCCGAACCAACGGTGCAGAAGGCTCTCGCGCAGCGAATAGGCCTGGATGCGGCGCTTCGGCAGGTGGCTGCGGATGCGGCTCAGCAGGCCGCGCTCGACCCGCAGCTCGCGCTCGCCGGCCCAGAGTTGGAAATCGTGGAACTGCACGATGGCGAGCAGCACCGAGAACAGCCGCAGCAGCGCGAGCAGGACGAGCAGCAGGGCGAGCCCGCCCAGCGTCCAAGTGAGCGGGCCGGGCTGCCAGCCCTCGGCGAGCGCAAGGCCCTGGCGGCCGGCTTCGAGCAGCGTCTCGCTGGCCTCTCCCAGCACGCGCTCGCCGGCTTGGCTGAGCAGGCCGAACACCGCCGCCACCACCAGCATGCCGCGGTTGGAGATCAGTCCGAGCCGCACCAGTTCGGAGGTCGGCAGGTGCAGCCAGCGGCTCGCCGCCGGCGCTTCCGCCGTGGCATCGCCGGCCCGACCGGCCTCGGCCGCGCCGGCGCGCACCAGGGCCTCCAGCGCGTGGGCCTGGGCCAGCCGCAGCACCTGCATGCGCGCCTCGGTCTCGCCGATCCCGCCGCCGGCCGATTCCAGCTGCACCTCGGCCACCCCGGCGAGCCGGTGCAGCAGGTTCTGGTGCAGGGTGACGTTCTGCACGCGGTCGAAGGGGATCAGGCGCAGGTTGCGTTCCAGCAGGCCACTGCGGATCACCAGCGCGCGCCCGACGAAGCCGTAGCGGTAGGTGAAGTAGCGCCAGACCGCGACCACCGCCAGCACGCCGATGCCGGCCAGGCCGACCAACTCGGCGGGGTTCTGCTCGCCACGGCCGGAAATCAACAGCAGCACGATCGGCAGCGCGAACTGGCCCAGCTGCTGGAGCAGGATGAACAGCCAGGACAGCGGGTGCAGGCGCTGGGTGGCGGCGGCCTGCAGGGCACGCCGGGCCTCGGTGCCCGCGGGTGCCTCAGGGCTGCTCGACATCGTCGTGCTCCCGGCGCTCCGGCACCAGGGCCTCGCGCAGCTGCATGGCGTCGGCCTCGGCGAAGCCGGCCTGGCGCAGCGCGCCGTGGGCAGTGCCGGCGGTGTGGACCACGAGGGTGGCGAGGCCGAAGCGGCGCTCGATCGGCCCGCGCTCGATGTCGAGGTGCTGGACGCGCGCCCGCGGCACCATCCGCTCGTGCCGCCACCAGCGGCCGCGGCGCAGGCGCAGGCCGTCGTCGTCGAGCCGCCAGCGGGTGTAGCGCCAGGCCCAGTCGGCCTGCCAGAAGCCGAGCCCCAGCGCCAGCAGCAGGAGCAGCAGCGCCACCCCGGGCAGCCACCAGGAGAGGCCGTCGACGAAGCCCAAGCCCAGCGCCGCCATGCCTCCGGCGAACAGGCCGAACACGCCCCAGCCGAGCAGGGCGGAGAGCAGGAAGGACTGCCGGGCCGCTTCCGGCAACGGCTGCCACGGCGGTTCCCCCGGCCATTCGCCGGCGTCCCAGGGGCTCTCGGCTGCGTCGTCTCGCCACATCGTCAATAGCACTCCGGCCAGTAGGGGTTGATCGGGCCCTGCACCGGGTGTTCGCCCCGGAAGCGTTTGTAGGTCCACTGGTACTGCGCCGGATCGCGCCGCACCAGCGCCTCGACGGCCGCGTTGAGCGCCGCGAGGCGGGTTTCCAGCGGGGCCTCCGGGTCGTCCTCGGGCCCCGGCAGGATCAGGATGCGGAAACGGCCGTCGTCGCGGCGCTCGGCCGCGGCCAGCAGCAGCCGCGCGCCGCTGCGCGCGGCCAGCCGCGGCAGCAGGCTCATGGTCAGCGCCGGCACCCCGAAGAACGGTGCCCAGCCGCCGCCGCCGGTAGGCACCTGGTCCGGCGTGATGCCGACCAGTTCGCCGCGCTGTAAGGCCTTCAGCAGCGGCTTCATGCCGTGGGCGTCGGCGGCCACCGTGCGCACCCCGCCGCGGCCACGGGCGCGGCGCAGGAAGCCGTCCATCGCGGCCCCCTCGCCGCGGGTGTAGAGCAGCGAGGACGGCCCCTGTGCCGCCAGCCACTGCACCAGCAGCTCCCAGTTGCCGTAGTGCGGGGCCACGACCAGCACGCCCCGGCCCCCGGCGTGGGCCGCCTGCAGCCGTTCACCACCCAGCACCTCGGCCACTTCGGCGAGGTTGTGCCGCGGTGTCCGCGTCCAGAAGCGCAGGCTCTCCAGCATCGTCAGCACGGTGTGGCGCAGCACCGCGTCGGTCCCGACCCGGTCGGCGAGCCCGGTGAGCCGCAGGTTGACCGCGACGATGCGCGCGCCCTTGGCCCCGCACCGGCGGGCGAGCAGGGCAAGGCCGTTGGCCAGCACGCCGCGCAGCCGGCGGCCGGGCAGGCCGCCGAGCCAGGCCAGGGCCTGCAGCAGGCGGACCGTGAAGGGGGGTTCCATGCGTGCAGTCTAGCCGCCGCGGGCGCTCGGCTTGACGCCGCCGGGGGCGGGCGGCCAGCCTGCGCCGATGATCGCCCTGCTCCAGCGCGTGCGCAGCGCCCATGTCGAGATCGAGGGCCGGCGCATCGCCGCCATCGGCCCCGGCCTGCTGGTGTTCGCCTGCGTGCAGCCGGGCGACACCGCCGCGCGCATCGATCGGCTGGCCGCCCGGATCGTCGCCTACCGGGTGTTCCCGGACGCCGCCGGGCGCATGAACCTCGGCCTGCGCGAGACCGGCGGCGGCCTGCTGCTGGTGAGCCAGTTCACCCTCGGTGCCGACACCCGCTCCGGCCTGCGGCCCTCGTTCTCGACCGCCGCGCCGCCCGAGGAAGGCCGCGCCGGCTTCGAGCGCCTGCTGGCGGCCTGCCGCGCCCTGCTGCCGGGGGTCGAGGCCGGCCGCTTCGGCGCCGACATGCAGGTCGGCCTCGTCAACGACGGCCCGGTGACGTTCTGGCTGGAGGGTTGAGGCCTTCGTGCCGCGGCTGCCGTGCGGAACGGAAAGCCTTTGCAATCAATGATTTGGCACAAGGGCCAAGGCCGCCGGTATAATAGCCGGTTCCCGCGCCAAACCCACCGGTGAATCGTCCATGGCCACCCCGCGTCCCGAGCAGCAGTCCGACATCAAGCAGCTCATCAGCAAGGGCCTCGAACAGGGCTACCTGACCTACGCGGAGATCAACGACCACCTGCCGGACGACGTCGTCGATCCGGAGGCGATCGAGGACATCATCGGCATGATCAACGGCATGGGCATCGAGGTGCACGAGGTCGCGCCGGATGCCGAGACGCTGCTGCTCACCGACGCCACGCCGACCCGCGACACCGACGAGACCGCCGCCGAGGAGGCCGCCGCCGCGCTCTCCGCGCTGGACGCCGAGGGTGGCCGCACCACCGACCCGGTGCGCATGTACATGCGCGAGATGGGCACCGTCGAACTGCTCACCCGCGAGGGCGAGATCGCCATCGCCAAGCGCATCGAGGAGGGCCTGCACCAGGTGCAGAGCTCGCTCGCCGCCTTCCCGTGGACGATCCAGCTCATCCTCGACGACTACGCCCAGCACCAGGAGGGCAGGAAGCGCCTCAACGAGATCGTGGTCGGCTTCGCCGACCTGGAGACGCCGGAGCTGTTCGGCGGCGTGCCGATCGAGGCCGCCGCCGACGAGGACGAGGAGGTCGCGGTCGAAGGCGGCGACGAGGAGGAGACCGAGACCGTGACCGGCCCCGATCCGGTCGAGGTGGCGCGCCGCATGGAGCTGATCAAGACTCTCTACGCCAAGTTCGAGCGCACCCACGCCAAGTACGGCTCGCTCGACAAGAAGACGATCAAGGCGCGCGAGGAGATGGCCGCCGAGTTCATGAAGCTCAAGCTGCCGCTGGCGCTGATCGACGCGCTGGTGCGCAAGGTCCGCGACGTGGTCGCCGAGACCAAGGAGCACGAGCGCCGCGTGCTCGACATCGCCACCCGGCTCGCCAAGATGCCGCGCAAGGACTTCATCAAAGCCTGGCCGGGGCAGGAGACCAACACCGACTGGGCCGACGAGATCATCCGCCGCAAGCAGAAGTGGTCGTCGGGCATCCGCGAGCACCGCGACGCCATCATCGCCGAACAGAACGCGCTGATCGCGCTGGAGCAGGCGCTCTGCCTCGGCCTGCCCGAGATCAAGGAGACCGCCCGCGCCATGGCCTACGGCGAGGCCAAGGCGCGCAAGGCCAAGCGCGAGATGGTCGAGGCCAACCTGCGCCTGGTCATCTCGATCGCCAAGAAGTACACCAACCGCGGCCTGCAGTTCCTCGACCTGATCCAGGAAGGCAACATCGGCCTGATGAAGGCGGTCGACAAGTTCGAGTACCGCCGCGGCTACAAGTTCTCGACCTACGCGACCTGGTGGATCCGCCAGGCCATCACCCGCTCGATCGCCGACCAGGCGCGCACCATCCGCATCCCGGTGCACATGATCGAGAC
>JAGXSL010000006.1 GCA_018333835.1 Lysobacteraceae bacterium
GACTCACCCCGTAAGCGATGGCTCATTGTCGCCGAAAGTGGCAGAGTTGTTCAGAGCATCCCCAGGGACAGAGGATGCTCGATCCGACACCATCACCCGCCCCGATGGCGCCGAGGTCGAGGAGATGCCGATAAGCATCCATTTGTCCGGAATACCGGGCGGCATCCGGATGGAGGCTTCCCTCGGATTCCTCGACGAGCCCGCAGAGCAGGCCGAAGGCGATGTCGTTGCGCGCCTGCACGGCGGCTTCTACGCGACCAGGGCCAGTTCGACCTCGGTCGGTTCGGAGACGCGCCAGGCACGCAGGAGGCGCTCAGCGAGCTTGGCGTCCTCCTCTGCCATGTCCTGGAGGTTGGAGATCCCCGATTGCTTGAGGTCGATGTTCAGTACGCGACCGCGCTTGCCCATTTCGGCAGGGGCGAAATAGATGCTGATGAGGGCCTCGACGATATTGAACGGACCGCGGAACAGGTCGTGGTCCTTCAGGTGGGCGCTCGATGCAGCGAGCACGCAGTGTTCGGCCTGATCCGCCGGTACGCCTACCCAGAAGTCGCAGATCGGCGCCCTCGTGCTCCTGAGCCGGGCGCGGCGGAGGCGAATGCGATCAATGCCGTGGGCGGCGAGGTCGATGTCGCTGTCCTCCGGAAGGTCCAAGCCGTGCCGCAGCCGGTTGAGATAGAACATCGGCTGCTTCACTGCCTCGGGCTTGACCTCCTGTTTCAGCAGATGGCGTGCGAAGAGCGTCACCAGCGGCTGGTGGACCTTGGCTCCGCCCCGGCCGACGGTGTCGACGATGCCGGATGCGGGGAAGTAGACCAGCGCGAGATTGGTCGCCGGGCGGGTCGTCCGGCGGCGCATGCCCTCTTCGACGAACTCCACCAGATCGTTGGGATCGTCCTCCACGTAGACGCTGATCTGCACACCGCCGTCCAGGTGACGGTCGCAGACGTCTACGTGGCAGGCGCGCCGCGGTCCCTTGCGTTTCGAGAGCACCTCGGACAAGGCGGCCTGCAATCCCTCGATGTCGGCAGCCTCTCGGGACACCGGCTCGGTCACCTTGATGGCTTGCCGTTTCCACGACCGCTTGCCGACGCCGAGATCGAATTGGAGCAGCGCCTCGGCCGTCATGAAGGTTTGCGGCCAGTTCACCAACACCCACATGGCCCGCTCGGCGTGGTTGCGGAGCTGTCCGAAGTCCTCCCGAATGGCCACGTCGTTGTCGCTGGCGTTGAGGATCGCATCGATGCCTTTCTGGGTCGCGAGGGCGTGGACATGGCGCAGCTCGGCGTGCAGCAGGGCCTGTTGATCCGGTTCGAGTTCCTCCAGGAGGGCGATCAGGGCATCGGAAAATGCCTTTTCCTCGGCGCTCCAGTCGAAAGATTCGGGGATGGCGATGGAACGGGAGGACAGATACGCCTGCCAAGTGGTGGCCGGAACCTGACGGGCGAGGTGACGAGGGTTGAACGCGGTCATGCCTTTCTTCTCCTTCTTCGAGACGGACGGTGCCCGGCATGCCGCAACATCCCAGAAGTACTCCTAGACAGGGATATTATGCGTTCGGTGTGCCGAACGATTCGGATTATTGATGGCTTGTGCTGGGTTTGTCAAGCAGATACCAAATCGTTCGGTACAGAGGTATACTTTCAGGCCATTCAGAGAACGAGGTGCCACATGCCATCCCCGCTGGGAGAAAAGATACGGGGCCTCCGCAAACAGCGCGGACTCAGCCTCGAGCAGCTGGCGGAACAGACCGAATCCAGCAAGAGCTACATCTGGGAGCTGGAGAACAAGGACAATCCGAAGCCATCCGCCGAGAAGATCGCGAGAATCGCTGGCGTGCTCAAGGTGACGCCCGAATATTTCATGGACGACCGGATTACCGAGCTTGAACCGTCGGAAGAGGACAAGGCCTTCTTTCGCAAGTATCGGGGCCTGTCGTCGGGAACCAAGAAGAAGCTGGACGACATCCTCAAGATCATAGAAGGCGATGACAAGTAATCCGACCACGCCCGGTGCTTGGGCCAACTTTCTCTCCAAGGCGTGGGGACGCGATCGTTTCCCGATCGACGTCAAGCTCATCGCTCAGGACATCAGTTCCCGCCAACCCGATCCGATCGCCCACATCCGGGGCGGTGACATCGGTGAGCTGGAGGGAATGCTGCTCAAACGGGAAAAGGGCTGGTACCTGCTCTACAACGACCAGGTGCAATCGAGCGGACGCATCAACTTCACCATCGCCCACGAACTGGGCCATTACCTGCTGCATCGCAAAGAGGAAGACGCCTTCCGATGCAGCACGGAGGATCTGTTGGACTGGGGCTCGACAGCCCGGCAGCGGGAAGCCGATGCCGACAAGTTCGCGGCGACGCTGTTGATGCCGCTGGACGATTATCGCAAGCAGGTCGAGTCGGCCAAGGTGGACATCGATCTGCTCGGCGCTTGCGCGGATCGGTATGGGGTATCGCTCGTGGCGGCCATCCGGCAATGGATCGAGTTCACGCCGCTGCGGGCGGTCTTGGTCGTTTCCAACGACGGCTTCATCAATTGGTCCTGGTCGAGTCGCAATGCTCTACGCACCAGGGCCAGGTTTCGGTTCTCAAAGGAGACGATACCCGTCCCCGAGGCGTCCTTGGCGGCGCAGACGATACGTCACCCTGATGAAAGAACGGGAATCGAGTTGCCTGCTCGCGTATGGTTCAAGGAAGAGCCCGCCGACATGTCCCTGCGCGAGATGCGTGTCGTCTCCGATCAGTACGAACTCGTCATCACGCTGCTCATCCTCCCCGACCGCGAGCCCTGGGAGAAAAATGACGACGAAGAGGACGAACTCCTGGTCGACACCTACACAAATTTCATCCGCAACGGGCAGCATCCGTATTAGCGGGGTCGCGACCTTCCGCATCCTTTCGTACCGGCCCGAAACTCCCTGATGGCCGAGGTCACGGCCTGACCGGACAATCTCGTCATCAAGCGAGTTGGACGTTCAGGACCGATACCGATGTGCACGATCAACCACCTACCACCCGAACGGATGACGCCGGAGCAGCGCCGGCGCGAAGCCGCATCCTTGCTGGCCCACGGCCTCGTCCGACTGCGCGAGGCCGTGTTCGCCCAGTCCGCAGGCGGCCCCGCGGAGAGCGAGTTTGAGCTTGGCTTCTCCGGCCACCAGCGCCTTCATAGCCACCCCGTCAACAACACTTTGGAGGAGGCTCCATGAAGGCAAGCACCGTCCCACCCACCCCGCCGAGCGTCGTCGCCCGGATCGCCGGGCTCCCGGATCTCTCGATAGAGGAAATGAGGGCGCTTTGGCGAGAACTCTTCGGCAGCGACAACCCGACGCCCAATCGCCAGTTCATGGAGCGGCGGATCGCGTACAAGCTGCAAGAGATCGAGTTCCGCAAGGTCGATCCCAGCCTCTTGGAGCGCAACAAGCGGCGCATCAAGGCCCTGGTGGAGACCGGCAAGGCGCGCAAGCTCGATCGCGACATCCGGCTGATGCCCGGCACCGTGCTCACCCGGGAGTACCAGGGGATCGAGCACCGGGTGACGGTCGCCCAGGACGGACAGTATGAGTTCGAGGGCAGGCGCTACCCGAGCCTGTCCATGATCGCCCGCGAGATCACCGGCACCCGCTGGTCCGGGCCGCTCTTCTTCGGCGTGAAGGCACCGGCCAAGGCGAAGAATCCGAAGAAGCAGGGAGGTCGGCGATGAACGAAGCCCTGAAGCGCCGCCTGCGCTGCGCCGTCTACACTCGGAAGTCCACCGACGAGGGGCTCGACCAGGAGTACAACTCCATCGACGCCCAGCGTGACGCCGGCCACGCCTACATCGCCAGCCAGCGCGCGGAGGGCTGGATTCCGGTGGCCGACGACTACGACGATCCCGCCTTCTCCGGTGGCAACATGGACCGGCCGGCGCTCAAGCGGCTGCTGGCCGACATCGAGGCCGGCAGGATCGACATCGTGGTGGTCTACAAGATCGATCGCCTGACGCGATCGCTGACTGACTTCTCGCGAATGATCGACGTCTTCGAGCGCCACGGGGTCTCCTTCGTCTCGGTCACCCAGCAGTTCAACACCACCACCTCGATGGGGCGGTTGATGCTCAACATCCTGCTCTCCTTCGCCCAGTTCGAGCGCGAGGTTACCGGCGAGCGCATCCGCGACAAGATCGCCGCCAGCAAGCGCAAGGGCATGTGGATGGGTGGCGTGCCGCCGCTCGGCTACGACGTCGAGAACCGGCGGTTGGTGCCCAACGAGCGCGAGGCCAAGATCGTCCGCCACATCTTCCAGCGCTTCGTCGAGCTCGGGTCCTCGACCCTGCTCGTGAAGGAGCTGCGCCTCGACGGCGTGACCTCCAAGGCCTGGACTACCCAAGACGGGCGGGTGCGCGATGGCAAGCCCATCGACAAGAGCCTCGTCTACAAGATCCTCAACAACCGCGTCTACCTGGGCGAGATCCGCCATCGCGATCAGTGGTATCCGGGCGAACACCCGCCCGTCGTCGAGCGCAGGCTGTGGGATGCCGCCCAGGCGATCCTCGCGCAGAACTCGCGTGTGCGAGGCAACAACACCCGCGCCCGGGTGCCGTTCCTGCTCAAGGGGATCGTCGTGGGGATCGATGGCCGGGCGCTCACGCCCTGGTCCACGCGCAAGAAGAACGGACGTATCTACCGCTACTACCTGCCGACGCGGGAGAACAAGGAGCACGCCGGCGCCTCCGGGCTGCCGCGCCTGCCGGCCGGTGAACTGGAGGCCGCCGTGCTGGAGCAGATGCGCCGGGTGCTGCGCGCCCCGGCCATGGTCGCCGGGGTGGCCGAGCGCGCCGCCCGGCTCGACCCCTCCCTGGACGAGGCCCAGGTCACGGTGGCCATGACCCGGCTGGATGCGATTTGGGATCAGCTCTTCCCGGCCGAGCAGCAGCGCATCGTGCGGCTCCTCATCGACAAGGTGATCGTCTCGCCGGACGACATCGAGGTGCGGTTCCGGCCCAACGGCATCGAGGTGCTCGCCCTGGAGCTGCGCCCCGAGCCCGCCCCGGAAACCCTTGAGGAGGCCGTGGCATGAATGAAATCTTGATCGACAAGACCGGTCAGCCAGAGGTGATCACCGCGAGCGACGGCAGCCTTACCATCGCTGTGCCGATCCGGATCAAGCGCCGCGGCAGCCGCAAGGCCGTGGCCCTTCCGGACGGCAGCGCTGTCCAGCCCCGTCCCTGGGATGACACGCCGACGCCGATCCAGCTCGCGCTCGCCCGCGGCCACCGCTGGCTGGCGATGGTGGAGTCCGGCGAGGCGCGCACGCTATCCGAGGTGGCCGAGCGCGAGGGGATGGATCGGGCCTATGTGAGCCGGATGGTGAACCTCACTACCCTTGCGCCGGACATCGTGGCTGCGATCCTCGACGAAACGTTGCCGCCGGAGGTGACCCTGTTCGATCTGGCGTCGGGGACGCCACTGCTATGGGACGAGCAGCGGGCCATCATCAATCCCTGATTACCGTCGCACGTGCATCCTTCGGGTTGGATTACTTGTCGAGAGACCAGCCTGACGCCTTGATCAGCTGCAGAACCCGTCCAACTTCCGATGAGGCCGGAGTCGTGTCGATGGACGGAAAGAGTTCTTTCAGTATGTCGCCGAAGGTCAGTATCTCGATGGGGTTGCCGCCGAGATTCTCGCGGAACGTCGCGTTGTCCTGCCACGCCGCTCGGCTGCCCACGACTTTCGTGACGGCCGTGATGTAGGTGAACGAGGACGAACCCGTCAGTTCGGCGACCATCGTCCTGAACGCTGCGGCCCACTTCTCCCTGGTCAGTTCGCGAAACCCGCGCCAGGCCTCACGCCCCGAGACCACCTTGTTCTTGGCGATCGCATCGACCCAGTATTCGGGACGAAAGCCACCCTGCCAGCTCTTGCAGCTCACGACCATCACCCGACGCGCGCCGTCGAGTCGCGGATGGATGCCGATCACGTCGATGTCGCTATGCACGGCATCCTGGCGGGTGTCGTACTCCACATGATCGCCGGCAGGTCGAAACTTGATGTTGTGCCGGGTGAAGTACCCTTTGTGCTGCAGGTACTCGTCCACCATTTGTTCGAGGATGTCCTCTTTCATGCCTGTCCGCCCTCGCGATCGATCCGTTGGCTGGCAAATCCCTCGAACTCAGGCCGGAGGCGGCACTGCAGAAATGCCTCGAGGAGGTTGAGGACGTGGACACCGAGCGACGCATCGAGGATGAAGTTCACCCGATCGGTGTGCTCCCTGATCCAGCCGGGGACGTTCGTTTCGTTCAGGCCGGCGACGCCGATGCGCTCGCCGTGTTTGATCAAGGAGGCTGCCAGAGTGCTCTTCGCGCTGCCGGCGTTGTAGTGTTGAGCCGTGTAGCGAGCAGCGCTGTTGGGGCCGACCTTCCCGACCTTCAGCACATGAGGCCCAAACGAGAAGACGTACACCGCCATGGTGCCGGGCGGTAATGTCTTGGGCGGCACGTGCGGCGCAGGGCACCGCTCGATCGCGATGGCATCAAGCGCCAACGAGACGCCAGCCATGCCGGCGACACGGTGAAAATCCTCCAAGAGCAGATCGGGATTCCAGGTCATCGGCCCGATTCCTCGCCGCTCGACATCCACCCGTTTCCGGCAAGCCATGTTTGCGGAAATGCAGCACCTTGCTGGAGCGCGTCCAGCGGGAATGACAGGAAGGCACGCAGACCGGCAACGACCTCGGAAAGCTGAAGCTCGTCCAAGGCATTCTTCCTCAAGAATGCTTGCCACTGAGTCTGCTTCTGCCGATCCTGCGCGAATTCGTCGCTCAATCCGAAAGGGACGCCATCCGGCAGCGGTGTCCTGCGGCGCTCGAAGGTGGCGTGGATCGCCTTGCACAGGAGCGCGCCGTCGAAGTCGGTGTAGCGCGACAAGATCCAGAGATCGAAGTAATCCTTCATGCGGCTGTTGGCGATGCCGAGCGACACCAGTGCCTCCAGCTTCTCGGCGACAACCGTGTAGCGGGGGTAGGCGCGCAGCTTCGGGGCTGGCATGTCCGGCAGCATTACCGGGTAGTCGACGGCCTCGGGGCCGGGCGTCACGGCGTCGCCGAAACCCACGTCGACCTGCACGTGGCATCGGGCACCGTCCAACAGGCCGATCAGCGTGACCCGGACACCGGAGTAGTTGGCTTCCTTGCGGATCTCCTCCGCGTGTACCGAGTCAGGCTGGAAGCGTATGCCGTCGTCCAGTTCCACCGTACAGATGTCCCGAAACGCCGCCTCGACATGCGGGATCTCGGCCGAGCCGAAGCCCAGCAGATCGGCGTCGCGTGTCGGACGATGCGGGATGTCGAACCACAAGTCGAACAGCAGCGCACCTTTCAGCAGGAACTGGTCGGCGTGGGGGGAGATGCTGAGCCGGTAAAGCAGGCGCTCAAGCGCATAGCGGGTCAAGATCAGATTGAAGTCTCGCCGGGTCTCGCGGGCGCGGTTGAGCAGGCGGGCGCGCACCGAGGCGGCCATGTTGCGCTGGTTCATGACAGGCTTTCCATGTAGGGGCGCATCACATTGGCCACACGGCACAGCGCAGCAAAACGCCAAAGTTCATCCATGCTGACGCGCTTGGCACGCCAGGACTCCTGTAGCGCCTCCAGCGCGACATCGAGGCCGATCTTGTTGCGGAACTTGAAGCAGTCAGCCACGGTCCGGGCGACGTTGGTCACGCGCACCGGCACACCATCGATGAGGTGCTCCTCGACCCCCTCCGTCAGCGCGGCGCCAGAGAAGCGCACGATGCGCAGCGGGGGATAGTCCATCTTTGGCGCGCGTGCCTTGTTGGGAATTGCCAGCCAGACCTCGAACGGCGACTGTGTGGTGAGTTCATGTAGGCGCAGTGCCGACAGCAGGCAGACGATGGCTTGCGGGTGCTTGCGTGCCACCTCGGAGAGTGCGCCGTGTTCCGAGACGGCCCGGTCCGGAATTGCGTACAGGCCCCGTCCCACGCGCTGGAGCAGCCCTTGCCGCACCAGCCGCGTGAGGGCGATCGTGGGCAGCCCACGCTCATTGAGATCGCGTGGGCGAATAAGGCCGCGCTGGGCGGCAAGATCCAGAATGCTCTGGTGCGAACTGTCCATGTCGTCATGATGTTGCGAAACGTCGGTAGTTGTCAAGAACTACCGACAAAACACAACGGCCATGGTTTCCTTTGCCTGCCGATGCCGCAATCCAACCGTTTGATTCGTCAGCACGTAACCCATTGATCTGTATAGGTCCACGTTGCGGCCTCTGCGGACTTCGGCCCTTAGCCGGCGAGCGAGGCTGGAGAGAAGAATGGCCAGGAGAGAGCGAAATGGGGCCGAGATGGGCGAGACGACCGGAGGAAGGAAGTCCGCAGGAATCCGCAGGAGTCCCCGCGAACACGCGGGAGCGCGCAAGAAAAAAGGCCAACAGCGAACTGTTGACCTTTGTGTATTGGTGGTGCGGACGCGACCGGAATCCAACCCACTCTCTCAACGATTGAGCAATCCCGGGCAATCCTGCGGGTTGTTGTGGACGCAATGGCCTCGGCAATGAACGCCGGTCAGTCAGTGCAGGGCGGACTCTCACCTTGTGCGGCGCCGATTGACCGGTAGCGTCGCAGCCTACCATCGAGTGGTTAGCCCCAGCTATGACCGATGGCCCGCCAGCGCGTGTTGGTCAACGAGTTGTTAATGGACAGTCATCAAAACGTCATTTTGTTACTTCAACTATTGTTGTATAGTTGGACCATGGAAAAGAACACAGCCACCACGATCTTTGAATCGCTGTCGTCCGGCCTACGGCTGGATGTGTACCGGCTTCTGGTGCGCAAGGGCACCGAAGGCATGGTCGCGGGCGAGATCGCTTCAACCCTCGATGTACCGCCGACCAACCTGTCGTTCCACCTCAAGGCACTGACACAGGCCGGGATGCTCACAGTCGAGGCAGAAGGGCGCTTCCAGCGTTACCGGGCCAACATCCCGCTGATGCTGGACTTGATCGCCTACCTGACCGAAGAGTGCTGCTCAGGTCACCCCGAACAGTGCGGAGACATGCGCGCTGCCTCCAAGTGTTCTGACGCTGTGCTGCCGCCCCTTTCTTCAACTCAAGAGGCCCTCAAAAAAATGAACATCCTGTTTCTGTGCACCGGCAACTCGTGCCGCTCAATCCTTGCTGAAGCCACCTTCAACCACCTTGCCCCGGCAGGGTGGAAAGCCATGAGCGCAGGCAGCCAGCCCACCGGCCAAGTCCATCCTCGCGCGCTCGCACTGCTGGCACGCGAGGGCATCTCGACCGAGGGCTACCACAGCAAGTCGTGGGACAACCTGCCCTCGACCCCGGACATCGTGATCACGGTCTGTTCCAGCGCTGCTGGGGAAACCTGCCCGGCCTACCTAGGGCCTGTTCTGCGCACCCACTGGGGCGTCGAAGACCCAGCCCACGCCACTGGCACCGATGAGGAAATCGACGCAGCCTTCGCGACTGCTTATCGCATTCTGCGAGCGCGCATCGAGGCTTTTCTCGCGCTGCCGCTGGCGGACTTGCAGCAAGACAAGGCCAAGCTCAAGGCAGAGCTTGATCGCATCGGCACGATGTTGGCCTGAAACCGAGAGAGGGGCCAGCTACCGATGCAAAAGCAATATCACGAGCTAATCGCGGGCCGCATCTACTTCGGCGGAGCCAGCGACATTCAACAAATCGCCGATGTAGAACACATCGACGTGGTGGTGGACTTGCGCGAAGAGTCCACGGGCTGCGCCGCGTCGAATCCCGCCCTGATCTGGCAGCAAATCCCACTCGGGGACAACGCCGATCAGCCACAGGCCAAGCTATTCAAGGACGCGATTCAGGCTGTCGTGTCGGCCTATCGAGATGGCAAAAAAGTGGCTTTCCACTGCGGCGGCGGCAAGGGCCGAACCGGCACAGTGGCCGCAGGCGTTCTGTTGGAGCTAGGCCTGTGCAGCACGCTCGGCGAAGCAGAAGCAGCGGCCAAAGCAATTCGCCCCGTCATCAATATCAAGCCTGACCAGCGCGAGACACTTGAATCCCTATATCCCAACACATGACTTTGGAAGGAACAATCATGGCAACCATTCAGATTTTTGACCCCGCTCTGTGTTGCAGCACAGGTGTCTGCGGTGTTGAAGTTGACCAAGCTCTGGTGAGCTTCGCAGCCGATGTGGACTGGGCCAAACAAAACGGCGCACAGGTTGAACGCTTTAATCTGGCGCAACAGCCGCTCGCCTTCGCCGAGAACTCGACTGTCAAAGCGTTCTTGGAGCGCTCCGGTCAGGAAGCACTTCCCTTGATTCTGGTGGATGGCGAAGTCGCCTTGGCAGGGCGCTATCCCAACCGCACCGAGCTGGCCCGCTGGGCTGGCATCGCAACCTTGAGCGCGCCGCAATCGCAAGGAGCTTGCTGCTCCGGCAGCCGCTGCTGCTAAACCGAGGAATTGCCCATGCACTTCCTCAATCAACCTCCACGCTATCTCTTCTTCACCGGCAAGGGTGGCGTTGGCAAGACCTCCATCGCCTGCGCCACGGCTGTGCAACTCGCCGCCGAAGGCAAGCGCGTCCTGCTCGTCAGCACTGACCCGGCTTCGAACGTAGGCCAAGTGTTCGGGGAAAGCATCGGCAATCACATCACGGCGATCCCCGCTGTACCGAACCTGTCGGCACTGGAAATTGACCCACAGGCAGCAGCACAAGCCTATCGGGATCGGATCGTCGGCCCGGTGCGGGGCGTCCTGCCCGAACCTGTCGTCAAAGGGATCGAGGAACAACTCTCCGGTGCGTGCACCACGGAAATCGCCGCCTTCGATGAATTCACGGCGCTGCTGATCGACTCTGCTCTGACCGCAGACTACGAACACATCATCTTTGACACCGCGCCAACCGGTCACACCATCCGCTTGCTCCAACTGCCAGGCGCATGGAGCGGCTTCCTTGAGGAAGGCAAGGGCGATGCGTCTTGCCTCGGGCCTCTGGCTGGGCTGGAAAAGCAGCGTACTCAGTACAAAGCAGCCGTTGAGGCCTTGGCCGATCCGCTGCGCACGCGCTTGGTTCTGGTCGCCCGCGCACAGCGAGCCACCTTGCGGGAAGTGGCTCGCACGCACGAAGAACTTGCGTCCATCGGACTCTCGCAACAGTACCTCGTCATCAATGGCGTTCTGCCGATCAGCGAAGCCGAGCACGATGAACTCGCGGCAGCGATCCACCAACGCGAGCAAGATGCACTCGCTGCAATACCGGACGTGCTCCGGGCCTTGCCTCGCGATCAGATTGCATTGAAGCCGTTCAACTTGGTCGGACTCGACGCTCTGCGGCACCTGCTGGTGGCCGCCACGCCTCCGAACGATGCTGGTGCCATCGAACTGCCTACGCAACTGAACGCACCCACGCTTGCCTCCTTGGTCGATGACATCGCGGTAGACGGGCATGGTTTGGTCATGCTCATGGGCAAAGGCGGCGTGGGGAAAACCACTTTGGCTGCGGCCGTCGCCGTCGAATTGGCTCTCCGAGGCCTCCCCGTGCACCTGACGACCTCCGATCCTGCCGCTCATCTGGCAGAAACATTGGAAGGCTCACTGGCTAACCTCACCGTCAGCCGGATTGACCCTCACGATGAAACGGAACGCTACCGCAAGCACGTTCTCGACGTAACCTCCCCCGTCAAGCGGACACTTCGAAAGTAGAGCCTCTGGCGTCGTGGTGATTTCGATACTCGGCAGGCGTCATGCCACCGAGTGCGTCATGGGGGCGGTGCTCGTTGTAGTCAATCAGGAAGCGCCATGTGGCCTCGCGGACATCCTCCAGTCGTGCGAACAGGTGCAGGTCGAGAACCTCCTCGCGGTAGGTGCGGTTGAAGCGCTCGATGTAGGCGTTCTGGTTCGGCTTGCCGGGCTGGATGTACTGGATGG
>JAGXSL010000007.1 GCA_018333835.1 Lysobacteraceae bacterium
GCCCGATCCGCCGACAGGCTCGCCCTGCCGAGGCCGAACGACCCGATCCGCCGACAGGCTCGCCACCTCCACGAGCGCGCCTGCCTTCGTGGCCCATGGAGTCGCGGCCGGCGATCGCCCGCGCGGACGCTAGGACAGGTCGATCGGGTCGACGTCGAGCGACCAGTGCACGCGGCGCGCCTCCGGCAGCGCGTACCAGCCGGGCACCGCCGCCGCCAGCGCCGCCTGCAGCACCCGCCGTTCGCCGGCCCGCAGCAGCAGCTGGCTGCGTGCCCGTCCGGCGCGGCGCGGCATCGGTGCCGGCACCGGGCCGGCCCAGTCGAGCCCACGTCCGCCGCTGTCCAGCGCCCGCAGGTGGTCGCGGGCGGCGGCGAGGAAGGCATCGGCCTCGCCCACTTCCTTCGCCTCGGCGCGCAGCAAGGCCCAGTGCGCGAACGGCGGCAGGGCCGCCGCCTCGCGCTCGGCGAGCAGGGCGGCGGCCAGCGCCGGGTAGCCGCCCTCCAGCAGCAGGGCGAGCCATGGGTGGTCCGGATGGTGGGTCTGCAACCACAGCTCGCCCGGCCGCCCGGCCCGCCCGGCCCGCCCGGCGACCTGCACCAGCAGCTGCCCCAGCCGCTCGCCGGCGCGGAAGTCGACCGAATACAGGCCCTCGTCCAGCGAGACCACGGCCGCCAGGGTCAGGCCCGGCAGGTCGTGGCCCTTGGCCAGCATCTGGGTGCCGACCAGCACGCCCGGTGCCGTGCCGAGCTCGGCGAGCCGCTTGGCGAGGCCGTCCTTGACCGCCGTGGTGTCGCGGTCGACCCGGATCACCGGGTGGCCGGGCAGGGCGGCGGCCAGCGCCGCCTCGACCCGCTCGGTGCCCTGGCCCTGGGGCTGCAGGGCGAGGCTGCCGCAGTCCGGGCAGGCCGGCGGCACCGGTGCACGGAAGCCGCAGTGGTGGCAGATCAGCCGCCGTCCGCCGGCATGCACCGTCAGGTGGGCGTCGCAGCGCCGGCATGGCGCGCTCCAGCCGCAGTCGTGGCAGAGCAGCACCGGGGCGTAGCCGCGGCGGTTGCGGAACACCAGGGCCTGCTCGCCGCGCGCCAGGGCTTCGGCCAGCGCCTGCAGCAGTTCCGGGCTCAGGCCGGCCTCCAGCCGGCGCTTGCGGACATCGAGCACGCGCACCCCCGGCGGCCGCGCTTCCGGATGCGCCCGGCGCGGCAGGGACAGCCGCTGCAGGCGGCCGGCCAGCACCTGCCGCAGCGATTCCAGCGAGGGCGTGGCGCTGCCCAGCAGCACCGGCACGCCCAGCCGCTGGCCGCGCCAGAGCGCCAGGTCGCGGGCGTGGTAGCGCACGCCCTCCTGCTGCTTGTAGCTGGGGTCGTGCTCCTCGTCGACGACGATCAGCCCGGCTTCCGGCAGCGGGGTGAACACCGCTGAACGGGTGCCGACCAGCACCCGGGCCCGGCCCTCGGCCATCGCCAGGAAGGCGCGGGCGCGTTGCCCGTCGCTGCAGCCGGAGTGGGCGGCGTGGATCTCGACCGCCAGCCCGGCCTGCAGGCGCGCGAGGGTGGGCGCGACCAGGCCGATCTCCGGGACCAGCAGCAGCGCCTGGCGGCCGCGCTCGAGGGTGTGGCGGATGGCTTCGAGATAGACCTCGGTCTTGCCGGAGCCGGTCACCCCCTCGAGCAGGAAACCGCCGCCGCTGCTGCCGGCCACGGCCGCCACCGCGGCCTGCTGCTCGGGATGCAGCGGTGGGGTCGGGATCGGGGAGCGATCGGTCGGTGTCCGCCGCCGGGCCTGCCGCGCCGCGGGCACCGGCCCGCCCTCGCGCAGCGGGCCGGGCAGGGCGGTGGCCCAGACCTCGCCGAAGGGCGCGTGGTAGTAGCGGGCCACGAAACCGAGCAGGTCCCAGGCCTCGGGGTGCAGCAGGGGCCGGGCGTCGAGGCGCTCGAGCACGACTTTCAGCGCCGCCGGGGAGGCTGCCGGCGCGCAGCCGACCACCACCCCGACCAGGGTCGAGCGGCCGAACGGCACCCGCACCCGGCAGCCCAGCCAATCCGGCCCGGCGGCCTGCCCGGCCGGCGGCGCATAGTCGAAGGCCTGTGGCAGGGGGCGCGGCAGGGCGACCTGCAGGACGGGCGGCGGCATGCGGCCAGTGTAGCGGCCTCGGCACCTGCGGGATTCTCGAAGAAGTGCAGGCAAGCGATTGATTCCCGAACGCCGCGCGGCTTATCCACACAGCCTGTGGGCAAGTCTGTGGAAGGCACTGGGACCGGAGCTGCGCAGGCCCGCTCCGTGGCGGCTCCCACCCGCCTTGATGATTTTTTCGTCAAACCGAAATAATCCAGAAAAATCAATTGCTTGAGCGGTTACGGTGGGATGTCGGCCGGGTGTCCGGGCGGCTGAACGGTGGCCGAACGCGGCTCCGCCGGGGTGTGCACAACCCCCGCCGCCGGCAGCCCGCGGAATTGGCGGTGGAGCCGGGTTTGTGACCGCTGTCAACTCTGCGCGCCGATCGCCCGGGCGAGGGTGGCGGCGGGAGGTGCGTGACGCCCCGGGGGCGGCTGCCTAGACTCCGTCCGTGTCCGAGATTCCGCCCCCCACCCTCGCCGCCTTCCTGCGCGGCATCGAACCGCGCGCCGACGTGCTGCTGCGGGCCTTCGCCGGTCCCGAGCTGGACAGCGCCGCGCTGCTGGCGCGGATCCGCGGGGACTTCGCCGCGCTTTCGGCGCGACTGCCGCTGGCCGAGTGGCCGCTGCGCTACTGGGGCCTGTTGCTGGCGGCCCCGGAGTTGCAGTCGCCGGCCCGCGGCCTGCCGCGGCATCCGCTCTACGACCTCACCCCGACCCGCCGCCTGGCCCTGCTGCTGCGCCTGGTGGTGGGCCTGGAGCCGGTCGGGGCGGCGCGCCTGCTCGGTCTTTCGGAAGCCGCCTTCCGGGCACTCTGGCGCGATGCCGAAGACAAGCTTGCCGAAGCCGGGGTCGGCCCGGCGGTGCTGCTGCGCTGGCAGGAAAGCTTCCAGCAGCAGGTCCGCGCCACCGCCTCGGCCCGCCCGGATGCTGCGCTGGCGGCGTCCGCCACCGCCTCGGCCCGCCCGGATGCCGCGCTGGCGGCGTCCACCACCACCCCGGGCCGAGTCGGGGCGTCCGCCGCCATCGGCACCCCTCGTCCGCCCGCCCGCCGCTCCTGGCCGCCGCAGCGCGTCGCGCTGGGCCTGCTGCTGGGGGTCCTGCTGCTGGCCCTGGCGGCGACCTTCCTGTGGCCGCCGGGGCGAGGATCCGTGCCCGCCGCGGACGGCCCGCCGCAGCCGCTGGCGGCGCCGGCACCGCCGCCGCGCGAGGCGGGGTTGGAGGAGCGGCTGCTGGTCGATCCCGACCTCGAGATGCTGCTGGCGCCCGAGGACGCTCCGTGGCGCCTCGGGGTGGGCCTGCTGAGCTGGTGGTCGGCGCAGCGCGGCGATGCCCTGCCGGCGCTCGGGCCCGCGGCACCGGTGCCCGTGGCGGTCGACTGGGCCGCCCTGCCGGCATCGCTGCGGGCGCGCTTGGCCGGGGTCGAGGCGGCCTGGCCGGCGCTGACGGCGGCCGAGCAGGCCGCCCTGCGGGCCCGTGCCGAGGCCTGGCAAGCATTGACACCGGAACGCCGCGCCGCCCTGCGGGCCGCCTATGCCGAATGGCTGACCCGACCCGCCCTCAAGCGTTCCGCCCTGCGTGCGGCCCATGCCGAATGGCGGGCGCTGGAGGCCGGCGAGCAGCAGGCGCTCACGGCCCTCGCGGCGGACTGGCGGGCCCTGCCCGAGGCCGACCGGCAGGCCCTGGCCGCGGCCTTCGCTGCCCTGCCGGCCGCCGAGCGCGAGGACTGGGGCCTCGGGCCGCGCCTCGGCCGCCAGTTGCCCGGCCTGCGGCCGCTGCTCGCCTTCGTGCCGGCCGACCAGCAGGTGGCCCTGATCGAGGCGCTGGAGGGCCTGGACGACGCCCAACGGGCGGCGCTGGCCGAGCGCCTTGCGCGGATGGGCACGGCGCAGCGCGCGGCGCTGCGCGCCGAGGTGCTGGCGGCGGAGCCGGCGGCCCGCGACGCCCTGCTGCGCGCGGCGGCCGCCCGCTAGGATGGGGGCAGCCGTCCCCGCCGCGACCCCGGGGCGCTGGGCCCGCGAGCTGCGCGCCACCGCCCTGCTGTCGGCCCCGCTGGTGGTCGGCCAGCTCGCCTCGATGGGCATGAACGTGGTGGTCACGGTGCTGGCCGGCCGCGACGACACCGCCACCCTCGCGGCCATCGGCGTCGGCGCGCCGGCCTGGTCGGTGGTGATCCTGCTCTGCATCGGCGTGCTGATGGCGGTGCCGCCGACGGTGGCGCAGCTGGTCGGCGGCGGCCGCCGGGCCGAGGTCGGCGCGGTGGCGCGACAGGGCCTGTGGCTGGCGCTGGGCCTCGGCCTCGGACTGTTTCTGCTGATCCGCGCCGCTCCGGGACTGCTCGCCCAGTTCATCGACCCGGCGCTGATGCCGGGGGTGCGCGCCTACCTCTGGGGCATCGGCTGGGGCGCGCCGGCGCTGGCCCTGTACTTCGCCCTGCGCTACGTCGCCGAGGGTGTCGCCTGGACCGTGCCGACCATGCTGGTCGGGGCCGGCGGCCTCGCCCTGCTGCCCTTCCTCGGCCAGGCCCTGATGCTGGGCAGCGGGCCGCTGCCGGCGCTGGGGGCCGGCGGCCTCGGGCTGGCGGTGGCGCTGGTGCTCTGGCTGCAGGTGCTGGCCATGGCCCTGACCCTGTGGCGTTCGCGGCGCTGCGCCGACCTCGGCCTGTTCACCCGCTTCGACCTGCCGCGGCCGCGGGTGATCGGCCGCCTGCTGCGGCTCGGCGTGCCGATGGGGCTTGCCATCTTCATGGAGGGCAGCCTGTTCGTCGCCACCGCCCTGCTGATCGCCACCCTGGGCCCCTTGCCGATCGCCGCCCACCAGGTCGCCATCCTCGCCGCCTCGGTGGCCTTCATGGTGCCGCTCGGGGTGGCGATGGGCACCACCGTGCGGGTGGGGCTGGCCGCCGGTGCCGGCGACGCCGAAGGGGTGCGCTGGGCGGCCCGCGCCGGCTGGGGGCTGGGGCTCGCCACCCAGACCGCCTCGGCCCTGTTGCTGGCCTCCGGCGGGGCGGCGATCGCCGGCCTCATCAGCCGCGACCCGGCGGTGGTCGCCCTGGCCGCCCCCTTGATGCTGCTGGCCGCCGTGTTCCAGTACGCCGACGGCCTGCAGGCGATCTCCGGCGGCGCCCTGCGCGGCCTCAAGGACACCCGCATCCCCGCCCTGGTCACGGTGTTCAGCTACTGGGGCGTGGGCCTGCCGACCGGGGTGCTGCTGGGCGGCGTCGGCGGGGCCGGCGGCGCCCTGCTGTTCGGCCTCGGCTGGGGACCGACGGGCTACTGGATCGGCCTCATCCTCGGCCTCTCCGTGGCCGCCGTGCTGCTGACCTGGCGTTTCCTGTCGCGCTCCTCTCGTGACCTTCGGCCGGTGACCGCAAGGCCCGGAACCGGCTAAGGTCGGCAAATCCCCCCGCGGAGCCTCCGATGAACACCAGCGCCCCCCGTCCCGGCCCGGTCCGCCGCATCCTCGGCGGCTTCTGGCGCGGCCTCACCTTCACCCGCCAGCTGGTGTTCAACCTGCTGTTCCTGGCCCTCGTCCTGCTGCTGCTCGTGGCCCTGCTGCGCGGCCCGGGCATCGCCCCGGTGCAGCCGCAGTCGGCGCTGGTGCTCGACCTCGACGGCCGCCTGGTCGAGCAGTTCACGCGCTCGCCGATCGACCGCTTCCTCGCCCAGGCGGGTGGCGACGACCCCGACATCGAATTGCAGCTGCGCGACTTGCTTCGGGCGCTGGAAGCGGCCGCGACCGACCCCAAGATCGAGCGCGTGGTGCTGAAGACCGACGGCCTCTCGGCCTCCGGCTTCGCCGCCCTGCGCGAGCTGGGTGCGGCCATCGACGCCGTGCGCGCCAGCGGCAAGGAAGTCGTCGCCTGGGGCGTCGGCTTCGACCAGGTCGGCTACTACCTCGCCGCCCGCGCCGACGAGGTGTTCATGGACCCGGAAGGCCTGGTGCTGATCGAGGGCATCGGCCGCTACCGCCCCTACTACCGCGAGCTGCTGGCCGAGAAGCTCGGCATCGACGTGCACCTGTTCCGGGTCGGCGAGTACAAGAGTGCTGCCGAACCCTTCGTGCTCGACGGCAGCTCGCCGGAGGCGCGCGAGGCCGACCGCTACTGGCTGGGCGACCTCTGGCAGCGCTACCTCGCCGAGGTCTCGGCCGCGCGCGGCTTCGCCGAAGGCGAGCTGGCCGGGTTGATCGCCGGGTTCCCCGGCCGTCTCGAGGCGGCCGGGGGCGACTTCGCCCGGCTGGCACTGGAGGCGCGGCTGATCGACGCCACCAAGACCGCCGAGCAGATGGAGACCCTGCTCGCCGAGCGCGGTGCCGCCGACGACGAACAGGGCTTCCGCCAAGTCGGCCTGAAGCGCTTCCTCGCCCACGCCGGCCCCGCCCCGCGGCCCAGCGTGGCCGCGCCGGGCATCGGCGTCGTGGTCGCCCAGGGCGTCATCACCGACGGCGAGCAGCCGCCCGGCACGGTCGGCGGCGACAGCACCTCGACCCTGCTGCGGCAGGCCCGCGAGGACGAATCCATCCGCGCCGTGGTGCTGCGCGTCGATTCCCCGGGCGGTGGCGTCTACCCCTCCGAGCAGATCCGCCGCGAGGTGGTGAAGCTGCGCGAGGCCGGCAAGCCGGTGGTGGTGTCGATGGGCAATGTGGCCGCCTCTGGCGGCTACTGGATCTCGATGAACGCCGACGCCATCCTCGCCGACCCCTCCACCATCACCGGTTCGATCGGTATCTTCGGCCTGTTCCTGAGCGGGCCGCGGGCGCTGGAGAAGATCGGGGTGCGCACCGACGGCGTCGGCACCACCCCGCTGGCCGGGGCCTTCGACCCGACCCGGCCGCTGGCGCCGGAGGTCGGCGCGCTGATCCAGTCCTTCGTGGACCACGGCTACCGGCAGTTCGTCGGCAAGATCGCCGAGGCCCGCGAGGCCGAGTTCGCCGCCATCGACGCGGTCGCCCGCGGCCGGGTCTGGAGCGGGGCGCAGGCCAAGGAGCGCGGCCTGGTCGATGCCTTGGGCGGCCTCGGCGACGCGATCCATCGCGCCCGTGAGCTGGCCGGGCTGGAAGCCGGGGCCGGTGTGGCCTACATCGAGCCGCCGCTGACGCCCTTCCAGCAGGTACTGGCCGACATGGACCGCAGCGCCCGGCTGCAGGGGCTGGCGCCGCTGCTCGCCCCGGCCGCGGCGGTGCTGGGCGAGGCCGGGAGCCGGCAGGTGGTCGACGACCTCGCCTTCCTCCAGGACGCCCAGGGCCGGCCGTTCCGCGAGATCGCGCACTGCTTCTGCGGGCCCTGACCGGGCCCTCGGCCGATGCCCGACGCCGCCCGCTGGCGACTGGATGGCCGGGTCGCGCTGGTCACCGGTGCCAGCGCCGGCATCGGCCGCGCCACCGCCGCCGAGCTGCTGGGGCTCGGCGCCACCGTGCTGGCCTGCGCCCGCGACGAGGCCACGCTCGCCGCCGCCGCCGCCGAGTGGGCCGAGGACCACCCGCGGGCCGAGGCCCATGTGCTGGCCTGCGACGTCGCCGACCCGACCGGCCGCGAGCGCCTGTTCGACTGGATCGAGGGCCTCGGCCTCGGCCTGTCGATCCTCGTCAACAACGTCGGCAGCAACCGCCCGCGCGCCGCCATGGACTACGACGAGGCCGAGTGGCGTTCGATCTTCGAGACCAACCTGTTCTCCGCCTTCGAGCTCTGCCGCGGTGCCTACCCGCTGCTGCGGCAGCAGGCCGGGGCCGCCATCGTCAACGTCGGCTCGGTCTCGGGTGCCACCCATGTCCGCACCGGCGCACCCTACGGCATGAGCAAGGCCGCGCTGCACCAGCTCACCCGCAACCTCGCCGCCGAATGGGCACCCGAGGGCATCCGCGTCAACGCCGTGCTGCCCTGGTACATCCGCACCCGCCGCACCTCGCCGGCGCTCGCCGACCCCGATTACCTGGAGGCGGTGCTGGAGCGCACGCCGATGGCGCGGATCGGCGAACCCGAGGAGGTCGCCGCCGCCATCGCCTTCCTCTGCCTGCCGGCGGCGGGCTACGTCACCGGCCAGTGCCTCGCGGTGGACGGCGGCTTCCTCCACCACGGTTTCTGAGCCTCCCTCATCGCGCCGGTGGCCACCGACGGGCGGTATGCACCAGGGCCAGCACCCAAACCGTGCCGCCGTCGATCTCATACACCAGCCTGTAGCTTTCGTGCGGTGTCAGCTCGCGGGTGCCTGCGATCTTGCCGGCCTTGCCCATCTCCGGATGCGCGGCCAGTCGGGCGGCCGCATCGCTGAAAAGCTCATCCATGCGAACGGCCGCGGCGGGATTGTCGGCCGCGATGTAGTCCCAGATGTCGGCGCGGTCTTGTTCCGCTTCCGGCGTCCAGACGACGATCACGCCTGGCCAGCCGCCACCTGCTTGCGCTTTTCGGTGAACGCGGCCTCGACTTCATCATTCGACCGGCCCCGTCCGGCACGCATCGAGGCGCGGCCGGCTTCGACCTTGCGCCGCAGGTATTCGTCGTATTCGCGGGCCTGGCGGCGCTGCTTGATGTAGCCGCGCATCAGTTCGCGCATGACCTGGGAGGCCGGCCGATCTTCGCTGGCCACCTCGGCCATGAAGTCGGCGCGCAACTCCGGTTCCAGCTTCATCGTGAAAACGGCCTCTTTCGACATGGCACGCTACTCATGTGAAGGTGCTGACGCAGTATAGATCTTGTCAGTATCTGGCGCACATGGCCTTACGGGGAGACGCAAGAAAGCGAAACCCGCCCGGCTCATTGCAGCCGCGTCAGCGTGACCGTGCGGTTGGCGGCACCGTCGTTGAACTGCAGGGTGGCCTGCGTCGCCGAGGTGAAGGTGAGGGTGGCCGAGCCGACCGGCGTGAAGCTGACCGCGTTCGGGTTGAAGCTGTTGCCCCAGGCCCCGGCCAGGTTCGGCCGCTCCAGCGCCAGGCTGGCGGTGTCGGGCCCGCTCCAGGGACCCTGCATGCGGTACCAGGCCGGGCGGCCGGCGCTGTCGTAGACGAAGAACAGCACGAAGATCTGCCCCGGGAAGGGGAAGACCTGGAGGCCCCAGCCGGATTCGGCCGGCACGAACCAGTTGCCGGTGTAGTCGCGGGTCGGGCCGGCCACGGGCTGGCCGCTGCCCAGCCAGGGTTGCAGGTGGGGGAACACCAGGTCGAGGCGCGAGTAGAAATCGCGGTTGCCGCCCGGCACGTCGGCGCCGCCGCTGTTGGCGCAGCTGGCATCGCCGCCGTAGAGGCCGCCGCGCAGCAGGTACTGGTCGCCCACCAGGGTGAACAGGCCGGAGCCGGAACTGCCGCCCTCGGTCGTGCCCTCGGCCCAGGTCGCCCGGGCGAAGCTGCCGGTGGTGGTGCCGAGGTTGAGGGTGTTGAAGCCGGGGTGGCTGCCGCGGCTGAATTTCTTGTTGTCGCCGCTCGGGTGGTGGATGCCGATCACCGGCGTGCCGGGGCCGAGCGTGCTGGCGTCCCAGCCGGCGAAGAACACGCCGGCGGGCAGCGGATTGGTGCTGCCGACACGCAGGCGCAGCAACAGGGCGTCGCTGGCGAGGCTGCTCCAGAGCAGGTCGGCACCGCCGGTCCATTGCTGATTGGGGCCGGCGCTGCGCAGGCCGCAGGTCGGCGTCTCGTACTCCCAGAACGTGACCAGGGTGTTGGCCACCGCCTGGGTGTCGATGCAATGGTGCGCCGAGAAGAAGTAGGGCACCTGGGTGGCCGGCACGCTGTCGTTGAGCAGGGTGCCGGTGCAGGTGAAGCTGCCCGTGGATTCGGTGAAGACCATGCGAGCGACGGCGTTCTCGGCATCGACGAAGGCCTGGCCGAGGCTCGCCGCCCGGCACACCACGTCGATGTTGCAGGCCCCCGAGCTGCCGAGGGACTTGGTGAAGCCACCGCCCCGCAGGGGCGAATCGACGAAGTGGCTGATCGCCACGACCCGCGGTGCCGCCGCCGCCGTGCCGGGCACCCAGACCTCGAGCTCGGCCAGCGCGCCGTCGCTGACCGGGGTCCAGTAGCGACCCTCGCCGTCGAGCTGCTGGCGCGCCGCGGCCACCGTCACCGCCTGCACGCCGCCGAAGCCGCCGCCGATCCGCAGTTCGGCGGCCTCCGGCAGGCCGTCGAGGTCCAGCGCCAGGCGCAGGGCGGCGGCACCGCTGGCATGCACCTGCAGCCGGCCGACCCGGCCGCCGTCGAGGGCCTGCCAGTCGAGCGTGGCCGGTGCAGCCTGAAGCGCTTCGTCGGCCACGTTGCGGTGCACCGCGATCTGCAGGCGCTTGCCGCCCATGGCCTGGTTGTGGCGCTGCAGGGCCTCGACCCGGCTCGCCGGCAGGGCATCGAACGCCAGCTGGCGCGCTGGCAGTCGCTCGAAGGCCGGGGCGCGGAAATCGGCCGCCGGCAGGGCCTGCGCGACCGGTGCCCGGCCGGGTTCGCCGAACACGCGCATCGCCGCGGCGCCGGAGGGGGGCGCGGCCAGGGCCAGCGCGAGGACGAGGACGAGGGGGCGGTGCTGCGGCATGGCCGGTTCCGGGGCGATCGTGGGGACGACTCGATCCTACTCCGTCGTCCCTCCACCGCCGTCAAGACCGGCCGGAATCGCCGTTCAGCCGGCGGCGCGTTTCGCGACCTTCTTCGTCGCTGCCTTCTTCGTTGCGGCTTTCTTGGCCGGTGCTTTCTTCGCCGGGGTTTTCGTCGCCGTGGCCTTCTTGGCCGGGGCTTTCTTCGCCACGGCCTTCTTGGCCGGGGCCTTGGTCGCGGCTTTCTTCACCGGCACCTTCTTCGCCGCGGTCTTCTTCGCGGCCGCCTTCTTGGCCGCCGCCTTTTTCCCGAAGCGGCCCTTGGCCTCGGGCGCCGCTTCGAGGATCGCCTTGCACTCCTCCAGCGTCAGCGAGGTCGGCTCGCGGTCCTTCGGCACCTTGCCGTTCTTCGTGCCGTCGGTGATGTAGGGGCCGTACTTGCCGTTCAGCACCTCGATGCCGGCCTCGTCCCATTTCTTGATGATGCGGTTGGCGATGGCGAGCTCTTTCGCCTCGATCAGCTCGACCGCGCGCTCGAAGCTGATCGTGTACGGGTCGTCCTCCTTGCCCAGCGAAGCGTAGGTGCCACCGCGCTTGGCGAAGGGCCCGAAGCGGCCCACCGCCACCGTCACCGTCTCGCCGTTCGACACACCCAGCGTGCGTGGCAGATCGAAGAGCCGGATGGCTTCTTCCAGCGTGATCGTGTGCAGGCTCTGGCCGCCGCGCAGCGAGGCGAACTTCGGCTTGTCCTCGTCCTCGGCGGTACCGATCTGCGCGAACGGCCCGTAGCGCCCGAGCCGCACCGAGACCGGCTTGCCGCTCGTCGGGT
>JAGXSL010000008.1 GCA_018333835.1 Lysobacteraceae bacterium
GGCCGCGCCGCCTTCCTGCATGCCATCGCCCACATCGAGCTGAACGCGGTCGACCTCGCCTGGGACGCGGTCTACCGCTTCCGCGACTTCCCGCCGGCGTTCGCCGCCGACTTCGTCCGCACCGCCGACGACGAGGCGCGGCACTTCGGCCTGCTGGCGACGCGGATGGCCGGGTTCGGCCACGCCTACGGCGATTTCGACGCCCACAACGGCCTCTGGGAGATGGCCGAGAAGACCGCGCACAGCGCGCTGGCGCGCATGGCCCTGGTGCCGCGCGTGCTCGAGGCCCGCGGCCTCGATGTCACCCCCGGACTCATCGAGCGCCTGCGCGACGTCGGTGATGCGGAAAGCATCGCCGTGCTGGAAGTGATCCTGCGCGAGGAGGTGGCCCACGTCGCCGCCGGTTCGCGCTGGTTCCGCTGGCTCTGCGAGCGCGACGGGCTCAAGCCCTGGCCGACCTTCGCCGGGCTGGTGCGCGCCTACGGCAGCCAGGCGGTGCGCGGGCCGTTCAACCTCGCGGCGCGCCGCGCCGCCGGCTTCGACGAGGACGAGATCGCGGCGCTGCCGGGGCTGGCGGATTCCTGAGCGCCCCGGGCGGCCCTCGCCGCATGTCAACATCACCGCCGGTCATGGCCGGATGCGACGCCCGCTCGCCGACAATACGCTCCCCGGGCCGACCGCCTTTCCCGCTCCCGCCATGCCGATCTTCCGCCTGCCGCCCGCCCGCCTGCTGCTCGCCGCCGCGCTCGCCTTGGCCGCCATGCCCGGCCTGGCCCGTGGAACGACCCTGCTCAACGTCTCCTTCGACCCGACCCGCGAGTTCTACCGCGACATCAACCGCGCCTTCGCCGCCGAATGGCAGGCCAACACCGGGCAGCGCATCGTGATCCAGACCTCGCACGGCGGCTCCGGCCGGCAGGCGCGTTCGGTGATCGACGGTCTGCGCGCCGACGTGGTCACCCTCGCGCTGGCCGGTGACATCGACCAGATCGCCGCGCATTCCGGGGCCTTGCCGGCGGATTGGCAGTCGCGCCTGCCGAACGCCAGCACGCCCTTCACCTCGACCATCGTGTTCCTGGTGCGGCGCGGCAACCCCAAAGGCATCCGCGATTGGGGCGATCTGGCCCGCCCCGGCGTGGCGGTGGTGACCCCCAACCCCAAGACCTCGGGCGGGGCGCGCTGGAACTTCCTCGCCGCCTGGGCCTGGGCCGAGCGCCACTTCACCGGCGACGAGGCCCGGATCCGCGCCTTCATGGCCGCGCTCTACCGCAACGCCCCGCTGCTCGACATCGGTGCCCGCGGCTCGGCCACCACCTTCGTCAGCCGCCGCATCGGCGACGTGCTGGTGGCCTGGGAGAACGAGGCCCTGCTGATCCTCGCCAAGCCCGGCGGCGACCAGTTCGAACTGGTGATGCCCTCCTTGTCGATCCGCGCCGACCCGCCGGTGGCCTTGATCGACCGCAACGTCGATGCCCGTGGCACGCGGGCGGCGGCGGAGGCCTACCTGCGCTTCCTCTATTCGCCGCGGGGCCAGGCCCTGGCCGCCCGGCACCATTTCCGCCCGATCCGCCCGGAGGGCGTGCCGGCCGCTTATCTCGCCGCCTTCCGGCCGGTCGAGACCGTCGACATCGGCCATTTCGGCGGCTGGTCGGCGGCGCAGGCGCGGTTCTTCACCGAAGGCGCGCTGTTCGACCAGCTCTACCGGCGGTCGGAGCGGTGAGCCGGGCCCTCGCCAGCGGCCGCCCCGCCGCCCCGCGCTGGCGCGATCCGGTGCCCGGCTTCGGGCTGTCGCTCGGCCTCGCCCTGACCTGGCTCGGCTTGATCGTGCTGCTGCCGCTGGCGGCGCTGGTGGTGCGCAGCATCGACCTCGGCCTCGAGGGTTGGCTCGAACTGCTGCGCGACGAGCGCGTGCAGGCCGCGCTTTGGCTCAGCTTCAGCAGCGCCCTCTTGGCCGCGGCGATCGCCACCGTGATCGGCAGCCTGATCGCCTGGGTGCTGGTGCGCTACCGCTTCCCCGGCCGCCGCTTCTTCGATGCCGTGGTCGACCTGCCGTTCGCCCTGCCGACCGCGGTGGCCGGCATCGCCCTGACCGCGCTGTATTCCGGCACCGGCTGGATCGGCCAGTTCCTCGAACCGCAGGGCCTGGTGATCGCCCAGCGGCCGGCCGGCATCGTGCTGGCCCTGGTGTTCATCGGCCTGCCGTTCGCCGTGCGCACCCTGCAACCGGTGCTGGAGGCCGCGACCCGCGAAATGGAGGAAGTGGCGGCCACGCTCGGGGCGACGCGCTGGACCATCCTCTGGCGGGTGGTGCTACCGCCGCTGCGCCCGGCCATCGCCACCGGCTTCGGCCTCGCCTTCGCCCGCGGCCTCGGCGAGTACGGTTCGGTCATCTTCATCGCCGGCAACATCCCGTTCGTGTCCGAGATCGCGCCGCTGCTGATCGTGATCCGGCTGGAGGAATTCGATTACGCCGGTGCCACCGGCATCGCCACCCTGATGCTCGGCATGAGTTTCCTCGCCCTGCTGTTCCTCGGCCTGCTGCAACGGAGGGGTGCGCATGAACGTTGAGCGCCGCCCGGACGCCGCGCTGGAGGAGCCGCGCGCGGTGCAATGGCTGCTGATCGGTCTCGCCGTGCTACTGCTCTGCGGGCTGGTGCTGCTGCCGCTGTTGGTGGTGCTGGCCGAGGCGCTGGGGCAGGGCGTGGCCGCCTACTTCGCCGCCGTCGAGGAGCCGGACACCCGCGCCGCGATCCGCCTGACCCTGCTGGTCGCCGCCATCGCCGTGCCGGTGAACGCGCTGCTCGGCCTCGCCACCGCCTGGGCGGTGGCCAAGTTCGAGTTCCCCGGCAAGCGCCTGCTGCTGGCCTTCATCGACCTGCCGCTGGCGGTCTCGCCGGTGGTCGCCGGCTTCGTGCTGGTGCTGCTGTTCGGTGCCCACGGCTGGTTCGGGGCCTGGTTGCAGGCGCAGGGCGTGCAGGTGCTGTTCGCCACCCCGGGCATCGTGCTGGCCACGCTGTTCGTCACCTTCCCCTTCGTCGCCCGCGAGCTGATCCCGCTGATGCAGGCGCAGGGCCGCGAGGAGGAGGAGGCCGCCGCCTCGCTCGGTGCCGGTGGTTTCGCCATCTTCCTGCGCGTCACCCTGCCCAACATCAAGTGGGCGCTGCTCTACGGCGTGCTGCTCTGCAACGCCCGGGCGATGGGCGAGTTCGGCGCGGTCTCGGTGGTGTCCGGCCACATCCGCGGGCTGACCAACACCTTGCCCTTGCAGGTCGAGATCCTGCACGGCGAATTCCAGTTCCAGGCGGCCTTCGCCGTGGCCTCGCTGCTGGCCCTGCTGGCCCTGCTCACCCTCGTGCTCAAGAGCTGGCTCGAGCACCGCCACGGCGACGCGCTGGCCCCGGCGGCCCGTCGCCACTGACCTTCGAGAACCCCATGCACCTGTCCTTGCAAGGCCTGAGCAAGCGTTACGGCACCCTGCGCGCCCTCGATGCGGTCGACCTCGAGGTGGCGAGCGGCGAACTGTTGGCCCTGCTCGGACCCTCCGGCTCCGGCAAGACCACCCTGCTGCGGGCGATCGCCGGCCTGGTCCCGATCGACGCCGGCCGCCTGCGTTTCGGCGACATCGACGCCACCGACCTGCCATTGCGCGAGCGCCGGGTCGGCTTCGTGTTCCAGCACTACGCGCTGTTCCGCCACATGCGGGTCGCCGCCAACGTCGCCTTCGGCCTGCAGAGCCTGCCGCGCCGCCAGCGGCCGCCGGCGGCCGAGATCGCCCGCCGCGTCGAGGCCCTGCTCGAACGCATGCAGCTTTCCGGCCTGGGCGGGCGCTACCCGGACCAGCTCTCCGGCGGACAGCGCCAACGCGTGGCCCTGGCCCGCGCCCTGGCGATCCAGCCGCGCCTGCTGCTGCTCGACGAACCCTTCGGCGCGCTCGATGCCCAGGTCCGCATCGACCTGCGGCGCTGGCTGCGCGAGGTCCACGAGCAGACCGGCCACACCACGCTGTTCGTCACCCACGACCAGGAGGAGGCGCTGGAACTGGCCGACCGCGTCGCCGTGTTCCGCGATGGCCGGATCGAGCAGGTCGGCACGCCCGATGAGGTCTACCGCGCCCCGCGCACGCCGTTCGTGTTCGAGTTCATCGGCCGCGGCGGGCACCTCGAGGGCCATGCCGAGGAGGGCGTGCTGCACCTGCCGGGTTGCGGCGTCGGGCTGCCGCTGGCCACCGCGGCCGCCGGCCGGCTGCGCCTGCACCTGCGCCCGCAGGATCTCGAGTTGGTGGCGCCGGACGAGGGCCTGCCGGCCGAGGTCCGTGCCGCCCGCCGGATCGGCGCCCGGCAGACCGTCGATGTCGCCGTGCCCGGCCAGTCCGGCGTGCTCGAGGTCGATCTCGATCCCGGCCTGCGCCTGCCGGCGCGCGGCGAGCGGGTCGGCCTGCGGGTCACCGGCGGGCTGGCCTTCCCGGTGCCGTCGGAGCCCTGAATCCGTCCTTCAGGCCGCGTGCTCCAGCCGCAGGCCGTCGCCGTCGACCCGCAGCACCGAGGCCTGCTCGTACCAGTCGCCGAGCACGACCCGCAGCCCCATGCCGCGCGCCAGCGGCACCCGATGCAGGGCAGGGCGGTGGGTGTGGCCGTGGATCATCCGCCGCACGCCGTAGAGGTCCATCAGCCGCCGCACCTCGGCCGGGCTGGCGTCGCCGATCGACTCGTCGCGGCCGGCCTGCGCCGCCGCGCTGGCGGCCCGGGCGCGGGCGGCGAAGGCGCGCCGTGCCGGCAGCGGCTGGGCGAGGAAGCCGGCCTGCCAGGCCGGGTCGCGCAGTTGCCGGCGCAGGGCCTGGTAGGCGCTGTCCTCAAGGCAGAGCAGGTCGCCGTGCAGCAGCAGGGTCGGCTCGCCGCCGAGCAGCACCACCGCCGGGTCGGGCAGCAGGGTCCAGCCGGCGCGCGCCGCGAAGTCGGGGCCGACCAGGAAATCGCGGTTGCCGCGCTGGAAGAACACCGGCACGCCGGCGGCGCGCACCGCGGCGGTGGCGCTGGCCACGCGGGCCGGCAGTTCGGCGTCGTCGTCGTCGCCGAGGTAGGCCTCGAACAGGTCGCCGAGCAGGTAGACCGCCTCGGCCGCGCGGGCTTCGCCGGCCATCAGCGCCTCGAAGGCGCGCAGCGCGTCCGGTCGCGATTCGTCGAGGTGCAGGTCGGAGAGGAACAGGGTGGTCATCGGTCGACGCGCGGCATGGGTGCCGGCGGCAACGTCGGCGGGGTCTCGGTACGGCTGGCGTGCTCGATCACGATCGGCGTGCGCGGCACGCGCGAGGGGAAGGGGCCGGCCGGGCCGGTCTCGACCTCGCGCATCGCATCGACCACCGCCATGCCCGCCACCACCCGGCCGAACACGGCGTAGCCGGCGGTGAACGGGTTGGTGGCATCGCTGCGGTCGAACTGCGGGTTGTCGACCACGTTGATGAAGAACTGCGCGCCGGCGGAATCCGCGCTGTCCGGCCGCCGCGCTGCGGCCACCGTGCCGCGCAGGTTGGAAAGCCCGTTGCCGGCCTCGTTGACGACCGGGGCCCGTTCCGGCTTGGCCTGCAGGTCGGGCGTGAAGCCACCGCCCTGCACCAGCAGGTTCGGCACCACGCGGTGGAAGATCGTGCCGTTGTAGTGGCCGGCGTCGAGGTAGCCGAGGAAGTTCGCCACCGTCAGCGGCGCGCGCGCCGCGTCGAGTTCGATCACCACCCGGCCGAGGCTGGTGTCGAGCGCCACGTAGACCGGCGCGGCGGCGTCGGGCGCGGTGGTCGGTGCCGGCGCGATCGGGGTGGCGAAGGCCTTGGCGGGCAGGAGCAGGGCGAACAGCAGGAGGGCGGTCGGGTGCATGGCGGGCGTCAGCTTTCCAGGAGGCGGCAGAGGGTTTCGATTTCGGTCTTGTGGGTCCGGATCAGTTTCTTGGCTTCGGCCTTGAGGTTCTCGATGTTGCCCCTGGTCGCATTGTCCATGTCGTCCGAGGCGATCGACAGGTCGGTCTGCAAGCGGATGTAGTTCTCCCCGGCGAGCATCCGCATCTGGTAATCCGCGGCATCGGACACCCCGTCGAACATGCAGCTCAGCAGAGGGGCGAGCCAGCCGGCCTTCCCCCAGTCCCGGGCTTCCGCGAAGGGGATCGGGCGGATCAATTGACCGGTGCCGAGCGAGAGGACGAGGAAATCCTCCTCGCCGCGGAAGATCTTCCTGGCCTCGGCGTAGGCGGACACCGCCGGGCTGTTGATGAAGACACCGCCGTCGATCAATGCCCGGGTCGCGCCCCCGACAGGCACCAGTGCAGGCTCGAAGTAGGTGGGGGCGGCCGAGGTCGCGCGGGCGGCATGCTTCATTGGCACCGAGCGGTGTTCCTCGCGCCAGCTCTTCAGGAACAAGGGCTCCCGGTTCTGGATGTCGTAGCTGGCGATCAGGGTCCTGGTCAGGCCGGAACCGAGCTCGTCATCGCCGAAGTATTCCTCCAGGACCTTTTCGAGGCCCTTGTGGGAATAGCGCTCGTCCATCAGCCCGCCGACCGATGAGGCGCCCTTCCAGAGCGAGCGCGCGAAGATTTCCCTGCCGCGCGATTGGTAGATTCCCGCCAGGTCGCCCGCGCTGTATTGCGGCTTGCCGTTGCCGTCGTCCTTGGCGAAGCCGAGGGCGAGGATGCCTCCGGTCGAGGTGCCGGCGATGAGATCGAAGCAATCGGCGATCGCCCTGCCGGTCCGCGCCTCGATTTCGGCCAGCACCAGGGCCGGGATCAGGCCGCGGATGCCGCCACCGTCGATGCTGAGGATTTTTTTCATGGCTGCCTCGCGCAGGGGTGCGTTGGCCAGCGGGAAGCATACGGCCTCCGGCGGCCCGCCGACGTCCCGTCCGGGGCCATCGACTAGAATGCCGGACCACCGTAGCGTCCGTCCGCCCATGAGTTGCCGCACCCGCTTCGCCCCCAGCCCCACCGGCTACCTGCACATCGGCGGTGCCCGCACCGCGCTCTACTGCTGGCTGGAGGCGCGCGCCCGCGGCGGTGAGTTCGTGCTGCGCATCGAGGACACCGACCAGGAGCGCAGCACGCCGGAGGCGGTGCAGGCCATCCTCGACGGCATGGCCTGGCTGGGCCTCGACCCGGACGAGGGCCCCATCCACCAGACCCACCGGCTGGATCGCTACCGGCAGGTCGCCTCCGAACTGGTGCAGGCCGGCAAGGCCTACTACGCCTACGAGAGCAAGGACGAGATCCAGGCCATGCGCGACGCCGCGATGGCCGCTGGCGCGAAGCCGCGCTACGCCGGCAGGTACCGCGACGAGAACGCGCCCTACCGCGACGACCCGAACCGGGTGATCCGCTTCCGCAACCCGGAAGGCGGCAGCGTGGTCTTCCACGACGCCGTGAAGGGCCGCATCGAGTGGGCCAACGCCGAGCTCGATGATCTGGTGATCGAGCGCTCGGACGGCTTCCCGACCTACAACTTCGCGGTCGTGGTCGACGACCTCGACATGCGCATCAGCGACGTGATCCGCGGTGACGACCACGTCAACAACACCCCGCGCCAGATCAACCTCTACGCGGCGCTGGGCGCCAAGCCGCCGCGCTTCGCCCACCTGCCGATGATCCTCGGCCCCGACGGCACCAAGCTCAGCAAGCGCCACGGCGCGGTCAGCGTGATGCAGTGGCGCGACGACGGCTACCTGCCGCACGCCCTGCTGAACTACCTGGTGCGCCTCGGCTGGAGCCACGGCGACCAGGAGATCTTCTCGCTCGCCGACATGCTGCGGCTGTTCCGGGTCGAGGATGTCAACCACAGCGCCTCGCGCTTCGACCGCGACAAGCTCGACTGGCTGAACCAGCACTACCTCAAGACCGACGACCCGGCGGCCACCGCCGTGCACCTGGAATGGCAGCTGCGCGAGCAGGGCATGGACCCGGCCCGCGGCCCGAAGCCGGCGGAGGTCGTCGTGGCGCTCGCCGAGCGCTGCAAGACGCTCAAGGAGATGGCCGAGCGCGCCCGCGTCTGGTACGCGCCGCTTTCCGAGTACGACGCGACGGCCGTCGACAAGCACCTGGTCGAGGCCGCCGCCGCGCCGCTCGCCGACGTCCGCGAGCGCATCGCGCGCCAGGCCGAGTGGTCGCCGGCCGCCGTGCAGCAGAGCCTCGCCGACACCGTGGCGGCGCTTGGCATCGGCATGGGCAAGCTGGCCCAGCCGCTGCGGGTGGCCATCACCGGCACCGCGGTCTCGCCCTCGATCGAGCACACGGTGTACCTCGCCGGCCGCGACGAGGCCCTGAGGCGCATCGACGCCGCGCTCGGGCGGATCGCCCAGCGCGTGGCCTGAGGACCGGCCATGGCCAAGCCGAAGCCACGTCGCAAACCCCGTGCCTCCGCGTTCGCCGCGCCGCCCCCGGCCCCGCTCGCCTGCCTGCGGCCCGAGCACCATGCCCACGGCGGTAGCGATTGCCTGCGCCGGGTCGAGCAGGTCTGCCGCGAGCGCGGCCTCAACCTGACCCCGATCCGTACCGAGGCCCTGCGCCACATCGTCGAGGCCGGCCGGCCGATCAAGGCCTACGACCTCCTGGAGCGCATGCGCGGCGGCCCCGGTGCTTCGGCGCCACCGACGGTGTACCGGGCGCTGGATTTCCTGCTGGAGCACGGCTTCATCCACCGGTTGGCCTCGGTCAACGCCTTCCTCGCCTGCCACCACCCGGCCGAGGGGCATGTGGTGCCGATCCTGATCTGCCGCGACTGCGAGGCGGCCGAGGAACTCGAGGACGAGGCGGTGTCCACGGCGCTGGAGCAACTCGCGGCGGAGCGCGGCTTCCAGTCGGCGCACAGCCACATCGAGGTGCTGGGCCGCTGCGCCCGCTGCACCGCCGGAAGTGTCCGGTGACGCGCCTGCGCGGCCTGGCCGTGGCCCTGGCGCTGGCCACCGCCGGCAGCGTGCCGGC
>JAGXSL010000009.1 GCA_018333835.1 Lysobacteraceae bacterium
GGCCTGCAGTTCCTCGACCTGATCCAGGAAGGCAACATCGGCCTGATGAAGGCGGTCGACAAGTTCGAGTACCGCCGCGGCTACAAGTTCTCGACCTACGCGACCTGGTGGATCCGCCAGGCCATCACCCGCTCGATCGCCGACCAGGCGCGCACCATCCGCATCCCGGTGCACATGATCGAGACGATCAACAAGTTGAACCGCATCTCGCGGCAGATGCTCCAGCAGTTCGGCCGCGAGCCGACGCCGGAGGAGCTGGCCAAGGAGATGGACATGCCCGAGGACAAGATCCGCAAGGTCATGAAGATCGCCAAGGAGCCGATCTCGATGGAGACGCCGATCGGCGACGACGAGGACAGCCACCTCGGCGACTTCATCGAGGACACCAACGCCGAATCGCCGCTGGAGAACGCGACCACCACCGGCCTGTCCGAGACCGTCCGCACCGTGCTGGCCGGGCTCACCCCGCGCGAAGCCAAGGTGCTGCGCATGCGCTTCGGCATCGACATGAACACCGACCACACCCTGGAGGAGGTCGGCAAGCAGTTCGACGTGACCCGCGAGCGCATCCGCCAGATCGAGGCCAAGGCGCTGCGCAAACTGCGCCACCCGACCCGCAGCGAGCAGCTGCGCAGCTTCCTCGACCTCGACTGAAGCGCACGCCGGGTCGGCGGCTGGCTAGAATGGCCCGCGCCCTGCCGGGCCCATAGCTCAACGGTCAGAGCACGGGACTCATAATCCCTCGGTTCCAGGTTCGAGTCCTGGTGGGCCCATCGCTTTTCGCCCCCGATCCGGCCGCCAAGGCGCGCCGAGGGGGTCGTCGCCGGCGGGGCTTGCGCCGGAGGAATGCGCTGGTACCCTAAAAGGGACCAAAAAGCACCTTGAAGGCTGCTTTAGGGGCTCGAAGATGAAGAAGCCCAGCGAGAACGTGATGAAGCTTTTCGGCCACGCCGGCATCGGTGGGGCGCTCCGTCGCTCGGCAGCAACACGGCCGATCTCTCCGGCAACGGCGAGTGCGCTCAAGGACATGGGCGAGGCGATCCGCAATGCGCGCAAAGCGCGGAAGCTGACGATCGAAGCGTTGGCCAAGCGGGCAGGCATCGCGAAGAAGACGATGCTGGCGATCGAGGCGGGCACGGGCAGTACCTCGACCGCGAGCCTGCTCGAGGTGATCTCCGTGTTGGACACGGGGCTGGTCGAGTCCTTCGTCGAGAGCCTTCGCGCGGATCCGGTGGGCAAGGCCCTGCTCGATGCCCGCCTGCCCGAGCGCATCCGTACCGAGCGCTTCTGATGGAAGTGGCGATCTACGCGTGGGCACCCATCGGCGGCAAGTACCACCTCGCCGCGCGACTGCTCTGGGATGCCACGTCCGAGATCGGGCGATTCCGCTACGCCCCGGAATGGATGGTGCGACCCGGGAGCTATCCGCTCGACCCGATCAATTTCCCTTTCGCCAACGCGGAGAAGGTCGTCGACGAGAACCACGGCATCCCTGGGGTGATCGCTGACGCGGGGCCGGACTCGTGGGGCCGAAGCGTGATCGTCGAGGTCGGCGCGGACGTGCCGAGGAACGAAGCGGAGTGGGTGCTTCATCCCCGTGCCGTCGGTACCGGTGCGTTGCGCTTCTCCGGGAGTGCGGGCGTGCCGCCGGACACGCACGACGCTTATCCGGCCTGCACGCTGGAGCAGCTGTTCGAGGTCGCGATGGTCTTGGCCACGGGCGGGACCATCGACCCACCGATGCGGCAGATCATGGGGGCGATGAGCAGCCCCGGCGGAGCACGCCCGAAAGCCCTCGTCCTGAGGGACGGCAAGCAGCACATCGCGAAGTTCGAGAAGCCCAACGACCCGTTCAACATTCCGCGTGTCGAGGCGGCATGCCTCAAGGCGGCGGCGCGCTGCGGCATCGGGACGGCCCTGGCGCGTGTCGTCGACATCCGTCCTGACCATGCCGCCCTGTTGGTGGAGCGCTTCGACCGAAGCGCCGAGGGCGCGCCAATCCACTACCTGAGTGCGCGGAGCCTCTCGAACATCGGGCGTGTCCGCGCTGGCCGCGATGACGTCCCGCCTCGTGGAACCGCGACCTACCAGGCGCTTGCGGCCTACGCCCGGCAGCTGGGCATCCCCGACGCCGGCCGGGAAGTGCTGCGACGGATGGTCTTCAATTATCTGATCGGCAACACCGACGACCATCTGCAGAACATCGGGTTCCTCTTCGAGGCGGGACGCTGGAAGTTCGCCCCGGCCTTCGACCTGCTGCCGCACCCCGGCGACATCCATGCCATCGGCATAGGACCGAAGGGAAGACTGCGCAGCCTGGCGAATCTGCGGGAAGGCGCCGCGATGTTCGGGCTACCCGAGTCCGAGGTGCAGGAGATCGTGGGAAGCGTGGTGGAGGGGCTCTCGTGTCTCGATGGGCTCATGGTGGCGGAAGGCGTCATCGAGAGGCATCGGGCGGTGGTGCGAAGCAGGCTGTCGAGCCTGTTGACCAGCGACCGCGAACTGGACCTCGACCGACCCTGAGGGCGCTGCGAGCGGCAAGCGCCGGGCTGCGGCAGGGGTTCATCCCCCCGCACTGCCCGCAGCAGGACGGGACGGTCGAGCGTTCACCGCCGCCTGCCGGCGGCCACCAACCGCTCCGTCAGCCGGCCGTGGCGCGCCAGTGCGGTGCGCAGCGCCTTGGCCGTGGCGGCCGGGGTGGACCACAGTTCCAGCGCCGCCTTGGCGCGCGACAGCCCGGTGTAGAGGGTCTGGCGGTGCAGCAGGGGCGATTCGGGGTCGGGCGGCAGCAGCACGGCGACGCGCTCGTACTCCGAGCCCTGGCTCTTGTGGACGGTCAGCGCGAAGGCATCCTCGTGCGGCGGCAGGGTGCCGGGATCGAACAGCCGCACCGTGGCCGCACCCGCCGCTGCGTTGGGCGGCGTGGCTGCCGGCGTGGCGACGACGGGTTCCGGGGCGGCGTCGAACACGACCCGCAGCCGCGGCTCGCCGTCGGCTTCCTGCACCAGCACGCAGAGCCCGACATCGCCGTTGTAGAGCCGCGCGGCGTGGTCGTTGCGGGTGACCAGCACGGCGCGGCCCGGGTACCAGGCCTGGCCCGCGAAGCCGGCCAGCGCGTCCCAGGCCCGCAACTGCGCGGCGATGCCGGCGGCGGCCCGCAGCGCGCCGAAGGGTCCGTCGCGCTGGGCGCAGAGCAGTTGCTGCCGGCGCAGCACCGACAGGCGGTCGGCGAGGCCCCGAGTATCGTCCGCCGCCACCGCGGCGGGGACGCCGCAGGCCGCGAGCGCGGCCTGCAGGTCGCGCGCCCAGGCGGCGAGCTGGCGGTGCAGCGCGGCGGGGCTGTCGACGCTGCAGCGCCGCGCCGCCGGGCGGCCGTGGGCGTCGTGGCGGCGCGAGGCGGCGTCGAAGGCCGCCTCGAAGCCCTCGGCATCGCCGGCGCGCACCGCCTCGTGGATCGGCACCAGGGTGGCGTCGGCGCGGAAGCAGTGGCGGAGCCGCACCAGGTCCGCGCCGGCATCGGCCTCCAGCGCCCGGACCAGATCCATCATCACCGAGCCGGTGCCGACCGAGGTGAGCTGGTCGGCATCGCCCACCAGCACCAGCACCGCGTCCTCCTGCAGCGCGGCCAGCAGCGCCCGCAGCAGGCCGAGGTCCAGCATCGAGGCCTCGTCCAGCACCACCAGGTCGGCAGGCAGGGGCTCGCCGGCGTGGTGGGCGAAGCCGCCGCCGCGGCCGCGGCTGCCGAGCATCCGGTGCAGGGTGCCGCATTCGGCCGCGAGCACGGCCTCGAGGTGCGGCCGCCAGCCCGCCGCGAGGGGCCGGGCCGGGTCGTCGCAGAGGGCGGCGGCGCCCTCGCGCAGGGATTCCCCCAGGCGCTGCGCGGCCTTGCCGGTCGGCGCCGCCAACTGCAGCCGCGGCAGCCGGCCGTGGTTCGCCTCGTGCTCGCGCGACAGCCCGAGCAGCATGCGCAGGACGGTGCGGGTCTTGCCGGTGCCCGGCCCGCCGGTCAGCACCAGCAGCCGGCGTCCCGGGGCCTGGCGCACGGCGGCGCGCTGGCGTTCCTCCTCGACCCGCCCGCCGCCCTGGAACAGGGCATCGAGGTCGGCCTCGCTGAGCGGCCGGGCCGGTGCCCGCGCCGCCGCCCGGCGTTCGGCCAGGGCCTGCGCCACGGCGACTTCGGCGCGATGGTTGCGCCACAGGTAGAAGTGATCGTCCTCGAGCACGAAGGGACGCGGTGCGTCCGTGGCCGTCGCGGCCGTCGCGACCAGCGGGCTGGCGGCCAGCGCCGCGCAGTGGTCGGCATCGAGCAGGGGTTTTCCGTCCGCGCCGGCGAGCCACAGCGGCAGGGCGCTGTGGCCCTGGCCGTCGGCATGGCTGGCCCAGGCGGCGGCGCGGGCGGTGGCGGCGTCGCCGCCATGCGCCCGCACCCAGCGCCAGACCGCACGGTCGAG
>JAGXSL010000010.1 GCA_018333835.1 Lysobacteraceae bacterium
GGGCAGGGCCTCGCCGAGCCGCACCCGGCGCGGCGGGGTGCCGCCGGGATCGCTGAAGATGGCCATCCGCAGCGTCTCGGTCAGCAGCACCGAGGTCAGCACGCCCTCGAAGGGCGTTTCGATCTCGGTGGCGACGGCGGTCACCGGCAGCGGCCGGCGCTCGGGGTGGAACAGCGGGCGCTCGCCGACCGCGAGGTAGTCGCTGAGCGCGCCGAGCCGGGGCCGCTCCTCGGCCGCCACCGGCTCCGGCAGCGGGGGGATGAGCGCGAGATCGGCCGGGTGCGGGCCGACCCGGCCGCCGAGGCCGGCCAGGGCCAGCAGCAACAGGCCGAGGCTCCAGGCCGCGAAGGCGCCGGCCAGCACGGTCAAGGGGCGCAGACCGTCAAGCACCGGCCACCCCGCGGGCGGGAGGCGGCGCGACCGGCCGCAGGAACCCGTAGAGGTCGAAATTGACGTCGATCCGGCCATCGGCCACGCCCTGCCCGGCCACGAAGAACCCGGCCAGGCTGTTCAGCGCGAGGTGGTCGACGAACAGTGCCGGCCGCCCGCCCTCGAGGGCGTGCAGCACCTGGGCCAGCGTGGCGGGGTCGCAGCGCAGGCGCACCTGCACCGTGACCCGCACGAAGGGACCGGCATCCGGCACCGCCATCGGCGTGCGCGAGACGATCTCGCAGGCCAGCGGGTTGGGCGCGGCGCGCCGGACCTCCGCTTCCAGCCGGTTGACCAGGGCGGCGGTGGCGAGTTCGCGGTCGGGCTCGGGCAGGAAGCCGGGGTCGGCGGCCTCGGTGGCGCGCAGCTCGGCGAGCCGGGCCTCGAGCGCCGGCACCTGGGCCGCCTCCATCCGCAGCGCCAGTTCCTCGTCGCGGATCTCGGCGATGCGCTCGCCGAGCACCAGCATCGGCGCGGTCCACCACCAGTGCGCCAGCAGGCCGTAGCCGGCGAGCGCGGCGGCCAGCAGCAAGGCCGCGGGACGCCAGCGGGCGAGGCGTTCAGCGCGCGCCATCGGTGGCCTCCGGGTTGAGTCGCGCCAGCGCGGCACCGGTGGCTCCCGGGGCGAGCTGCGCCACCACGGTGAAGCTGTCGCGGCCGCTCTGCGGGTCCTTCTGCACCATGCCGACGAGCGCCGGGGCGCGCAGCAGCGGCGAAGCCTGCAACAGCGGGATCACCTCGCCGGAGGCGCGGGCGAGGCCCAACAGGGTGACGCGGTCCTGCTCGATCACCAGCCGCGTCAGGAAGACGTCGTCGGGCAGGCGCCGGCTCAGGTCGTCGAGCACGGCAAGCGCCGGCGGTCGGGCCGCGCGCTGGGCATCGAGGAAGCGCGAGGCGGCGAGCGCGGCATCGAGCTGGGCGCGCAGGGCGCGGGCGGCGCGGGCCTGCTCGAGAGCGGCGTCGCGCTCGGCCTCGAGGGCGGCGAGTGCGCGCTCGCGGTTTTCGAGGCTGATGAGGCCGGTCGCCAGGAGGGCGAGCGCCGCACCCAGCAGCAGGCCGGCGCGCAAGCGGCCATCGCGGTCGCCGCGGGGGCGGCGCAGCGGCGGCGGCAGCAGGTTGCGGCGTTGCCCGGCGCGGTGCTCGGCGTCGTCGATGTCGAGGCCGGCAAGCTGCCCGGCCAGCGGCCCGATGGCGGCCAGCGCCGCCTCCAGCCGCGGCCGCGGCAGCACCGCCAGCTCGGCCTCGAGCTGGCCGGCGGCCGGGTCGCGGCGCAGCACCCGGCCGGCCATCACCACCTGCTCGGCGGTGAACGGCGTCTGCCGCTCGATCTCGTGGTGCAACACCGCCTCCAGCCGGGCCTCGGCGGCGATCGGCAGCGACAGCCTGCGGCAGAGCGCCTCCCGTGCCGGCAGCCGCAGCCAGATTTCCCCTTCGACCTGCCGGCGGCGCAGGCTGGCCAGCAGGTCGGCACCGGTGTCCGGGTCGAGCGGCAGGCTGCCGAAGGCGGTGCGCCGCTCCCCGGCCTCCTCCTCGATCCGCAACTGGCCGTCCGCCGGTTCCAGCCAGAGCCGGCGGACCGGCGGCAGCAGGCGCCGCCGCCAGGCCGGTGGCAGCAGCGCGGCCAGTTCCCCACCCCAGCGCCGCAGGGCCGACGGCAGCGGACTGGCCGCCCAGCGCAGGCGCAGCCGGGTCCATGGGGTGGGGTCGAGCGGAACGGTGGCCATCAATCCTCGAGTCCGTGGCGCCAGGTGAGCGGCGTGTAGACCTGGCCGAGGAAACCGCCGGCGCCGACCCGGAGGGTGGCGTGGAGTTCGGCCCCCGGCCCGTCGGCCCGCGTGGCGCGGCTCGAAATACTATACGTGCCGGTTCCCATGGTCGCGAGGACGAAGCCACCGCCCAGCACCGGCGGCGCCATGCCGGGCTGCAGGGCGGCGCGGGCCGCCAGCAGTTCGTCGATGAAGGGCGGCGGCAGCCCGAGCGCCCGCAGCAAGGTCGGCCCGGCGAAGGCCGGATTGGGCTGCGGCAGGCCGGTGTGGACGGTCAGGTGGGGGCGCAGGACGCGGTAGAGCGCCGGCGTCATACCGAGCACGCGTTGCAGCTCGGCCACCGTGGCGAAAGGCCGGTCGGCCGGCCCCCAGGGCAGGCCGGCGGCGCGGTACTCGCGGGCCTCGGCCCCGCCGGCCGGGCCGACGAAGCCATCGGGATCGCGCCAGTCGACGATGGCCGCGGCCAGCGCGGCGGCTTCCTCGGGGCTGGGGCCGAACTCTTGCAGCAACCGTGCGATCAACGCCGGATCGGCGACGTTGAGGTCGAGCTTGCCGCTCTCGTCGTGGATGACGACCTCGACGCGGATACCGTCGCCGCCATCGAGCACGTGCACCCGGCCGTCCGGCACCGGCCGGCGGCGCGGGTCGGCGGCCAGCAGGCGGGCGGCGGCGGCCTCGATGCCGCCCTCGGCGGCCTGCTCCAGTTGCAGCCGCTGCTGCTGCGCACTGGCCTGCAGGGCGGTCACGTGGGCGTCGAGCGCGAACAGCCCGACCACCCCGGCCAGCACCACCAGCAGGGCCATCACCACCAGCAGGGCGATACCGCGTTGCCGCCTCATGGCTCGTCCTCGCCACGCGGGTCGCGGCGCGCCGCCTCCGGCAGCAGCCCGACCAGGCCCGAGAGGCTGTGCCGCAGCGGCACCAGCAGGGGCGGGAAGCGCGCACGCGGGTCGCTGAAGCCGGCCTCCAGCCGCACCTGCAGGGGCAGTTCGCCGACCCGCTCCCAGCGTTCGCGCCAAGGGCCGAGGCGGCCGTCGGGACCGAAGCCGCGGGCGCTGAAGCGGGCCTCGGCGAGGCCCTCCAGCAGCACCTCCGGCGGGCGCTCGGCGGGCAGCACGCCGCCGGGGGTGAGCATGCGGTACTCGAACAGCAGGGCCTTGCCCCCGGCGCGGCGCTCCAGCCGGAATACCTGCACGTAGGCACCGCCGCGGGCCAGGGTGCCCGGCATCAGGCCGACGAACTCGACACGCTGCGGTTCGAGCCGGAACAGCCGCAACTCCTCGACCCCGGCCGCCGGGTCGAGCGCCTGCGGCAGGGCATCGGCGAGCTGCCGCCGCAGCAGCGCCTGCACGCTGCGCAGGCGGTCGGTGTGGGCGGCCAGCCGCTCGGCCGCGGTGGCGGCGCGGGTGGCGCCCTGCAGGATGCCGAAGGCGAGCGCCAGCCCGGCCGCCGCCAGCGCGCTGGCGAGCAGCAGTTCGACCAGGCTGAAGCCGCGCGCCCTCACCGTTCCTCCGGCAGCGGGTAGGCGGCGCGCAGGGTGCGGGCGTGCAGGCGCTCGGCCGGCCCGCCACGGCCCCATTCGATGCGCAGTTCGACGGCGTGCACCACCGGCTCGACGATGCCCTCGAGCACCAGCCCCGGGTCGCTGCCGGGGGGCAGGGCGGCTTCCGGCCAGGGCGCCTCCAGCGGCTCCACCCGCAGCTGCCAGCGAAAGCGCCCGCCGTCCAGTTCGCCGCCCTGCACGCCCGGCCGCAGGCGCTCGGCCCGGCCGGCGTTGTCGAGCAGGTTGCGGGCATGGGCGGCGGCCTCGTTGACGTGCTCGGCGCGGGCGGTGGCGCGCAGGCCGTTGGCGAGCAAGCCGAGCAGCAGCACGCTGGCGCCGGCCAGCAGGGCGAAGGCGACGAGCACTTCGATCAAGGTGAAGCCGCGCGCCCGCCTCATGGCGCACCCTCGCCGCGCTCGACCCGCACGCTGCCGATCAGCCAGCCCACCTCAATGCGCCAGGCCGCGCCGTCGCGGCTCAGCACGATGCGACCGCCGGTGCTGCTGCCGTCGGCGAAGAACAGGATGGCGGCCTGCCCCGGCCCTGGCTGCGCCTCGCGCGCCACCGTGGCGGCGACCCGCAGGGCGGCCGGCAGTTCGCCCTGCCGGCGCGGCGCGGCATCGACCGGGCCGCTCTGCCAGCGCCGCGTCGCCGGATCGATCACGAAGGCCTGGTGCGCGCCGGTGGCGAGCGCGCGGGCGCGGGTGGCGCGCAGTTCGGCGGCGATGCGCCCGCTCGCCTCGCGCAGCTGCTGCCCCGGCAAGGCACCGACCACGGCCCCGCCGACCAGGGCCAGGGCGGCGGCCATCACCGCCGCGACCAGCAGCAGTTCGAGCAAGGTGAACCCGGCCGCGCGCGCGGCCGGGCCGACCGGCAGGGGACGCGCACGGCGGGTCATGGCGGGGTGCCGGCGACGCGCCTTAAGGCCGGACGATGTCGGCGTCGACGCCCTCGCCGCCCGGCCGGCCGTCGGCTCCGGTGCTCAGCAGCTCGAACTCGCCGTTGGCCCCGGGCACCCGCAGCTGCACCGGTCGGCCCCAGGGGTCGCGCAGGTCCTCGACCCGGCGCACGTAGGGGCCGAGCCAACCCGGCGTACCGGGGTTCTGCACCAGCTGCTCCAGCGCGGTCGGCCACTGCCCGGTATCCATGTGGAACTGTTCGATCTTGGCCGCCAGCGATTCGAGCTGGGTGCCGGCGAGCCGGGCGTTGGCGCGGTCGGCGCCGCCGAAGATCTGGGTGGCGGCGAAGGCCATGATCGCGGCGATCAGGGCGACCACGATCAGGATCTCCATCAGGGTGAAACCGGCCTCTGCGGCGCGGCGGCGGGGACGGGGCATCAGAGGACTCCTGCGGAACCGGTGAGCTGGTAGATGGGGACGAGCACGGCGAGGATGACGATACCGACCAGCGCCGCCATCAGCACGGTGACGACCGGCACCAGGGCCGCGAGGGCGCGTTCCAGCGCGCGCCGGGTCTCGGTGTCGAAAGTGTCGGCCACCTTGAGCAACATGGCGGCGAGCTCGCCGGATTCCTCGCCGACCTGCACCATCTGCACGGCCAATCGGGGAAAACACTGGGCGCGCGCCAGCGCCGGGCCCAAGCCCTGCCCGGCCTTGACCGCCTCGGTGGCGGCCTCGACCGCCTCCCCCAGCACGCGGTTGCCGACCGACTGCCGGGCGATGCCGAGGGCGGCGAGCAGCGGCACGCCGTTGCCGAGCAGGGTGCCGAGCGTGCGGGCGAGCCGGGCCGTCTCGAAGCGCGAGAGCAGCGCGCCGATGCGCGGCCGACCAAGCAGCCAGGCGTCGAGGGCGGCCCGCGGCCCGGGCCGGCGCAGGTGGCGCAGCAGCAGCAGCGCGGCGACCGCGGCCAGCACGAAGGCCGGCAGTCCGGCCACCCGCAGCAGGCGGCCGACCGCCAGCACGACCTCGGTGTACCAGGGCAGGCTGACCTCGGCGCTGCGCAGCAAGTCGTCGAACTGCGGCACCACGAAGGCCAGCAGCAGCACGCACACCGCCACCACCATCACCAGCAGCAGCATGGGGTAGACCAGCGCCGAGACGAGCTGCGCCCGCAGGGCGGCGGCGCGTTCGAGGTGGTCGGCGAGCCGGGCCAGCGCCGGTTGCAGCCCGCCACCGGCCTCGCCGGCGCGGACCAGGTTGACGTAGAGCCGCGGGAACAGCCCGTGCTGCTGCTCCAGCGCCGCCGACAGCGGCAGGCCGCCACGCACGGCATCGCGGATGCGCTCGACGACCCGCCGGCCCGCCGGGCGTTCGGGCAGTTCGACGAGGTGCCCGAGGGCGCGGTCGAGCGGCTGCCCGGCACCGAGCAGGGTGGCCAGTTGCTGGGTGAAGGACAGCACCGCCGCCTCGTCGAGCGGCCGGGCGCGGAAGCGCGCCAACAGGCCCGGCTCGCCCGACCCGGCCGTGCCATCGGCCACCGACACCGGCAGGTGGCCCTGCTCCTGCAGGCGCGCGACGACCTCCTCGGCGCGGGCAGCCTCCATGCTGCCGGCGAGGGCTTCGCCGCTGCTGCTTAAGGCCTGGTAGCGGAAGGTGGGCACGCGGGTCGATCGGGCGCAGGGTTCATCAGACCGAGGACTGTAGCCTCTTCCGGCGGGTCGAAGCGATGAGCTCGGAATGGCGAGCCTGTCGGCGGATCGGGCCACCTGCTTTCCGCGCGATCGGGCGTCCTGCCCTCACGCGCGGCGCTCGGCTC
>JAGXSL010000011.1 GCA_018333835.1 Lysobacteraceae bacterium
GGGGCGAGCCTGTCGGCGGATCGGGCCACCTGCTTTCCGCGCGATCGGGCGTCCTGCCCTCACGCGCGGCGCTCGGCTCCTGCCTCGCTGCCGCAGGTCGGCCCTCACCGCCGCGGCTCGCCGCCAGGCATCGCGCTCGCGACTGCGGCTCGCCACGATCGTCGCGTGCGCGTAGCCGTCGCCGGCCGCGACCCCATGGACCACGAAGGCAGGCGCGCTCGGCAAGCGGGCCTGCCGGCGGCTCAGGCCGCCTTGGCGAGGGCTTCGTCGATCAGCAGTTCGAGCGTCAGCAGGTCGGGAACCACCGCCACGTCCTCGCCGACCTGCACGCGGGCCAGCACGCCGAGCGGCTGTTCGCCGGCCTCCTCGAGGGCGAGCAGGCGCTCGCGGCCGACGCTGACCAGCCGCGGGAAGCCCTGCGAGACCACGGCGAAATAGGGGAGCCGGGGGTTGCCGCCCAGGGCCTTGAGCACGACCAGCTTGGCCCCCAGGCCGCCATCCTCGGCCGGCCAGCCGACCAGTCCGGGGAAACTGAGCACCGGCAGCCGCCAGCCGCGCCAGCGCAGGTTGCCGCGCAACCACGCGGGCACCCCCGGCAGGGCCTCGGGCGGCGAATAGGAGATCACCTCGGCGATGTTGGCGTTGGGCAGCAGCAGGCGCCCGCCGCCGCCCACGGCAATCAGCACGCCCCGGAGGTCAGTGGTTTCGGCATTCATCGGTCGTCCGCCCTCAGGTGGGGAAACAGGCATCGAGGCGCGCCGCCAACTCGCTGGCGCCGACCGCCGGGGCGCCCGCGGTGCGCAGGGCTTCGGCGGCGGTCGGCTCGAAGCAGCTGTCCGGGTCCTGGACGATCACCCGCAGGCCGGCGGCGAGGGCGGCGGCCAGCGGCGCGACCAGCGCCGGTTCGGCGCCGCTCAGCACGACCACCGCGCCATCGCTGGCGGCGACCGCGGCGATCAGGGCCTCCGGCCCGTCGCCGAGGCGCAGGGCACCGGCGGCCGGCAGGGCGCCGGGCAGCACCCGGACCTCGCGCGGCGGAGGCGTTTCCTGCGCCGCCGCCAGGGCCACCGGCAGGCGGCTGACCTTGGCCAGCTGTTCGACGAAACGGTCGTGGCGGCCGCCATCGAGGGCCTGGCGCAGCAGCACCGCGGCCGGGAAGCCGGTGGGCAGGGCGCGCAGCAACTGGCGCACGGCGTCCGGGCCGCCCATCCCGGAAAGCACCAGCACCAGGCGGCCGGCGGCGGCGACCTCCTCGCCCTCGATCGGCGCCAGCGCGAGGTGGCTTCCGTCCAGCGCCGGCGGCACCGGCACGCGCGACGTCGTGGCCGCGGCCGCGGCCGCGGCCGCGGCCGGCAGGGGTGCATCGAGCGGGGCGAGTTCGAGGGCCGAGAGGTCGAAGTGCCGGGGCGGCGACGGCGACAGCGGGTCCGGTTGGGCGGGGGATTCCAATGGCAAATCGACCGGGAGTTCGAGCGAAAGCGCGGCGGGCGATCCGGGCGACGGCCCGGTCGGGAGTGCGCCCGTGTCGTCGCGGGCATCGAGTTCGGCCGCCAGGCGGGCGAGATCGGCATCGAGCTCGGCATCGACGTCGAATTCGGCAACAGCGTCGGCATCGGCGAGGGGCACGGCGGCGAAGCCGCCGGGGCGATCGTGCTGGCGCGCCTCGAACTCGCCGAAGGCGGCACGCTCGGCCTCGCTCAGGTCCAGTTCGCCGAGATCGAACACCTCGGGCGATGGCGGCTCGGGGGTTTCGAAGCGCGTCGCGCTGGGCACCGCCAGTGCCGAGGCATCGGCCTCGGCGGTGAAACCGGCGAGGGCCGCCTCGTCGGCCACGACCGCGGCCTGGGCGATGCCGGGTTCGAGGTGCAACGCCGCCTCGGGGTGGGCTTCGGCGGAGGTGCCGGGCGGCAGCGGGTCGCGGCCGAGCAGCTTGGCGGCCAGGTGCCGCGCCCAGCGGTTGCGGTCCCAGCCGCTCAGGCGGGCGGTGGTCTCGGCCTCGTCGAAGACCACGCCCAGCGCCGGGTCGGCGAGCACGCCGTCGAGACGCTCGAGCGCCGCCTCGGTGGCCGGTTCGACGGAGAACAGCACCGCGCCGGCGCGGGCTTCGGCCAGCATCCCGGCGTCCACCGCGTCCGGGTCGGCCTCGAGCACCAGTTCGGCGCCGAGCTCGGCGAGGGCCCGCCGCAGCAGGTCCCGCGCCTCGCCCTCGCGGGCGAGCAGGGCGACCTTGAGTGCCGGGTCAGTCACGGGCGGCGACCTCGGAAAGCAGCTCGAACACGTTGCGGACCAGTTCCGGCTCCTGGTAGGGCTTGCCGAGGTAGCGGTTGACGCCGATCTCGAAGGCGCGCTGGCGGTGCTTCTCGCCGGTGCGCGAGGTGATCATGATGATCGGCACGTCGCGCAGGCGCGGGTCGCCGCGCATCATCTGCGCCAGCTCGTAGCCGTCCATGCGCGGCATCTCGATGTCGAGCAGCATCAGGTCGGGCACGCGCTCGGCCATCTTCTCGATGGCGTCGACGCCATCCTTCGCGGTGCCGACCTCGAAGCTGTGGCGCTCCAGCACGCGGCCGGTGACCTTGCGCATGGTGATGGAGTCGTCGACCACCATCACGTAGGGCACGCGGCGCTCGGCCAGCGGCGCGGCGGCCGGCGCGACCGGGCGCTCCTCGGCCACCCGCTCGGCGGCGAGGGCGTTGAAGCGGCGCGCCAGCGGCGCGACGTCGAGGATCACCACCACCGAGCCATCGCCCATGATGGTGGCGCCGAAAATGCCGGTGACCGAACTCACCTGCGGGCCGACCGGCTTGACCACGATCTCGCGGCTGCCCAGCACCTGGTCGACGCAGATGGCGGCGCGCAGCTCGCCCGAGCGGGCCAGCAACAGCGGCATCTGCAGGCTGCCCTCGGCGCTGGCCGGGGCGTGGCCGACCAGGCGGCCGAGGTCGTAGATGCCGTAGTCCTCGCCGGCGTAGCGGAACAGCGGGCGGTCGCCGGCCTCCTGCTCGGCGAGTTCCTGCCGGCCGATGCGGGCCACGCCCTGCACGGAGGCGATCGGCACCGCGAAGCGGGTCTCGCCGATCTTGACGAACACCGCCTGCGTGACCGCGAGGGTGAACGGCAGGCGCACCGTGAACTCGCTGCCCTTGCCGGGCGTGGAGCGGATCTGCAGCGTGCCGCCGAGCTGGCGGATCTCGCTGTGGACCACGTCCATGCCGACGCCGCGGCCGGCCAGCTTGCTGACCTCGTCGGCGGTGGAGAAGCCGGACTCGAGGATGAAGGCGTGCACCTGCTCGTCGCTGAGCTGGGCGTCGGCGGTGGTGAGGCCGCGCTCGACCGCCTTGGCGAAGATGCGCTCGCGGTCGAGGCCACGGCCGTCGTCGCTGATCCGCAGCACCACTTCCGAGCCTTCGCGGGCGACCGCGATGCGGACCGAGCCTTCCTGCTCCTTGCCGGCCTTGCGGCGCTCGTCCGGCGCCTCCAGGCCGTGCGCGACGGCGTTGCGCAGCATGTGCTCGATGGGTGCCGTCATGCGGTCGAGCACCGAGCGGTCCATTTCGCCGCTGGCGCCGTCGACCTTGAGCAGGGCCTGCTTGCCGGTGTCGGTGCAGGCCTGGCGCAGCACCCGGCGCAGGCGCGGCACCAGCGACTCGAAGGGCAGCATGCGCGTGCGCATGAGGCCTTCCTGCAGGTCCGAGCTCACCCGCGACTGCTGCAGCAGCAGGGCCTCGTAGCCGCGGGTCAGCTCGTCGAGCGAGTCGTAGAGGTTGCCGAGGTCGTTGGTCGACTCGGCCAGCGAGCGGGTCAGCTGCTGCTGGTTGGAGAAGCGGTCGAGCTCCAGCGGATCGAAGGTCTTGGCCTCGTCCTCCTCGCGCTGGTAGCGCGAGGCGATCTGGGCCTCGGTCTCGATCTCGAGGCGGCGCAGCTGGTCGCGGATGCGCGAGGTGGTCTGCTCGAGCTCGTTCAGGTTGCCGCGGAAGGCACCGAGCTGCTGCTCGAGGCGGGCGCGGTAGATCGCCACCTCGCCGGCGTAGTTGACGAGCTTGTCGAGCAGGTCGGCGCGGATGCGCACCTGCTCCTGCGCGGCGCGCAGGGCACCGCCGTCGTCGTCGTCGAGCGTGTCCTCGATCGGGCGCGAGAGCTCGGCGAGCTTCGGCTTGCGCGGGGCCTCGGCGGCGACCGGCGCGGCCGCCGCTCCGGCACCGGCTCCGTCCGCGATCGCATCCGGCAGGGGCAGGCCCTGGGCCAGGGCGTTCACCTGCGCGATCAGGCGGTTCGGCTGGACGATCGCCTTGCGCTCGGTGACCCGCGAGATCATGGCCTGCAGGCGGTCGAAGCAGCGCTCGAGCACGATGATGCCGCTGGCGTCGAGGCTGCGCTTGCCGTCGGCGACGGCCTCGAGCAGCGATTCCATCGCATGGCCGAGTTCGCCGATGGCCCAGACGCCGGCCATGCGCGCACCGCCCTTCAGGGTGTGCAGGTCGCGTTGCAGGCCGGTGATCAGCTCACGGTCCTGGTGGGCGTCGCGCAGGCGGGCCATCAGGCCGTCGCTGTGGTCGAGCAGGTCGCCCGACTCCTCGAGGAAGATCTCCAGCAGGTCGATGTCGAGGTCGGTCGTGTCCATCGCCACGTCGGGATCGGCCGGGTCGCCGGCATCGGGCACGGCGGCCGGGTCGAACACCAGTTCGGGCCTCGCCTCCGCGGCATCCGCCGCGGCGACGGCCTCGGCCTCGCGGCGTGCGGCCTCGCGGCGCGCGAGTTCGCCGGCGATACGCTCGCGCTCGGCCTGCGCTTCCGCGGCTTCGCGTTCGGCCTGCTCGGCGGCTTCGCGTTCGGCCTGCTCGGCGGCTTCGCGTTCGGCCTGCTCGGCGGCTTCGCGCTCGGCCTGCTCGGCGGCTTCGCGCTCGGCCCGTGCTTCCGCGGCCAAGTCGGCCTGCTCGCGGGCGTAGGCGGCCTCGGCCTCGCGGTCGTCCTGCGGCGGCGGGGCGGGCGGAAGCGGGTCGCTCGACCCGGCGACCTCGATGCTCGGCAGCAGCGGCATCTCGGCCAGCACCTCGAGGGGCAGCTGCGTCGTGGCCGGGGGAGGCGAAGCGGCTTCCTCCTCCTGGAAATCCGGGAGGGCGGCGGTGTCGAAGCCGCCGATGTCGACCGCGACCAGCGGGGATTCCTCGCCCAGCGACAGCGGGATCCCCGGCTCCGGCAGGGCGTCGCGCAACCCCTGCAGGGCCAGGGCCAGGGCCGGGAACTGCGGCAGCCGGGCGCCTTCGCCGGCCAACGCATCGAGGGTCCGGCGCACCGCCTGCACGGCTTGGCCGACCAGCATCGCGGCATCGTCACCGACCGGCTGCTGCGCCGCCATGGCGCGCTTCAGGAAGCCCTCGAGGGGCGCGGTGACGCCGGTGATCGCGCTGACCTCGGTCATCGCGAAAGCGCCGTTCATGGTGTGGACCGAGCGCAGCAGGCGCTCCTCGACGCGCTGCGGCCCGTGGTCGCGCAGGCCGGCCAGCCATTCCTCGACGACCTCGAGATGGCCCTCGACCTCGGGGCGCAGGATTTCCAGCAGCACCGGATCGAGCGCGAATTCGACGCCCTCCCCGACCGGCTCGAACTCGGGGCGCATCGGCCAGCGCGAAGCGGTGGCCGGTGGCCCCGGTGCCGCGACGGGCAGGTCCACGGGTACGGCGGATGGCGGCACGGCCTCGACCGGCGCCGCGGCCTCCACCGGGACGGCTTCGATCGGGTCGGCCTCCGCCGGTTCCGCCTCCATCGGCACCACCGCCGGCGCCGCTTCCGCCGGAGCGGGGGCGACATACGCGGCCTCCTCGCCGGCGGCGATGCGATCGGCCACCGCCTTCAAGCCCTCGAGGTCGCCGTGGCGGACCTCGCCGGCCAGGGCGGCGCGCAGGTCCGGCAGCAGGGCGGTGGCCGCCTCGACCAGCGCGAAGACCGCCGGCGTGGCCGGACGGGTGCCGTCGAGCACGCGGTTGAGCATGTTCTCGACCCGCCAGGCGAACTCGCCCAGCCCCTTGGCACCGACCAGCCGGCCGCTGCCCTTGAGGGTGTGGAAGACGCGGCGGATGGGGCGCAGGAGCTCCGGCTGCTCCAGCCGCTCGGCCCAGGCCGGCAGCAGGCGGCCGAGGTTCTCGATCTCCTCGCCGAACTCTTCGAGGAAGACCTCCTGGATCTCGGCGTCGATGCCCTCGCTGGAAGCGGCATCGAAGCCCGGCAGGCGCTCCCCGGAGGCCGGCGGCGTCGCCGCCCGGGTTTCTTCCGCCACGGGCCTCGGCGGGGCCTCGAAAGCCACCGGCTCCGGCTCGGGGGCGGCCTCGGAGGCCACCGGCTCCGGCTCGGAGTCGGCCTCGGAGACCATCGCCTCCGGTTCGGGGGCGGCCTCGAAAGCCACCGGCTCCGGCTCGGGGACGGCCTCCGAGACCATCGGCTTGGCGGCGACCGGGGTCTCCGGCAAGGGCCAGTAGCCGATCGCCGCCAGGCTGTCGCGGGCGATGTCGAGGATCTGCTCCGGGTCGGGGCGACGGTCGCGCACCGCCTCCAGGAAATACTCCAGCGAGGCCAGAGCATCGGCCAGGCGGTCGAGCTGCGCGCCGCTCGGCACCCGGCGGCGCCCGATCAGCTCCTCCTCGGTGTAGCGCGCGGTGGCGGTGAGCAGGTCGGCCATCGCCGGGATCTCGAGCATCCGCACGGCGCCGGCGACTTCGGCCAGCAGGCCGGCCACCGGCCGCAGGCGGGCGTGGTCCCAGTGGGTCTCGACGAAGGCGACGAAACAGGCGCGCGCGGCGACGAAGTTGGCCAGCGCCTCGCGGGCGACGCCATCGAGCACGGCACGCGCTTCGGCGGCGGGCAGCGGGGAAGGCGGGGCCTCGGTGACGGCCTCGCCTTCGCCGAGGCGGGCGACCTGGTCGTCGAGCAGGGCCTCGACGTAGAGCAGCGCGCCGGCGATGTCGAGTAGTGCCGATTCGTCCGGCCCGCGGTGGCCGCCGGCGATGGCGTGCAGGGTGGCGAGTTGGTCGCGGATGACCCGCTGCGGCACGCCGAGGCCGAGCATGCCGAGGGTCTCCTTGACGCGATCGAGGGTCTCGATCTGCGCGCCGAGTTCGTCCAGCACCCCGCCCGGGGAGCGCATGTGCAGGTCGAGGGCGTCCTTGACCCGCAGCAGGTCGTCCTTGATGGCGTTGGTGACGGTCGCCAGCAGGGCGCGGTTGTGCCCGGCCATGGCGTTGCGGGCGTGCTCGACCTCGCGCTCGCTCGGCAGGTAGGCACGGAGCTGGAAGGTTTCCGCCACCTCGGCGAGCCGACCCGAAGCGAGCGGCGCATGGGCGACGAAGAACAGCAGCTGCCGGGTCAGTTCGAGCGGCGGCTGGGTGCGGAAGGCGGCATCGCCCTCCTGGGCGAGGCGGCGGATCTCGCGTTCGGTGCGGGCCAGCGCCTGCTGGTGGCTGCGCTCGACCGGGAACACGCCGCGGGCGGCGCCGTCGAGCAGGGCCGAGGCGACCCAGAACAGGCGGCGCGCCGGCTCGGCGCTGGTGAACTCGACCAGTTGCTGGCAGACGTCGGCGAGGTCGCGGGCGGCGGCCGGGTCACCGTCCTTCAGCCAGCGCAGCAACGCGCTCTGGAACAGCTGGCTGGCCACCTCGGCGCGCCGCCGCACCTGCTCCGGCGGCAGCGGCAGCGCCGGGCCGCGCGCCTGCGCCGGCAGCTCGACCGCCAGGTCGGGGGAGAACAGCATGGATTCCGGCACGCCCTTCTCGCCGCGCGCGGCGCGCAGCTCGTTGAGCAGGGGCAGGAGCACCAGCGGGATGTCGCGGAAACCGCTCTGCAGGCGCTCGAGGTAGTCGGGCAGCTGCATGATGCCGCGCATCAGCGCCGAGAACGCCCCGTCGCGGTCACCGACGGTACCGGCCACCAGCGCCCCGGACAGCGCGTGCATCTCCTCGGCGACCATCGCCGCGCCGTACAGCTCGACCATGCGCAGCGCGCCGTGGACCTGGGCCAGGCCGTTGGTGCAGGCGGCGAGCCGGGCCGGGTCGAGGCCGTTCTCGACATGGTCCTCAAGGGCCAGGCGGGCCTGCTTGAGGATCTCGTCGATCTCCGGCTTGACCCAGGTCAGCGTGGTGTAGTCGTTTCGATCGTGCAGACGCATCGTGCGCTCTCGGGGTTCGGGGTCACGCCGCGGTACGCGGCCGCGGGAGCGCGGGTCAGTCCGGCAGCTTGAAGTCGGCGACCGAGCGGCGCAGGTCGGCGGCGAGCTGGGCCAGGTTGCCGATCGACTCGGCGGTCTGGCTGGCACCCTGCGAGGTCTGCGTGGTGATCTCCTGGATGACGGTCATGGTCGCGGTGATGTTGGTCGCGGCGGCCGACTGCTGGCGCGAGGCCGCGGAGATGCCTTCGATGAGGCCGGCGAGGTCGTTCGACACCTTCTCGATCTCGACCAGGGCGAGGCCGGCGTCCTCGGCGAGGCGGGCACCGGCGACCACTTCCGCGGTGGTCTGCTCCATCGAGGACACCGCCTCGTTGGTGTCGCTCTGGATGGTGGCGACCAGGGTCTCGATGCGCTTGGTCGCGTTCGAGGCGCGCTCGGCGAGCCGCTGCACCTCGTCGGCCAC
>JAGXSL010000012.1 GCA_018333835.1 Lysobacteraceae bacterium
CGCACGCCCGGCGCGTTCGGGATGGTGACGCGGTAGCGGGTGGCGTCGAGGATGCGGGTCTCGCGCTCCTTGCGGGTGGCCAGCATGCCGAACACCAGGTTGTTGTCGCCGAGGGCGCGCTGGTGGCGGAACTCGCCGGTCCAGTCCCTGTCCTCGATCAGCAGGTCGCGCACGTCGCGGGTGAAGCGGTCGTCCTCGGGGAAGGGGATGGCGTCGCGCAGGTACTCCCAATCGTTCTCGAACTCGAACTGGTCGTCGATGATCGCGGCGTGGTCGAAGCGCCAGCGGTTGCGCCCGCCCCAGGCATCGAAGTCGAGGGCGGCGGCCAGCGTGTAGTTGTCGGTCTGGATGTCGAGGTCGTTGTCGTTGACGGTGAGCAGGTTGGCGTTGTCCTGGATGCCGCTGCGGTACTCGATCGAGTCCTCGTCCTGGATCCGGTCGGTGCGCACGAACATGCCGCTCAGCTGCAGCTCGGCCTCGCCGATGGCGGTGCGCCAGTCGGCGTTGAAGGCGTAGTCGTGGCCGCGCCGCACGTCGGTCTGGACCTCGGTGTTCTCGAGGGTGCCGCCCGGTTCGTCGAAGCGCTCGCTGAACTTGTCCTTCGGGCTGCGCCGGCCCTGCATGTTGGCGCCGACCAGCAGCCGGCCACCGAGCGCCTCGCCGCCCCAGAAGGCACCCAGCGTCGGCTCGAAGGCGTCGTCCACGTAGTGCGTGGCGCCGACCCGCACGTAGCCGCCCTCCAGCGACCAGCCGTCGCGCAGCACGATGTTGAGCGCGCCGGCGACGGCGTCGCCGCTGCGATCGGCCGAGGCCGAGCGGACGATCTCGATGCGCTCGACGATCTCGGCCGGGATGCGGTCGACGAAGAAGCTGCGGTCGAGGCCGGCGCCGGGCACGCGCTGGCCGTTGATGAGGATCTGGGTGTAGCCGGCGTCCAGGCCGCGCAGGCGCACGCCGTCGTACTCCAGCACGTCGGAGAGGAAGGTGACCGAGGGCACGCGCTTCAGCATGTCGCCGACGGTCAGCGGCTCGAAGGGCTGGAAGAAGGCGAGGTCGTAGCTCAGCACCGGCGCGGTGGCCTCGGTGCGGTCGCGGAAGATGATCTCGCCGCGCACCTCGATGCGGTCGAGCCGCGCGGCTTCCGCCTCGGCGCTGCGGGCCGGGGCTTGGGCGTGGAGGGCCGGGACCGAGGCGGTGGCGAGGGCGGCGGCGATGGCGGTGGCGAGAGCGAGGCGTGGCATGGGGCGTCCTGGCGTTGGGGATTCGTTATTCGAAGCCCCTGCCATGACGACGCGGTGACAGGAAGGACGGCGGAGCCGTCACGGGACGCGGCCTCCGGCGTGGCGGGGCGCCGCGGCGGCGCTAGGATGGATGCCCAACCGACCCGCCCCGATGCCCGAACGCCTGCGCCCCGTGCTGCTCGTCGTGCTGTTCGTGGCCCTCTACTGGGGCGGCATCCTGCTGGCCGACCACCTGATCGTCGGCCCCGACGCCGTGGTGCTGCTCTGGCCACCCGGCGCACTGGCCTTCGTGCTGCTGCTGCGCGAGGGCCGGCGGCGCTGGTGGATGATCGTGCTGGCCGAAGTGGTCTCGGCCCTCTTCTGGATCCAGGCACCGCTCGTCTTCCTGCCCTTCGCGCTGGCCGCCAACCTGGCCGGTGCCTTTGCTGCCGTCACCCTGGCACGTCGGCTTGGCCTGCACCGGGACAGCCCCTTCGACCTGGGAAACCTCCACATCCTGCCGCTCGGCGGATTGACCCTGGCCTTGGCCAGCCTGCCGTTCGGCCTGACCGGCCTACTGCTGACCGGCATGAGCCCGCCCGAGGCCGCCGGGGCCGCGGCACTGAAGTGGCTGACCGCCAACACCCTGGGCGTGGTGCTGCTGGCCCCCTGCGTGTGGCTTCTGTGGCCCACGCACGATCCCCGCCCCCCCGCCCCTCCCCTGAACCCGCTGGAGCGTCTGGAACGCGGGACCTGGAGCGCCGCCCTGCTGGCCAGTTTGGCGGCGTTGGGGCTCCTGCCCTACACCGCCGTCGCCAATGCCGCCGCCATGGCCGCCCTGCCCGGCCTGGTGCTGCTCTGGGGCGCCATCCGCCTGCCGGCGCGCTGGGCGGCCGGCGGCTGCCTCGTGTCCGGCCTGATCCTCGCCATCCTCGCCGCCACCGACACCGGTGCCCTGCGAGAACCCCAGAACACCGTCGATGCCCTGATCCTCGTGGTGCTGCTGTTCACCCTCACGCTGGCGCCCTTGGTGCTGATGGCGGCGGTGGCCGAATCGCGGCGGACGGCGGCCGAGATGCTGCGGCGCTCGCGCACCGACCCGCTCACCGGCCTGCCCAACCGCGGCGGCCTCCAGCACCGGGCCGGGAAAGCCCTGGAGGCGGCACCGGCCGACCTGCCGATGCTGCTGCTCTACCTCGATATCGACAATTTCGAGCGCATCAACGATGCCGCCGGCCTCACCGAGGGCGACCGCTACCTGCAGGCCATCGCGGCCCGGCTGCGCGAGGCGCTGGGGCCGGACGACCTGCTCGGCCGGCTCGACACCGACCGCTTCGTGCTGCTGCTGCACGGCATCCCGGCCGCGCAGGCGGAGGCACGCGCCGAGGCCCTGCGGCGGGCCGCCGGCGACTACCGCCACCCCTGCGGCGACCGCTGGCTGTCCTCCACCGCCAGCGTCGGCGGCATCGGTTTCGCCGCCGGCGAGAACGGCTACGACAGCGCCCTCGCCCTGGCCGCCGCCGCCTGCGCCGCCGCCAAGGAACAGGGCGGCGACCGCTGCCAGCTCACCGACGCCCGCAGCGGCAACGAGGCGGTGGCCGAGCGCCGGGCCGCCCTCGGCTGGGCCACCCGCGTCGACCAGGCCCTGCAGGAGGGCCGCTTCCGGCTGTTCGGCCAGAGCATCGTCCCCTTCGACCCGGCCTACACCGGCGGCCGCCACCTGGAGATCCTCGTGCGCATGGTCGAGCCGTCGAGCGGCGAACTGTTGACCCCGGAGCAGTTCGTGCCGGCGGCTGAACGCTTCAAGCTCGGCCCCAAGCTCGACCGCCACGTGCTCGATCGCACCCTCGCCTGGCTGGAGCGCAACCCGGCGGCCCTGGCCCAGGTCGAACTGTGCGCCATCAACCTCTGCGCCGCCTCGGTCAACGACCCCGCCTACCTCGCCTTCCTGCGCGAGCGGCTGGCGCGCAGCACCGTGCCGCCGGAACGCCTGTGCCTGGAGATCACCGAGACCTCGGCGGTGCGCGACTTCAACGAGGCGCGCAGCTTCATCGCCGCCGCGCGCAAGCTCGGGGTACGGCTGGCACTGGACGATTTCGGCGCCGGCTTCAGTTCCTTCGCCTACCTGAGCCGGCTGGAAGTCGATTTCATCAAGATCGACGGCGGCTTCAGCCGCGACATCGAGCATTCCGTGCTGTCGGTGTCGATCGTGCGGGCCATCACCGAGATCGCCCGCATCCTGGACAAGCGCACGATCGCCGAATTCGTCGAGAACGACGCCATCCGGCGCCGCCTGACCCAGCTCGGGGTCGACTACGGGCAGGGCTACGGCATCGACCATCCGCGGCCGATCGAGCAGTTCTTCCACCGCCCGGCGCCGCTGTTCCCGCGGCACTGAGCGAGCCGTGGGCGAGCCGCGGCGGCGAGGGCCGACCTGCGGCAGCGAGGCAGGAGCCGAGCGCCGCGCGTGAGCCCAGGGATGGGCGATCGCGCGGAAAGCAGGTGGCCCGATCCGCCGACAGGCTCGCCGCCTCCACGAGCGCGCCTGCCTTCGTGGGCCACGGGGCCGTCGGTTCCGGGCGCGCCTGCCTTCGTGGGCCACAGGGTCGCGGCCGGCGACGGCTACGCGTCCCGCTCCGCAGTCGCCGGACGGCGCACGTCGTGTGCGCCTCCTGCGA
>JAGXSL010000013.1 GCA_018333835.1 Lysobacteraceae bacterium
CGGCAGTCCAGCAGCAGGGGGCGCAGGGGCAGGTCCATGGCCGGATTCTAGCCGCAGCCTGTCACCGCGATGGGCAAGAGTGGGAACGCGGCTTCACCCCGGCCGTGCCGGCCCTGTGCGAGCCTTTCGCCCATGGACGCCCACCGCGACGCCACCCTGGAAGTCTTCTACGACGGCGGCTGCCCGGCCTGCCGGCGCGAGATGGCGCATTACCGCGCCCAGCCGGGTGCGGAGGCGATCCGCTTCACCGACGGCGCCCACGACCTCGCCCGGCTGGCCGAGGTCGGGTTGGCGCCGATCGACGCCATCGCCACCCTGCACGCCCGCGACGCGAGCGGCACGTGGCACGTCGGCATGCCGGCCTTCCGCGAGATCTGGTTGCGCCTTCCGCGCTACGCCCCTTGGGCCCAGCGCTTCCGCCGGCTGATCGACTCGCGCGCCCTAGCCTCGGCCTACGCACTGTTCTGCAAACTCCGGCTGCCACGGCGCTGCCGCGACGGCCGCTGCCCGGCCTGAACCCCGCCCCCGCCCCCGGTCCAGGGGCTCGGCTCAATCCAGCACGCGGCAGAACGCGGCCTTCAAGTACCGGCTTTCCGGCACGTGGGCGAGCCACGGGTGGTCGGCACCGGCGCCGGCCACCTTGAGCACCTGCACCGTGCGGTTCGCGTAGAACGCCGCGCGGCGCAGCATGTCGAGGAACTCCTCCTCGCCGACGAGCCCTGTGCAGGAGAAGGTGGCGAACAGCGCACCCGGCTTGCAGACGCCGAGCGCCAGCTTGTTCATGTCGAGGTACTTCTTGAGCGCCGGGATCACCTGCTCGCGGTCGCGGGTCATCTTGGCCGGGTCGAGGATGACGACGTCGTAGGCCTCGCCGCGGGCGGCGGCGTCGCGCAGCCAAGGAAAAACATCGGCGTGGACGAAGCGCGTCCTGGTCGCCGCCGCCTGCGGGTTGAGCTTGAGGTTCGCCTTGGCGATGGCGATGACGTCCTCGTCGATGTCCACCCCCACCACGTCCGACGCCCCGCGCGCGGCGGCGTACACCGCGAAGCCGCCGGTGTTGCAGCAGAGGTCAAGCACGGTCTTGCCCTCCACCTGGCGCGACAGCCACTCGCGGTTGTCGCGCTGGTCGGCGAAGAAGCCGGTCTTGTGCGCGCTGCCCGGTGCGGCGCGGAACTGGATGCCGTGCTCGGTGATGACCACCGGCTTCGGTGCTTCGCGCGGGTGCAGGTCGAAGCTCTCCTGCTTCTGCACGTGCTCGTCGGCGAAGCACCAGAAGCGGCAACCGGGAAACTGTGCTTCGAGGGCCGCGAAGATCCACTCGCGGTGGCGGAAGGCACCAGCCGAGAAGAACTCCACCACCAGCAGCTCGCCATAGCGGTCGACCACCAGCCCGGAGAGGCCGTCACCTTCCGAGTGCACCACCCGCCAGGCGTCGCTGACCACATCGAGCTTGAGCACCTCGCGGCGCAGCGCCACCGCCTGCGCGATCTTGGCGTGGAACCAGGCCTCGTCGATGGCCTCGTCCGGGTCGGTGCTGAGGATGCGCAGGGCGATCCGCGAATGGCCGTTGTAGAAGCCGCGGCCGCACCACTGGCCGTCGCGGTCGAAGACTTCGACGAGGCTGCCCGGCTTGGGCCGGGTCGGCGGCTTCTCGACCATCTTCTGGAAGATCCAGGGGTGGTTCGAGCGGCGCTCGATCTTCAGGCGGACGGCGGGGTTGCCGGCGGAGGCTTCGGTGGCGGCAGCGGCTGCGTTCATCGCGGCATTGTACGTGCCGGCCCGAAACCCCGACCTCGCGTCGATTTCGACAACCCGACCTTGTGGCCGACCGCGCCGGCCCCACTTCCCCGCCATGGAGACCCCGACCGACGCTGCCGGCATCCGGGCCTGGTCCGCCGGGCAGGCGGCCCGTGCCCGCGACGCCCTGTTCCTCGCCCTCGCCTTCGTCGCCCTGCTCGCCGTGCTGCAGCTGGCCACGCTGGCCTGGCCCGGGCTCAAGGACTGGGGCGTGGTGCCGCTCAGCGCCGCCGGCCTCGTCGGCCTGCTCAGCGCGCCGCTGCTGCACGCCGACTGGGGCCACCTGGCCGGCAACGCGGTCGGGCTCGTGGTGCTCGGCACCCTGCTCGGCACGGTCTACCCGCGCACGGCCCCGCGCCTGCTGCTGCTCGGCTGGATCGGTGCCGGCGCGGTGGCCTGGCTGATCGGCCGGCCGAGCACCCACATCGGCGCCTCCGGCCTGCTGCATACGCTGTTCTTCGGGCTGTCCGCGCTGGCGCTGTTGCGCCGCGACCGCCCGGCGCTGGTGGCCGGCTTCGTCGCCGTGCTGCTGTTCGGCGGCATGGCCCTGACCGTGCTGCCCGGCGAATGGCGCGTCAGCTGGGAGATGCACGCCGGCGGCGCGCTGATGGGCGTGCTGGGTGCCCTGCTCTGGCACCGCCGCGACCCGCCGCCGCCGCGCCGGCGCTATTCCTGGGAGGAGGACGAAGCCGCCGCCAAGGCCCTCGCCGAGGAGCGGGCGCTCGACGCGGCCACCTACGAGCCGCCGCGACCGGAGGACGTGCCGGTGCTGTGGCAGCGGCCCGGACCGGACGATGCCGATGCGACGGAGCCGCGCGGCAGCGTGCTGCCGTTCCGGCGGCCGGGGAGCGTGGACGACAAGGACACGCGCTGAAGGCTGCGAGCTTGTCGGCGGAGCGGAGTTCGCTTGGGCTCGAGCTCGCAAGGGCGAGCCTGTCGGCGGATCGGGTGCCGCGCTCGGGAGGGCGAGCCTGTCGGCGGATCGGAGCAGGCTCGGGAGGGCGAGCCTGTCGGCGGATCGGGCCACCTGCTTTCCGCGCGATCGGGCGTCCTGCCCTCACGCGCGGCGCTCGGCTCCTGCCTCGCTGCCGCAGGTCGGCCCTCACCGCCGCGGCTCGCCCACCGGATACCGCGCTCGCGACTGCGGCTCGCCCGCGCCCGCGGCTCACTTCACCCTTCGCAGCACGAAGCTCGAGTTGACGTCGGCCACCTGCCCGCCGGCGAGCAGGCGGTCGAGCAGGAAGCGCGAGAAATGCTCGAGGTCGCGCACCCGGACCTCGATCAGGTAGTCCATGTCGCCGGTGAGAGCGAGGCAGCGCTCCACCTCGTCCCAGGCCGCGATGCTCTCGGTGAAGCGGGCGATGTCGGCGGCACCGTGGCCCTTCAGCTGCACGCGGACGAAGGCGTGCAGGCCGAGGCCCAGCTTCGCCGCGTCGAGTTGGGCGCGGTAGCCGGTGATGACGCCGTCGGCCTCCAGCCGCTGCACGCGGCGCAGGCAGGCCGAGGGCGAGAGCTTCACGCGCTCGGCGAGTTCGACGTTGCTCAGGCGGCCCTCGGCCTGCAGGGCGGCCAGCAGGGCGAGGTCGGTGCGGTCGAGGGGATGGGGGTCCATGGCACGGGCCGGTGGGCGGGGAGTCCAGCGATTCGGTCGAATGATCGTGCAATCCATCGAAGCCTTGCCGATGATTATTGCACGACTCCCGGCTTGGCCGACCCCTTCGCAACCTTCTTGCGCGGGCAAGCGCGCAGAATGGTGGATGCCTGCCGCAGCGTCCGCATCGCGGCCGTCGTCCCGACCCCACCGCCCGAGCCGCCGCCATGAACGCCACGCCACGCCGCGTCGTACACCTGCAGACCGACAAGGGCAGCGTACCGGTCTACACCACGGCGGTGGTCGAGCAGCCCTGGTCGAGCTACAGCGCCACCGACCACGCGGTGTGGGCGCAACTGTTCCGCCGCCAGCGCACGCTGCTCATCGGCCGCGCCGAGGACGAGTTCCTGCGCACGCAGGACGCGATGGGCATGGGCGAGGAGCGCATCCCGAAGTTCGACGACCTGAACCGCATGCTGCGCGCGCGCACCGGCTGGGAGATCATCGGCGTCGAGGGCCTGCTGCCGGAGCTCACCTTCTTCGAGCACCTCGCCAACCAGCGCTTCCCGGTGACCTGGTGGATCCGCACGCCGGCGCAGCTCGACTACCTCTCCGAGCCGGACCTGTTCCACGACCTGTTCGGCCACGTGCCCTTGCTGATGAACCCGGTGTTCGCCGACTACATGCAGGCCTACGGCCAGGGCGGCGTGCGCGCCCACGGCTTCGGCCCGGAGGCGCTGGCGCAGCTCACGCGCCTGTACTGGTACACGGTGGAGTTCGGCCTGATCCGCACCGGGGACGGCCTGCGCATCTACGGCGCCGGCATCCTGAGCAGCAAGGGCGAGTCGATCCACTGCCTCGAAAGCCCGGCACCGAACCGCATCGGCTTCGACCTCGAGCGGATCATGCGCACCCGCTACCGCATCGACACCTACCAGAAGACCTACTTCGTCATCGACGGCTACCGGCAGCTGATGGACGCCACGCGCCCGGACTTCGCGCCGATCTACGCGCGCCTCGCCGGGCAACCGACGATCCCGGCGGGGGCCCTGCTGGACCACGACACGGTGTTCACCCGCGGCAATGGTGAAGGCTGGTCAAGCGAGGGCGACGTCTGAACCGCGGCGACGGGCGCTGGGTATGATCGGGTTGTCCCGACCGAGGCAGGACCCCGCATGCCCCCGCGCACCGGCCGCGCCACCGCCCTGCTCGCCGCGCTGCTGCTGGCCGCGTCGCCCTCCGGCCGCGCCGGTGCGCTGACGGTCGAATTGCGGCATGCCGGCCAGCCGGTGGCGGAGGCGGTGCTGACGCTGGCGCCACTCGACCGCCCGGCCGAAGTGCGCGCGGTCGATGCCGTGATGGACCAGGTCGGCAGCGAGTTCACGCCGCGGGTGCTGGTGGTGCCGAAGGGTTCGCGGGTGTCGTTTCCGAACAGCGACCTGATCCGCCACCAGGTCTATTCGTTCTCGCCGGCGAAGCGCTTCGAACTGCCGCTCTACACCGGCACGCCGCCCGACCCGGTGGTGTTCGACCGCGCCGGCGTGGTGGTGCTCGGCTGCAACATCCACGACTGGATGCGCGGCACCATCGTGGTGGTCGATACGCCCCACCACGCCCTGAGCGATGCCGCGGGGCGGGCCGTGCTGGCGGCCCCGCCCGGCCGCTACCGGCTCGCGATCTGGCACGAACGACTGGACCCGGCCGCGCCCGCGGTGGCGCTCGACGTGGTGCTGCCGGCGACCGAAGCCCTGCGGCTCGAACTGGCGCTGGCACCGCCGCCGCCGCCGCGCGGCAGCGAGCGGTTGCGCGCCCTGCAGGAACGCTTCCGGGGCACGCCGCGTGAGTGAGCCCGAGGCCCCCGCGAAGACCCGCCGCGGCCTGCGCTTCGGCACCCAGCTGGTGCTGCTGCTGGCCGGCTTCGTGCTGGCCCTGCAGGGCCTCGGCTGGCTGGCGGTGGAGGTGGCGGTGGAGCGCAGCGTGGCCGGCCAGCTCGAGAACAAGCTGCACGTCGGCGCGCGGGTCTGGTCGCAGTTGCACGAGGGCCGCCAGCAGCAGCTGCTGGAACGGGTGGTGGTGCTGGCCGAGGACTTCGGCTTCCGCGAGGCGGTGGCGCTGCAGGACGGCCCGACCCTCGGCTCGGTGCTGGAAAGTGCCAGCACCCGCCTCGGCGCGCCCTACGGCGCCATCCTCGATCCCGGCGGGCGGGTGCTGGCGCAACGCCTCCCACCCGGCGGCACGCTCGCCGCCGACGGCCTGGCGCGCAGCCTCGCCACCGCCCGCGAAGCCGGCTTCGCGAGCGGCGTGGTGCGTTTCGGCAGCGACGTGTCGCGCTACGCGCTGATGCCGGTGTTCGCCCCCGACCTGGTCGGCTGGCTGGCCATCGGCCAGCCGCTGGACGCCGCCGAGATCACCGACTTCGCCACCACATCACCGGGCTGGTGCCCGGCCTGCTGGTGGCCGAGGACGGTGGCTGGCGCAGCCTGCACGGCGACTGGCGGCCGGATGCGGCCGCGGCCGCCCTGCTCGCCCGCGGCGAGGCCCTGCTGTTCCTGCCCGGCGCCGATGGCGAACCGGCGCGCAAGGCGCTGCGGCTCTCCGCCGCGGGCGCGCCGGCGGTCTACCTCGTGCTGAAGGCCGACCGCGCCCGGGTGCTCGCGCCCTACGCCGACCTGCAGGCGCAGATCCTCGCGCTCTCGCTGCTGGTGGCCCTGCTCGCAATGCTCGCGGCGCTGCTGCTCGGCCGCCGGGTCAGTGGCCCGGTCGACCAGCTCGCGGAGGCGGCGCGCCGGGTCCGCGCCGGCGACTACGCCGCCCCGCTCGCGGTCGGCGGCAGCAACGAATTCGCCGCGCTGGCCGCCGCCTTCAACGCCATGCAGCAGGGCATCGCCGAGCGCGAGCAGCGCATCGTCCACCAGGTCGGGCACGACGGCCTGACCGGGCTGCCGAACCGCGAACGCGCCCTGTCCCTGTTGGCGATCCGGCTGGCGGATCCCGCGCTGCGCCGGGGCGCGCTCGCCCTGCTCGACCTGCGCCGCTTCCGCGAGGTCAACGACCTGCTCGGCCACGCCCACGGCGACCGCGCCCTGGTCGGCCTGGCCGAGCGCCTGCGTGGCCTGCGCAGCGGGGACGACCTCGTCGCCCGGCTCGGCGGCGACGAGTTCCTGGTCGGCTTCTGGGGCAGCGACGCCGCACAGGCCACGGCCCGCGCCGAGGCGCTGGTGGTGGCGCTCTCGGCGCCGATGGACCTCGACGGCGCGCCGCTGCGGGTGGACATCGACCTCGGGCTGGTGCCCTTCATCCGCGGCAGCAACGGCCCGCTGCCCGATGCCCGCACCCTGCTGCGGCGGGCCGAGATCGCGCTGGCACTCGCCAAGCGCGAGGGCCGCTCGCCGATGCCCTACCGCGAGGGCCTGGACGAGCAGCACCTGCGCCAGCTCGCCATCGTCGGCGAACTGCGCGGGGCCATCGAGAGCGAGCAGTTCCAGCTCGCCTACCAGCCCAAGGTCGGCATCGCGGACGGCGCGGTGCACCACGTCGAGGCGCTGCTGCGCTGGACCCATCCGCGGCTCGGCCGGATCGGGCCGGACGAGTTCATCCCGCTCGCCGAACGCGCCGGCCTGGTCGGCCGCCTGACCCGCTGGGTGGCCGCGCGCGCCTGCGCCGACCTCGCCGGCTGGCGGGCGCAGGGCGTCGAGGTCGGGGTGGCGATCAACCTCTCGGCGATCGACCTCGCCGACCCCGGCCTCGGTGCCATGCTGCTGGACGCCGCCGCCCACCACGGCGTGCCGGCCGGGCTGCTGATCGCCGAGGTGACCGAAAGCGCGGTGCTGGCCGACCTCGGCACCGCCGTCGCCACCCTGCAGGGCCTGCGCGTGCAGGGCCTGCGCGTCTCGATCGACGACTTCGGCACCGGCCAGAGCTCGCTCGCCCAGCTCAAGCGGCTGCCGGCCGACGAGCTCAAGATCGACAAGAGCTTCGTGCTGCCGCTGGCGCCGGGAAGCGACGACGAGCACATCGTCGAATCGATCGTCCGGCTCGGCCACGCACTCGGCCTGCGGGTGGTGGCCGAGGGCGTGGAGACGGCCGAGGGCCTCGACGTGCTGCGGCGGCTCGGCTGCGACGTGGCGCAGGGCTACCACTTCAGCCGTCCGCTGGCGGTGGAGGCGCTGCTGCCGTGGCTGCGCGCCCACGCCACCGGCCCGGCCGGGGCGGCGGCATGAGCCGGGCGCGCCACGCGCTGGCCGGCTTCCTGCTCGCCGTGGGCGGCCCGGCCGCGGCCGCCGGGCTCGCCAGCCACGAGGCGGTCGGCTTCGCCGGCCGCCTGCTCGCCACCGGCGGGGCCAGCAGCATCGAGGGCAGCGCCGGCGGCGGCCTCGTGCCTTGGGCGGTGATCGCCGGCTATGGCGCGGCCGGGCAATGGGGCGGGGCGGCCTTCGCCACCCACGTCGACAGCGGCGACTACACGCTCGCCAGCCACGGCGTGGCGCTGGGCTGGAACAACCGCCTCGAAGTGGGCGTGGCGCGGCAGCACTTCGGGCTGCCCCGGCTCGCCGACGCACTCGGCCTGCCGGTGCGCAGCTTCCGGCAGGACATCGTGCACGCCAAGCTGCGGCTGGCTGGCGATCTCGTCTACACGCCGCTGCCGCAGCTCAGCCTCGGGGTGCAGCACAAGCGCCACCGCGACTTCCTGGTGCCGGCCCTGGTCGGCGCCCGCGACGACGACGGCACCGACCTCTACCTCGCCGCCAGCAAGCTGTTCCTCGACGGCCCCGGCGGCCGCCAGCTGCTGCTGAACGGCGTGCTGCGCCACAGCCGTGCCCACCAGACCGGCCTGCTCGGCTTCGGCGGCGAATCCCAGCTGCTCGGCGAGGTCAGCGCCGCCGTGCTGCTCGACCCGCGCTGGGCGGTCGGCATCGAGTACCGGCAGAAACCCGACGCGCTCGACTTCGCCCGCGAGGACGACTGGCGCAGCGCCTTCGTCGCCTGGTTCCCGGACAAACGGGTGGCGGTGGTGGCGGCCTGGGCCGACCTCGGCAGCATCGCCACCCTGCCCGGACAGGAGGCCTGGTATGTCTCGATCCAGTTCAGCCGCTAGGGTCGCCGCCGCCCTGCTCGCCGTGCTGCTCGCCGCCTGCGCCAGCACCGCGCCGGCACCGACGCTCTACCAGCGCCTCGGCGGCCAGGCCGGCATCGACGCCCTCGCCCTCGACCTGCTGGAGCGCAGCGCCGCCGACCCGCGCATCCGCGGCGACTTCGCCGAGGCCGACATCGTCAACCTGCACGA
>JAGXSL010000014.1 GCA_018333835.1 Lysobacteraceae bacterium
CCCGCCGATTTCAACGAGCCGCTCACCGGCGGGCTGCCGCTGCTGGCGATCAGCGGCGAGTTCGACCCGGTCACCCCGCCGCGCTACGGCGACGCCGCCATCGCCGGGCTGCCGAACGCGCGCCACCTGGTGCTGCGGGGCCAGGGCCACACGCCGATCAACGTCGGCTGCATGCCGCAATTGTTCGCGCAGTTCATCGAGACCGCCGACGCCCGGGCGCTCGACGCGTCCTGCCTCGACCGCCTCGCCCCGCTCCCCCCCGGCACCGGCCTGCACGGCTGGGAGCCTTGATGCGCCGCCCCACGACGGACCCCACGCCATGATCGAACTCAGCGACCTGCACAAGGCCTTCAAGACCAAGACCGGCCCGGTGGCCGCGGTGGCCGGTGTCGGCTTCACCGCCCGCGACGGTGCCATCACCGGCCTGCTCGGCCCCAACGGCGCCGGCAAGACCACCACCCTGCGCATGCTCTACACGCTGATGAAGCCCGATCGCGGCAGCGTCCGCGTCGACGGCCGCGACGCCTTCAAGGACGCCGAGGCGGTGCGCCGGAGCCTGGGCGTGCTGCCCGACGCCCGCGGCGTCTACAAGCGCTTGACCGCCCGCGAGAACATCACCTACTTCGGCCGCCTGCACGGCATGGACGAGGCGGCGATCCGCCGCAACACCGACCGCCTCGTGGAGGCGCTCGGCATGGCCGACTTCATCGACCGCCGCAGCGAGGGCTTCTCGCAGGGCCAGCGCACCAAGACCGCGATCGCCCGGGCGCTGGTGCACGAGCCGAAGAACGTCATCCTCGACGAGCCCACCAACGGGCTCGACGTGATGACCACCCGCGGCCTCAGGGAGTTCCTGCTGCGGCTGAAGGGCGAGGGCCGCTGCGTGATCCTGTCCAGCCACATCATGCAGGAGGTGGGCGCGCTCTGCGACCACATCGTGGTCATCGCCAAGGGCCGCGTCACCGCCCAGGGTTCGCCCGACGGGCTGCGCGCGCAGACCGGCGAAGCCAACCTCGAAGACGCCTTCGTCAAGGCCATCGGCTCCGAGGAGGGCCTGCAGGCATGAAGGCTTTCAAGACCGTTTGGACGGTGATGCTCAAGGAGCTGGTCGAGATCTTCCGCGACCGCAAGATCATCATCAACGGCCTGCTGCTCTCGCCGCTGATTTTCCCGGTGCTGATCCTCGGCATCGGTGCGCTCGCCGAGACCCGTGCCCGCACCCAGCTCGAATCCGAGCTGAAGCTGCCGGTGATCGGTGCCGACATCGCGCCGAACCTCGTCGCCTTCCTCGCCACCCAGAACATCACCGCCGAGTCGGCACCCGCGGACCCCGAGGCGTTGATCCGCACGCAGGAGGAGGACGTGATCCTGCGCATCGCCGACGACTTCGCGACGGACTGGCGGGAGAGCCGTGCGGCGACGGTCGAGATCCTGCACGACAGCTCGCGGCAGGACTCGCGGATCCCGGTGCAGCGCGTCGAGCGCGCACTCGCGGCCTATTCGCAGCAGGCCGGCGCGGTGCGCCTGCTGGCCCGCGGCATCGATCCTTCCCTCGGCATGGCGGTGCGCATCACCCACCGCGACCTCGCCACGCCCGAGGCCCGGCGCGGCATGCTGCTCGCCTTCCTGCCCTACCTGCTGATCCTCACCGCTTTCATCGGCGGTGCCTACCTCGTCATGGACGCCACCGCCGGCGAGCGCGAACGGCAGTCGCTGGAACCCCTGCTCGCCACCCCGGCCAGCCGCGGCGCGATCATGAGCGGCAAGATCGCGGCGGCCTGCGTGTTCGGCATGGTGGGCCTGCTGCTGACCCTGCTCAGCTTCAAGCTGAGCTTCGGCTTCGTCGACCGCGGACCGTTCGCGGGTGTGGACGTGTCGCTGTTCGCCGTCGCCAAGCTGCTGGTGATCCTGCTGCCGATGGTGCTGATCGGCACCACCCTGCTGACGCTGATCTCGGCCTCGGTGAAGACGCTCAAGGAAGCGCAGAGCTACATGGCCTTCCTGATGCTGCTGCCGATCCTGCCGACCATCGTCCTGCTGGTGAGCCCGGTCAAGAACCAGCTCTGGATGTTCGCCACACCCTTCCTCGCGCAGAACCAGCTGATCCTGATGGTGCTGCGGCAGGAGGCGATCACCCTGCAGCAGTGGGCGGTCTACCTGGGCGCCGGCTTCGGCCTCGGCGCCCTGCTCTGGCTGATCGCCGCCCGGCTCTACCACCGCGAGCAGCTGGCGATCTCGGCCTGAAGCCGCGGGTGGGCTACATGCGGAAGTCGAAGGTGCGGGTCATCGTCACCGGCTCGCCCGGCGGCTCGAAGCGCCAGGTGCGCACGGTGTCGACCACGGCGTCCTCGAACAGACCGCGCGGCCGGGCCCGGATCACGTTGACCTCGGTGACCCGGCCGTCGGCGCCGATGGTGAACTGCACCACCACCGTGCCGGAGGCGCGGGTCCGCGCCGCCTCGCGCGGGTAGGGCGGCTGCGGCGTGCTGATCGCGCGCGGCGGGCCGGTGCGCACCGGGGCGGGGGCGGCGGCCACCGGGGCCGGGGCGGCGGCGACCGGAGGCGGTGCCGGTTCGGGTTCCGGCGCGACGGCGACCGGGGCCGGCGTGGGGGCCGGGGTGGGCACGGCCACCGGCGGGGCGGCGGCCTGCGCCGCGGCCTGACGCTGGGCCTCGGCGGCCTGGCGGGCGCGCTCCTCGGCCAGCCGGGCGCGCTCGGCGGCGGTGTTGCGGCCGGCGACGATGGCCTCGCGGATGCGCGGCAGCGCCGGGGCCTCGGCATCGGTGCGGGCCATCAGTTCGGCCAGGCGCTCGGCCTCGGCGAAATCACCCTCGACGATGGCCTGCTCGGCGCCGATCAGGGCATAGGGCAGCAGGTCCATCAGTGCCGATTCGGCGACCACGTTCGGCGTCTCCGACTTTTCGCGGATGGCGAGGTAGTACTCCATCGCATTGGCGCCGGCCGGGCCGTACAGGCGCTGGTCGCGCAGGGCCACGCTGGCGCGCTGCCGCAGCTCATCGACGCTCAGCGCGGCGAGGGCATCGGCGGCCTGCGCGTCGCCGGCAGCGGCATCCGCGGGGGGTGCGGCGGCCGGAGCGGCCGTCGGGGCGGCTTCGTCGGGGGCGGGCTTGCAGCCGGCGAGCAGCAGGCCGAGCACGAGGGCGGCGGCCAGGGCCGCGGGGCGGGCGTGGAACATGGGCGCGGTCATGCGGGTCACTGCCGGTGGGGGAGCCCGCAGGGTCCGGCGCGCGTTCGGCTTTTGTCAAGGAGGACGGGCCGCGGCCCGGCGGATCACGCCTCGGGCTGGCGGAAGGCGACGTCGACCCGTTCGGTGCTGGCGCTCGTCGCCGGGGCGAAGCGCCAGCGCCGGGCGGCCAGCACCGCCTCGCGCTCGAACACCGGGTGGGTGCTGGAGATGACTTCGGCCGAGAGCACGCTGCCGTCGGCCGCCACCTGCAACTGCAACTGCACGCTGCCCTCGAGGCGGCGGCGTTGGGCCTGCTCGGGGAAGCGCGGCGCGGATTGCGCGACGAGGGGGCGGGCCGCCCGCGGACCGGGGGATGGAATCGGGGGCGGTGGCGGGGGTGGGGGCGCGACCGTCGGCTGGACCGCCGGACGCGGGGCGGGGGCGGCCACCACGGGGGCGGCCGGCGTGACCACCGGGGCAGGAGGCGGTGTGGCCGCCGCAGGGGCGGCTACGGGCGGTGCCGCCCGTGCCGCGGCGGCACGGTTCGCCGCCTCGCGTGCGGCGGTTTCCGCCGCGAGGCGGTCGGCTTCGATCTGGGCCTCGGCGGCCTGGCGAGCGGCCGCCAAGCCCTCGCGCAGGCGCGGCGCGGCCGGCGCCTCGGGGTCCATCCGCAACAGCAGGTCGATCAGCCGCTGCGCCTCGTCGAACTGTCCGGCGGCCTTCGCCTGCTCGGCACCGATGACGACGTAAGGCGCGAGATCGAGCAGGGCGGTGGCCACCGCCAGGTCGTCCGGCAGGCGATCGCGCAAGGCAAGGTAGTCCTCGACGGCGTTGTTGCCGGCCGGGACGAACAGGCGGTTCGCCGCCAAAGCCGCACTGGCGCGCTGGCGCAGGGCCTCGGTGTCGAGGTCGGCAGCGACCGGGACCGCCACGTCCGCGGCCGCCGGCGCGGCGGCGGGGCTTCCGCCGGGCGCGGGCGCTTCGCCGCAGGCCCCCAGCACGAGGGCGAGGCCGAAGACGAGCGGGAGGCGGAGGCGGGTGTGCATGGTGGGACTCGGGAAACCCAGGCCGCGCACGCTAAGGACCGTGCGTGACAGGTCGATGGCGGCCGGAGGCCAGGAATCGCGAACCGTGGCCGCGCGCACGCTCTGCGGCACACTGCACGCCCCCGGTGCTGCCCCGGCCCGCGCCCTGCACGCCCATTCCGCCCCGACGTGACCGCCTTCCCGATCACCCCGCTGCTGCCGGCCCTGCGCGAATCGCTCGCCGTCCACCCGCGGCTGGTGCTGGAGGCCCCGCCCGGGGCCGGCAAGACCACGCAGGTGCCGCTCGCCCTGCTCGACGCGCCGTGGCGGGCCGGCGGCAGGATCCTGATGCTCGAACCGCGCCGCGTGGCCGCCCGCGCCGCCGCCGGCTTCATGGCCCGGCAGTTGGGCGAGACGGTCGGCCAGACCGTCGGCTACCGCATCCGCTTCGAGGCCAAGGTGTCGGCGGCCACGCAGGTCGAGGTGCTCACCGAGGGCATCCTCACGCGCTGGATCCAGGACGACCCGACGCTGGAGGGCGTTGCCGCGATCCTGTTCGACGAGTTCCACGAGCGCCACCTCGCCGCCGACCTCGGGCTCGCCTTGGCGCTCGACGTGCAGGCCCAGCTGCGGCCCGACCTGCGGATCGTCGTGATGTCGGCGACGCTCGACGGCGAGCGGCTGGCGCGCTTCCTCGACGCGCCGCGGCTCACGGCGGAAGGCCGTGCGTATCCGGTGACGGTGCGGCACTTCCCGGCGCGCCGCGACGAGCCCGCCGGCGCGCAGCTGCGGCGCTGCGTCGAGCAGGCGCTGGCCGCGCACCCCGGCGACTTGCTGGTGTTCCTGCCGGGGCAGCGCGAGATCGCCGAGGCCACGCGCGCACTGGAATCGGCGCAGGCGGCCGGATCCATCCCCGCCGACGTGCGCCTGCTGCCCCTGCACGGCGAATTGCCGGTGGAAGCGCAGTCGGCCGCGCTGAATCCCGACCCGGAGGGCCGGCGCCGCGTGGTGCTGGCGACCAACGTCGCCGAATCGAGCGTCACCCTGCCCGGCGTTCGCGTGGTGATCGACAGCGGCCTCGCCCGCGAGCCGCGCTTCGAGCCGAACTCCGGCTTCTCGCGGTTGGACACCGTGGCGATCTCGCAAGCCAGCGCCGAGCAGCGCGCCGGCCGCGCCGGACGTGTCGCCGAGGGCTGGTGCTACCGCCTGTGGCCGGAATCGCAGCGGCTGGAGCCGAACCGCCGCGCGGAAATTTCGCAGGTCGAGCTCTCCGGACTCGCACTGGAGCTCGCCGCCTGGGGCGAGGCCGAGCTGCGCTTCGTCGATGCGCCGCCGCGCGGCGCGCTGGCCGCCGGCGTCGACCTGCTGACGAGCCTGGGCGCCCTCGACGAGCGTGGCCGCATCAGCGCCTTCGGCCGGCGCGTGCTGGCGCTGGGCACGCATCCGCGCCTCGCGGCCATGCTGCTGGCGCCCAGCGATGCGGTGGAGATCGCCTTGGCCTGCGACCTCGCGGCGCTGGTCGAGGCGCGCGACCCGCTCAAAGGCCCGCGCCGCGACGACCTCGCCGCGCGCTGGCAGGCGCTTGCCGCGTTCCGCGCGGGGCGCACGCCGTCCGATGCCTCGCGCTCCGCGCTCGCCGTGATCGATGCGCAGGCCAAGGCTTGGCGGCGTCGCCTGCGCTGCGAGGCCGCGCCGCCGAAGGACGTGCCGAACCACCTCCTCGGCGACCTGCTGCTGCACGCCTTCCCCGACCGCATCGGTGTACGGCACCCCACCGACCCGCGCCGCTACAGTTTGAGCAACGGCCGCAGCGCGCGATTGTTCGACGATTCCGCGCTGTTCGGCGAGCCCTGGATCGTCGCCACCGAGCTGCGCTTCGAGGCGCGCGATGGCCTGGTCCTGCGCGGCGCGCCGGTGGACGAGGCGCGGCTGCAGCGCGAGTTCCCCGGGCGTTTCGTCGAGGAGGACACGGTGCGCTGGGACGCGGCCGCCCGCGCGCTGGTCGCCCGCCGCGAGCGCCGCTTCGGGCGCATCGTGCTGGACAGCCGACCGGCCGGCCGCCCCGACCCGGCGCTCGCCGCGCAGGCCCTCACCGAGGCCGTGCGCACGCTGGGGCTGGACGCGCTGCCGTGGACGGAAGGGCTGCGGCAGTGGCTGGAACGCCTGCGCTGCCTGCGCGACTGGATGCCGGAGCTGCCCTGGCCCGAAGCCAGCGAGGAGGCGCTGCTCGCCAGCCTCGACGACTGGTTGAAGCCCGCTTTCGAGGGCAAGACGCGACTCGATGCGCTCTCCGAGGAGGAACTCGGCGAGGCGCTGAAATCGCGCCTCGACGGGGCGCTGAAGTCGAAGCTGGACGCGCTCGCCCCGCGGCGCATCCTCGTGCCCTCCGGGATCGAGCGGCCGATCACCTACGCCTTTGGTTCGCGCCCGGTGTTGGCCTGCAAGCTGCAGGAAGTCTTCGGTCTCGCCGACACCCCGCGGATCGCCGAGGGCCGTGTGCCGCTGACCCTGCACCTGCTCTCGCCCGGCGGCGCGCCGCTGGCGATCACGCAGGACCTCAGGAGCTTCTGGAACCAGGCCTACCCGGACGTGAAGAAGGACATGAAGGGCCGCTACCCGCGGCACCCGTGGCCGGACGACCCGTGGACGGCCACCGCCACGCATCGCGCCAAGCCGCGGGGGGCCTGAGGCGGGTGCGCTCGGGTTGGCGAGCCTGTCGGCGGATCGGAGCAGGCTCGGGAGGGCGAGCCTGTCGGCGGA
>JAGXSL010000015.1 GCA_018333835.1 Lysobacteraceae bacterium
GAGCAGCTGATGCGCAAGCTCGGGCAGGAGGTGCCGTACTCGACCACGGTCGAGATCGAGAAGTTCGAGGAGGACGGCGAGAAGCTGCGCATCGCCGCCGTGGTCTGGGTCGAGCGCGAGGGCCAGAAGGCCATCGTGATCGGGCAGGGTGGCGAGATGCTGAAGCTGATCGGCAGCGCCGCCCGCATCGCCATGGAGAAGCTGTTCGGTCGCCGGGTGTTCCTGCAGACCTGGGTGCGCGTGCGCGAGGGCTGGTCCGACGACGAATCGGCGCTGCGGCAGTTCGGCTACGGCGAGTAGGGTTCGGCGGCGGCCATGCGCATCGCCGACGAGCACGCCTTCGTCCTCCATGCCCGGCCGTGGCGGGAGACCAGCCTGCTGGTCGACCTGCTGACCGAGCGCCACGGCCGCGTCGGCGCGGTCGCCCGCGGCGTGCAGGGGCCGCGCCAGCAGGCGAGGCGCGCCGCCCTGCAAGCCTGGCAGCGCATCGGCCTCGAGGCCGAGGCCCGCGGCGAACTGTGGACGCTGCGCCGCTGGGAGGCCCTCGACACCCCGCCGTGGCTGGGCGGCGAGGCGGCACTGGCCGGCTTCTACGTGCACGAGTTGCTGCTGCGGCTGCTGCCGCGGCAGGACGCGGTGCCCGAGGTTTTCGCGCGTTATGCGCTGCTGCGCGAGGAGATCGCCACCTCGCCGCCGGCCGGGGCGATGCCGCTGGCTTGGGTGCTGCGCCGCTTTGAACGTGACCTGCTCGACGCCCTCGGGGTCGGCCTCGACTGGGGGCGCGGCGCCGACGGCCAGCCGCTGGATCCGGCGGCCCGCTACCGGATCGACCCCGAGCAGGGCCCGTGGCGCGATCCCGCCCACCAGCGCGGCAGCGTCCGCGGCAGCGCCCTGCTGGCACTGGCCGCCGACCGCCTGCCGGCGGACGGGGAGTTGGCCGAGCTGCGCCGGGCTTTGCGCGGCGTGATCGAGCACCAGCTCGATGGCCGACCGCTGCGCAGCTGGGGCCTGCTGGCCGAGGTACGGCGCGTGCTCGGCGACGGCCCGCCACCCGGGCGGTGAGGGGCCGATCGTGGCTTCAGGCCTGTTCGGCGAGGACCTGCTCGATGCGCAGGAACACCTGCCGGGCCGCCTCGGTGGAGCCCGGTTCGGCGTGCAGCGCCGCCACCGCCGTGGCCAAGGCGCGGGCGCCGACGAAGGCGCAGCCGGCCTTGAGCTGGTGCAGCACCCGGCGTGCCGATTCGTCGTCGCCGGCGGCCAGCGCGTCGCCGAGGCGGAGGCGCTGCTGCGGCAGCTCGGCGAGGAACAGCCCGCGCAGGCGGGCGAGGGTGTCGGCCGCGCCGCCGACGGCGGCCAGCGCCTCGCGGTCCTCCCAGCTGGGGGCACCGAGCCAGCGGCGCAGGGCGAGCCGCAGGTCCGGGCGGCTGATGGGCTTGCCGAGGGCGGCCTCGAACCCGCAGGCCAGCAGCCGGCGGCGGCGGTCGCTGTCGAGGTCGGCGGTCAAGGCCACCGCCGGCGAGGTGTTGCCGAGGGCGCGCTGGCGGGCCAGCCAGGCGTCGCCCTCGCCATCGGGCAGGCCGACGTCGAGCAGCAGCAGGTCGTAGCGACAGTCGGCGCAGCGATCGCCGGCCTCGGCCAGGGTGCGCACCGCGTCGACGCGGGCACCGCCGCGCAGGGCATCGGCGACGAACTCCCGGCTGGCGGCGTCGTCCTCGACCAGCAGGACGGTTAGGCTCATGCATCCCTCCTGGACACTGGGTCCGCCGAGGATGCGCCCGCCACCCCCCACCGGCAAGCCGAGAGTTGCCCGTCCCGGTGTAGGAATTTTCCTCAGCGGTCGGGCGCGGGCCGGGTGCCTCCTGCCGGGGCCGTGGCGGGCGCTGGCGTCGGGGTTCCGTCTGGCCGTCCTGCTCGCCTTCTCGTCCGCCCTGTCGCTGGGCGCGTCGGCGGCCGCGGCGGAGGTGGCCGACCTGCGGGCCGAGCGGCTGGTGCTGCCGGTGGGCAGCGCGGAGGGTTTGTGGATGGAGGTCCGGGAATCCGCCGACGGCGGGCTGGACCTGCGCCTGCGGGTGCGCGAACTGCGGCTGCCGGCGCTCGATCTCCGCCTCGGCGCGGTCGACTGGTCCTGCCGGGCGACGGCCCCCCTCACCCGCTGCGAGGGCGCATTGCGGGTCGCGGGGCGGCCGGCCGGCCGCCTTGCGGTCGATCTCTCGGGAGCGCTTTCGGCCGATTGGCGGCAGGGCGGACGTCGGCTCCATCTGCGGCAGCAAGGGGAGGGCTGGCAACTGGACCTGGCCCGCATCCCCTTGGCTTGGCTGGCCGCCTTCTGGGAGGCCCGGCTGGGCCTCGCCCCGGATCGCGGCGAAGCCAGCGGCCGGGTCCGCCTGCCGCCGGCGGGCGGCGCGGCGTGGACGGCGGAGCTGGCGTTGGCCGGCCTCGGCTTCGACAGCGCCGACGGAAGCCGCGCCGCGGCCGACGTGGGCGGGCGGCTCCAACTCCGGGGGGATGGCGAACGGCTCGCGCTGCGCGGCCGCTGGGAGCGCGGCGAGGCTCTGTTCGCCCCGTTCTACGTGGTGGCCCCGCCGGCCGGCATCGATTTCGCGGCCACGCTCGAAGCGGAGGGGCCGGACCTTCTGCTCCGCGACGTGGAGTGGCGCGACGGTCGTCGCCTGCAACTGCGTGGCACGGCCCGGCGCGGCGGCAACGGCCACTGGCATGCCCTCGAACTGGCGGCCGACAGCGCCGACCTCGGTGCCTTGGCCGGCGACTACCTGCAGGGGGTCCTTGGCGCGGCCGGCCTCGCCGGGTTGGAACTGCGCGGAGCGGCCCGGCTGCAACTGCGGCTGGACCGGGAAGGGCTGGTGGAATTGGCGGTGGAGCTGGAGGCGATCGACGCCGAGGACCCGGCCGGACGCTTCGCCGTGGGGGGCGGCTCCGGCGATCTGCGCTGGTCGCGGCATGCGACACCCGCGAGCGCGTTGTCCTGGCAGGCGGCCCGGGTGTACGGCATCGACCTCGGGCCGGCGCGCTTGGCGTTCCGCAACCGCGAGGGCCTGCTGGAACTGACCGAACCGGCCGCCATCGACCTGCTCGGTGGACGACTGCTGTTGTCGCCCGTCGCTTGGCGGCCGGCCCGTGGCGCGGCCGCCGCGACCTTCCGGTTCGGACTCGCCCTGTACGGGCTCGACCTCGGCCGGCTGTCGCGCCAGTTCGGCTGGCCGCCGTTCGAGGGCCGGCTCGACGGTGCCCTGCCCGAGGCGAACTACAGCGATGGCCGGCTGGTGTTCGAGGGCGGGCTGCGCATGGACCTGTTCGGCGGCAGTGTGCGCATCGACGGGCTGGCGCTGGAGCGGCCGTTCGGGGTCGCGCCCTCGCTGGCCGCCGATGTCCGCTTCGACGACATCGACCTCGCCCCGCTCACCCGCGCCTTCGGTTTCGGCGAGATCACCGGTCGGCTGGATGGCCGGATCCGCGACCTGCGCCTGCTCGACTGGACGCCGGTGGCCTTCGACGCCCGCCTGTTGAGCGACCGCCGCTGGCCGGGCCGGCGGCGGATCAGCCAACGGGCGGTGCAGGACATCGCCGACCTCGGCGGGCGCGGCCTGATCGCCGGCCTGCAGGCGCGGCTGCTGCGCACCTTCGACGACTTCGGCTACGAGCGCATCGCCATCGGTTGCGTGCTGCGCGACCACGTCTGCCGGATGAGCGGCATCGCCCGCCGCGGCGAGGGTTTCCTGATCGTCGAGGGCCGCGGCCTGCCGCGCATCGAGGTGATCGGTTTCAACCGCGACGTCGACTGGCCGCTGCTGGTCGAGAGGCTGCGGACGGCCACCGGGGGTGGCGGCGTGCGCATCGATTGACCACGGCGTCGGCGCGCATTCAGCACCTTGGCGCTATAGCATCGTGCATCGCCCCGCGGAGAACCCCGATGCGCCGCCTCGCCCTGCTGCTGCCCGCCCTGCTGCTGGCCGCCTGCGTCACCATCAACGTGTATTTCCCGGCCGCCGAGGTGCAGAAGGCCGCCGAAGCCTTCGTCGAGGACGTGATCGGCGACGCACCCGCGCCGGACGGTGCCTTCCGCCCCGACGCGGGGCCGGACGCGGCACCGCCCGCCGCCACCCCCGCGGGCCGCGGGGCGGTGCCGGCGTGGGTGTTCTCGCACACGGAATGGCGTTTCGACCCGGTCGGCTTCTTCATCGGCAGCGCGCGGGCGCAGGCGCCGCCGGCGGTCGACATCCGCATCCGCACGCCGGCCATCCAAGCCATCCAGCAGCGCATGGCCGAGCGTTTCCAGTCCACGCTGGCGCCCTGGTTCGACAGCGGGGCGCTCGGTTTCGGCAACGATGGCCTGGTGGTGCTGCGTGATCCGGCCAAGCTGCCGCTGGCGCAGCGCAGCGCCGCCGCGCAGGCGGTGGCCGACGAGAACCGCGACCGCCGCGCGGTCTACCGCGAGATCGCGGTGGCCAACGGCCACCCGGAGTGGGAGGAGGCGATCCGCCAAACCTTCGCCCGCGAGTGGGTGGCGCAGGCGCGGCCGGGCTGGTGGTACCAGGACGCCGCCGGGGCGTGGAAGCAGAAGTGAGCCGCGGCGTGCGAAAATCGCGCCCCGTTTCCTTCCGAGTTTCCCGTGGCGCGACAGCGGCAGCGACTGGACCCTGATTTCGGGATCGCCATCGACGACCTCTCCCACGATGGCCGCGGCGTCGGCCGTCGCGAGGGCAAGGCCGTGTTCGTGGCCGGGGCGCTGCCCGGCGAGCGCGTGCGGGCGAAACAGACGGCGAAGAGCCGCCACTTCGACGAGGCCGTGACCCTCGAGGTGATCGAGGCCTCGCCGGACCGGGTGGTGCCGCGCTGCGTCCACTTCGGCGTGTGCGGGGGCTGCGCGCTGCAGCATCTCGACGAGGGCAAGCAGATCGAGGCCAAGGCCCGCGTGCTGCGCGAGAACCTGGCCCGCATCGGCCAGGTCGAGCCGCGCGAGTGGTTCGCGCCGATCCGCGACGCGCAGTGGGGCTACCGCCGCAAGGGCCGGCTCTCGGTGCGCTGGGTCGAGAAGAAGGGCAAGGCGCTGGTCGGCTTCCGCGAGCAGGACCCGCGCTTCGTCGCCGACCTCACCGAGTGCCATACGGTGATCCCGGGCTTGGGACAGCGCCTTCTCGCGCTCTCCGCGCTGGTTGAATCCCTGGACGGCCGCCGCAGCCTCCCGCAGATCGAGTTCATCGCCGGCGACGGCGCACTGGACGGCGGCGTGCCGCGCGAGAGCGGCGTGCTGGCCCTGGTGTTCCGACACCTCGAGCCCCTCTCGGCCGGTTATCTCGACAAGCTGACCGACTTCGCCAAGCGCGAGGCGGTCGCGGTGTTCCTGCAGCCGGGCGGCGTCGATACGGTGGCGCCGCTGTGGCCCGAGCAGGTCGAGCTGCATTTCGATCTGTCGGCCGCCGACGTGGGGGCGGCCGAGGGCCTGCGCCTGCAGTTCCGGCCGCTCGACTTCATCCAGGTCAACGCCGGGCTGAACCGGAAGATGATCGCGCGCACCCTCGACCTGCTGCAGCTCCGGCCCGGGGAGCGGGTGCTCGACCTGTTCTGCGGATTGGGCAACTTCACGCTGCCGATCGCGCGGCGCGGCTTCGAGGTGGTCGGCGTCGAGGGCGATACCGGGCTGGTGGCGAGGGCGCGGCGGAACGCCGAGGCGAATGGCCTGCCGAACGCGCGCTTCTTCGCCGCCGACCTCGCCAAGGACCTCGCGGGCGAGCCGTGGATGCAGGGCGGCTTCGACAAGCTGCTGATCGACCCGCCGCGCGCCGG
>JAGXSL010000016.1 GCA_018333835.1 Lysobacteraceae bacterium
GGCGGCGATCTGCACGGAGCGCTGGGCCACGTCGGCCGATTCGGCGGAGTTCTTCGACACCTCGTCGATGCTCGCCGCGATCTCGTTGATCTTCGCGGAGGCCGAGGTGATCTGCTGCGCCTGGTGCTCGGCGGCGTCGGCGAGGTGCATCGCCGTGGCCTGCGTCTCCTGGGCGGCGGCGGCCACCTGCACGGCGGTCTCGTTGATGGTGCCGACGAGGGTGCGCAGCTGGTCGATGGCGAAGTTGATCGAGTCGGCGATCGCGCCGGTGATGTCCTCGGTCACCGTCGCCTTGGCGGTCAGGTCGCCCTCGGCGAGCGATCCCATCTCGTCCAGCAGGCGCAGGATCGCCTCCTGGTTGCGCTGGTTGAGCTCGGTGGCGCTGCGCTCGCGGCGGCGGCCCTCGGCGAAGATGGTGTAGAGCAGGCCGAACAGGCCGAGGGCCAGGCCGAGGCCGGAACCGATCGCCCACCAGTTGTTCGGGAACACGCGGGCGATGCCGACGTCGCCGAAGGCCTCGGCGAGGGCCGCGCTGTCCTCGGTCAGCACCTCGCTCTCGCCGGAAAGCACGCCGCTCGCGGCCTGCACCGCGAACAGGTTGGGCGCGGCGGTGAGCAGGGCGTCGAGTTCGGCCTGGGCCTCGGCGAACTGGGTCTCGACGATCTGCACCGCGTTGCGGGCCGCGGCGGTGCCGACCGCCTGCACGCCGAGGTCGGGGTTGCCTTCCTTCAAGCCGATCAGCACCTGGCTGAACAGGGCGGCGTCGCGCGAGAGCGCGTCGGACTGGTCGGAACCGGCGCGGATCTCGGCGACGCGCTGCGCCATGCGGTTGGCGAGCACGATCTGGCGGTTGGCGATGTTGATCTGCGAGGCCGGGGCGCCGGCGTCGGACATCGAGCGCACCACCTCGTCGAGCCGGGCGGTGATCCGCGGGATGCGGCCGGTGAAGGCGTCGGCGGTCTGCGCCAGCGAGAGGATCTCGTCCTCGGCGGCGAGGATCCGGTCGACGTCGACCGCCATCCGGGCCCAGGTCTCGCTGACCTCGCCCAGGGCGGCGGAAACCTGCGGCAGCATCAGGCTGCCCTGGTAGGCCGGCACGCCCTTCTCGGCGCTGCCCTCGTTGAGCGCGGTGATCGCCGTGGTGACCGCGTCGCGGGTGGCCTGCAGTTCGGCGAAGGCCTCCTCGCGGCCGGCGACCGCCTCGCCGGCGAAGCGGCCGAGCTTCTGCGCGTCCACCTGCAGGCCGAAGGCCAGGGCCGAGGCGTTGCCGACCTGGTTGGCGTAGTAGGTGGCGGCGAGGAAGTTGGCCGCGAACACCAGCGCCGAAACGGCCAGCACGAAGGCCCATGCGCGGACGCCGACGCGGGTCAGCCGGTCCTGGAAATTGACTTTCGAACTGCTCATTGCACGGAACCTCGGATCGGAATCAGGGGATTCAGGCGGCCGCCTGGCGGAACTCGGGCGTACGGGACAGCAGCGGGATGTCGAGCACCCCCCAGACCACCTCGCCCAGCCGGTAGGCGCGGGGGATGACGCTGGCATAACGGCCGTCGAAGGCCTCGGGGCGCTCGACGGCCTGGGCATCGTTGAAGGCGCGCTGGCCGTAGAGCTCGTCGACCAGCAGGATCACGTTGCCGCCGGGCTGGCGGACCAGCAGGCAGCGCTGCCCCTCGTTGACGGCGCTGCGCTCGCCCTCGAGGAACTGCTTGAGGTCGACCACGCCGTACAGGCTGCCGCGGACGTTGGCGAGGCCGAGCATCCAGGGCTGCGCACCGGGCACCGGGGTGAGCGCCGGCAGGTTGAGGATCTCGACCACGTCGCCGAAGGCGCCGACCAGCCGGTGCCGGCCGATGCGGAAACCGACGCCGCGCCAGTGGCCCGGCGCCTCGACCAGCTCCGGGCGGCCCGGCTGGTGGGCCAGCGAGCGGCGTTCGTAGTCGAGCAGCAGGTCGAAGGCGCTCTGGCTCATGGGGCGGGCACGTAGCGGCGGACGGCGTCGAGCAACTCGTCGCGGGTGAAGGGCTTGGTGAGGTAGTCCTCGGAACCGACGATGCGGCCGCGGGCCTTGTCGAACAGGCCGTCCTTGGAGGAGAGCATGATCACCGGGATGCCCTTGAGGAGCTGGTTCGACTTGATCAGCGCGCAGGTCTGGTAGCCGTCCAGGCGCGGCATCATGATGTCGACGAAGATGAGGTGCGGCTGCGCCTCGGCGATGCGCCCGAGGGCCTGGAACCCGTCGTCGGCGGTCACCACCTCGGCACCCTCCTTCCTGAGCAGGGTCTCCGCGGTGCGGCGGATGGTGCGCGAATCGTCGATCACCATCACCCGCAGGCCCGCCAGGGTGCCGGCCTCGTTGCTGTCTGTCATTGCGCTCACCCCGCGACGTGCGTTTCGCCGGTGCCGGGCCGGAAGACCCGCCACGCCAGCGTCCGAACCTATATCCCAGTGTCAAGAAAATGTGTCAAGTCCACGTTGCAACTGGACTTCGGCGCGCCGATGCGGCAGGGGCGGCCTGTTACGCTGTCCGCCCCAAGGCCCGGACCCCCGCGGATGACCCGCAAGCTCGCCATCGTGATGGACCCGATCGGGTCGATCAAGATCGCCAAGGACTCCAGCTTCGCCATGCTGCTGGAGGCCCAGCGGCGCGACTGGACGCTGCACTACGTGCTGCCCGGCAGCCTCGGGATGCGCGGCGGCGAGGCCGGCGGCCGGCTGGCGGCACTGGCGGTGGCCGACGACCCGGCCGGCTGGTACCGGCTCGGCGGGGCCGCCTGGACCCCGCTCGCGGCCATGGACCTCGTGCTGATGCGCCGCGACCCGCCGGTGGATGCCGACTACCTGCACGACACTCAGATCCTGAGCGCGGCGGCCCGGGCCGGGGCGCGGGTCTGCAACGACCCCGCCGGGTTGCGCGACCTGAACGAGAAGCTCGCCGCCCTGCTCTTCCCGCAGTGCACCCCGCCGACCCTGGTCAGCCGCGAGGCCGCCGGCTTCCGCGAGTTCGCCGCCGAGCAGGGCGAGATCGTGCTCAAGACCCTCGACGGCATGGGCGGGCGCTCGATCTTCCGCAGCCGGCACGGCGACCCCAACCTCAACGTCATCCTGGAGACCCTGACCGCCGACGGCCGCCAGCTCGCCATGGCGCAACGCTTCCTGCCGGAAATCAACCAAGGCGACAAGCGCATCCTGCTGGTCGACGGCGAGCCGGTGCCCTACTGCCTCGCCCGCATCCCGCAGGGCGACGAGTTCCGCGGCAACCTCGCCGCCGGCGGCCGCGGCGAGGTGCGCCCGCTCAGCGACCGCGACCGCTGGATCGCCGCCCAGGTCGGCCCCGAGCTGAAGGCGCGCGGCATGCGCTTCGTCGGGCTCGACGTGATCGGCGACTGGCTGACCGAGGTCAACGTCACCAGCCCGACCTGCATCCGCGAGATCGACGCCGGCGCCGGCCTCAACATCGCCGGCCTGCTGTTCGACGCGCTGGAGCGCGACCTGGCATGAACGCCGTGGCGGCCCCCGTCCCACCCGCGCCCGGCCCGCCGCAGCGGCTGGGGGG
>JAGXSL010000017.1 GCA_018333835.1 Lysobacteraceae bacterium
ACTTCGATCGGCTTCTGGGTGATCGGCTTGTCCGGGAACACGCGGATCCACAGCTTGCCGCCGCGCTTGACGTAGCGGCTGATGGTCCGGCGGGCGGACTCGATCTGGCGGGCGGTGAGGCGGCCGTGCTCGGTGGCTTTGAGGCCGTACTCGCCGAAGCTGACGGCGTTCGCCGACCAGCTCAGCCCCTCGTTACGGCCCTTGAACACCTTGCGGTATTTGGTTCGCTTCGGTTGCAACATGGCTCGTTACCTCACTTGGCCTGACCACGCGACGGACGTTCCGCGCGCTCTTCGGTCTTTTCCTGGCCGACTTGCGAGAAGTCGAAGATCTCGCCCTTGTAGACCCACACCTTGACGCCGATGACGCCGAAGGTGGTGCGGGCCTCGGCGAAGCCGTAGTCGACGTCGGCGCGGAGGGTGTGCAGGGGCACGCGACCCTCGCGGTACCACTCCGAGCGGGCGATCTCGGCGCCATTCAGGCGGCCGGCGACGTTGACCTTGATGCCGAGCGCGCCCAGGCGCATGGCATTGCTCACGGCGCGCTTCATGGCGCGGCGGAACATGATGCGGCGCTCGAGCTGCTGGGCGATCGATTCGGCCACCAGCTGGGCGTCGAGCTCGGGCTTGCGGACCTCGGAGACGTTGATGTGCGCCGGGACGCCCATGATGTCGGAGACCTGCTTGCGCAGCTTCTCGATGTCCTCGCCGCGCTTGCCGATCACCACGCCCGGGCGGGCGGTGTGGATGGTGATGCGCGCCGTCTTGCTCGGACGCTCGATCAGGATCTTCGAGATGCCGGCCTGGGCCAGCTTCTCGCGGAGCATGATGCGCACCTTGAGGTCGGCGGCGAGGTAGCCCGCGAACTCCTTCTTGTTCGCGTACCACTTGGAGTTCCAGTCCTTGGCGATGCCAAGGCGGATACCCGTCGGATGAACTTTGTGACCCATCGTTCTCGTCCTTACGCCTTCTTGCCGGAGCCCACGACCACGGTGATGTGGCTGGTGCGCTTGAGGATGCGGGTGCCGCGGCCCTTGGCGCGGGCGCCGAAGCGCTTCAGCACCGGGCCCTCGTCGACCATGATGGTCGCCACTTTGAGCTCGTCGACGTCGGCGCCGAGGTTGTTCTCGGCGTTCGAGGCGGCCGAGTAGACGACCTTGCGGATGATGCCGGCGGCCTTCTTGTCGCTGAACTTCAGCAGGTCGAGGGCGCGGGCGACCGGCAGGCCGCGCACCTGGTCGGCGACCAGGCGGGCCTTCTGCGGGGAGATGCGCGTGGCGCGCAGGATGGCTCTGGCTTCCATGGTCATCCCCTTACTTGCCCGACTTCTTGTCGCCGCCGTGACCCTTGAAGGTCCGGGTGTGGGCGAATTCGCCGAGCTTGTGGCCGATCATGTTCTCGTTGACGATCACCGGCACGTGCGCCTTGCCGTTGTGCACGGCGATGGTCAGGCCGATCATCTCGGGCAGGATCATCGAACGGCGCGACCAGGTCTTGATCGGCTTCTTGCTGTTGGCCGCCGAAGCGACCTCCACCTTCTTGGCGAGGTGGTGGTCGACGAACGGGCCCTTCTTGAGTGAACGTGGCATGGCCGATTAACCCCTACGATCGCGCACGATGAACTTGTCGGTGCGCTTGTTCTGACGCGTCTTGTAACCCTTCGACGGCTGGCCCCAGGGGCTGACCGGGTGCGGGTTGCCCTGGCCCGAGCGGCCCTCGCCGCCACCGTGCGGGTGGTCGACCGGGTTCATCGCGGCGCCGCGGACGGTCGGCTTGATGCCGCGCCAGCGGGAAGCGCCGGCCTTGCCCAGCTTCTCGAGGTTGTGCTCGGTGTTGCCCACTTCGCCGATGGTGGCGCGGCAGTCGACCGGCACCTTGCGCATCTCGCCGGAGCGCAGGCGCAGGGTGGCGTAGCCGTGCTCGCGGGCGACCAGCTGCACGCCGGCGCCGGCGGCGCGGGCGAGCTGGGCACCCTTGCCGGGCTTCATCTCCACGCAGTGCACGGTGGCACCGATCGGCATGTTGAGCAGCGGCAGGGTGTTGCCGACCTTGATCGGCGCGTCCTTGCTGGACATCAGCTGGTCGCCGGCCTGCAGGCCCTTCGGAGCGATGATGTAGCGGCGCTCGCCGTCGGCGTAGCACAGCAGGGCGATGTGGGCGGTGCGGTTCGGGTCGTACTCGAGGCGCTCGACGCGGGCGGCGATGCCTTCCTTGTCGCGCTTGAAGTCGATGATCCGGTAGTGCTGCTTGTGGCCGCCGCCGATGTGGCGGGTGGTGATGCGGCCGTGGCTGTTGCGGCCACCGGTGCGGCCCTTCTTCTCCACCAGGGCCGCGAACGGGGCGCCCTTGTGGAGGTCGGGGTTGACGACCTTGACCATGGCGCGGCGGCCAGGCGAGGTCGGCTTGAAGGTCATGACGGGCATGGGGGTCTCCTCAGGCCTTGGCGGCGACGTCGAGCGTCTGGCCTTCGGCCAGGCGGACATACGCCTTGCGCTTGTCGGAGCGACGGCCCGCACGCTGGCGGAACGCCTTCGACTTGCCCTTGATGTTGGCGACGTTGACCGCCAGCACCTTGACGTTGAACAGGTGCTCGACGGCCGCCTTGACGTCGTCCTTGGTCGCCGTCTTGGCGACCTCGAACACGTACTGGTTGCTCTCGGCGAGGCGCGCGGTCTTCTCCGACACCTTCGGCGCGCGGAGAACCGCAAACAGGCTTTCGTTGATCATGCCAGCCACTCCTCGATCAGCTTCACGGCCTCGGTGGTGATGACCACCGAGTCGGCGCCGACCAGCGACACCGGGTCCAGGCCCTGCACGTCGCGCACTTCCACGTAGGGGATGTTGCGCGCCGCCAAGTACAGGTTCTCGCTGGCCTGTTCGGAGACGATCAGGGTGCGGGCACCCACCTTCATCTCGGAAAGCTTGGCCACGAGGCCACGGGTCTTCGGCGCGTCGACGTCGAAGCCCTCGACGACCATCAGGCGACCCTGCCGAGCGAGCTCGGACAGGATCACGGCGATGGCGCCGCGGTACATCTTCTTGTTGACCTTCTGCGCGAAGCTGCGCGGCTTGGCCGCGAAGGTGACGCCGCCGCCCACGAAGATCGGGGCGCGGTAGTCGCCGTGGCGGGCGCCGCCACCCTTCTGCTTCTTGAACTTCTTGGTGGTGCCGCGCACTTCAGAGCGCGTCAGCTGCGCCTTGGTGCCGGCGCGGCCGGCGTTGCGGTAGGCAACGACGACCTGGTGCACGAGGTCCTGGTTGAATTCACGGCCGAAGACGGCGTCGTTGACCGACAGCGCCTTGCCGTTGATGACGGAAAGTTCCATCGTCTACTCCTTAACCCTTGCTGGCCGGACGGACGACCACGTCGCCACCCGGCGCACCGGGGACGGCGCCGCGGATCGCGATGAGGCCGCGCTCGACGTCGACCTTGACGACCTCGAGGTTCTGGACGGAGAGGACCTCGGCGCCCATGTGGCCCGACATCTTCTTGCCCGGGAACACGCGGCCCGGCGTCTGCCGCTGGCCGATCGAACCCGGCGAGCGGTGCGAGAGCGAGTTGCCGTGCGAGGCGTCGCCCATGGTGAAGTTCCAGCGCTTGATCGTGCCCTGGAAGCCCTTGCCCTTGGTCACGCCCTGCACGTCGACCTTCTGGCCGACCGCGAAGACGTCGGCCTTGATCTCGGCGCCGACCTCGAAGGCACCCAGGTCCTTGGCCTCGACGCGGAACTCCCAGAGGCCGCGGCCCGGCGCGACCTTCGCCTTGGCGAAGTGGCCGCCGGCCGGCTTGTTCACCAGCGAAGCGCGCTTGTCGCCGGCGGTGACCTGCACGGCGCTGTAGCCGTCGGTCTCGACGGTCTTGATCTGGGTGATGCGATTCGGGGTGGCTTCGATCAAGGTCACCGGGATGGAGGCGCCATCCGCGGTGAAGATCCGGCTCATGCCTGCCTTGCGCCCGACGATGCCGATGCTGTGCTTCATGGTCGCGTACCTCAGGCCAGCTTGATCTGCACGTCCACGCCAGCGGCGAGTTCGAGCTTCATCAGGGCGTCCACGGTCTTGTCGTTGGGGCCAACGATGTCGAGGACGCGCTTGTGGGTGCGGGTCTCGTACTGGTCGCGCGCGTCCTTGTCGACGTGCGGGGAGACGAGGACGGTGTAGCGTTCGATCTTCGTCGGCAGCGGGATCGGGCCGCGCACCTGCGCGCCGGTCCGCTTGGCCGTCTCGACGATCTCGCTCGCGGAACGGTCGATCAGTCGGTGATCGAACGCCTTCAAGCGAATACGGATTTTCTGGTCCGCCATGGCCGGTTTCCTGAGTTAAAGAGCGACGGGCCGTGCGCGTCCGGCACGAACCCCAAAAAAACATCGACAGAACCGGGCTGGCTCTGCCGAGACTGGAAAGTATAGAGGGACTGGCAAGCTGCCGTCAACAACGGCGACTTAACCATCCACGCTTCCCTGTCCGGCGAAGACGAAGCCCGTCCGTGGGCCTCTTTTCGCTTGGTGCCCCGCCCGGCTTCGGCCAGGCGGGGAGATGCCACCAGGTCTTACTTGATGATCTTGGCCACCACACCGGCGCCGACCGTGCGGCCGCCCTCGCGGATCGCGAAGCGCAGGCCCTCGTCCATCGCCACCGGGGCGATCAGCGTCACCACCATCTTGATGTTGTCGCCCGGCATCACCATCTCCACGCCCTCCGGCAGCTCGATCGAGCCGGTCACGTCGGTCGT
>JAGXSL010000018.1 GCA_018333835.1 Lysobacteraceae bacterium
CGGCAGGGCGAGCCTGTCGGCGGATCGGGCCACCTGCTTCCCGCGCGATCGGGCGTCCTGCCCTCACGCGCGGCGCTCGGCTCCTGCCTCGCTGCCGCAGGACGGCCCTCACCGCCGCGGCTCGCCCGCTCGTTGCCGCGACGTACTCGCGAGACCGACCCGCCGTGCGGTCCAGCCTCAGGACGGGCGGGAGATCGCGTAGTCGGCGAGGGCGGCAAGGGCGGCCCGATCCGGTCCGTCCGGCAGTGCGGCCAGCGCGGCGACGGCCGCCCCGGCATGGCGTTGCGCCATCGCCCGGCTGTAGTCGAGGCTGCCGCAGGCTTCGATGGCGGCCAGCACCTCGCCGAAACCCGCGGCATCGCCTTCGAGCACGATCCGCCTGAGCCGTGTCCGTACTGCCGGCGTGCTGTGCGCCAGCGCGTGGATCAGCGGCAGGGTGGCCTTGCCCTCGGCGAGGTCGTCGCCGAGGTTCTTGCCGAGCGCCGCGGCGTCGCCGGCGTAGTCGAGCACGTCGTCGGCGATCTGGAAGGCGTAGCCCAGGGCCATGCCGTAGTCGAACAGCGCCTTCTCGCCCGCGGCACCGATGCCGGCGAGATGCCCGCCCAGCTGCGCGGCGGCGGCGAACAGCACCGCCGTCTTGCGCTCGATGACGCGCAGGTAGGCGGCCTCGTCGGTGTCCGGGTTGCGCACGTGCAGCAGCTGCAGCACCTCGCCCTCGGCGATGCGGTTGGTGGTGTCGGCCAGCACCTTCTGCACCGTCATCGACTCGAGTTCGACCATCAGCTGGAAGGCCCGCGAGTAGAGGAAATCCCCGACCAGCACGCTGGCGGCGTTGCCGAAGGCGGCGTTGGCCGTGGCGCGGCCGCGGCGCAGGTCGGACCCGTCGACCACGTCGTCGTGCAGCAGGGTGGCGGTGTGGATGAACTCGATCACCGCGGCGAGCTGGTGGTGGGCCTCGCCGCGGTAGCCGGCCGCGCGGGCGGCGAGCACGGTGAGCATGGGCCGCAGCCGTTTGCCGCCGGTGCCGACGATGTATTCGGCGACCTGGTTGACCAGCACCACATCCGAGGCCAACCGGCGGCGGATCAACGCGTCGACGGCCGCCATGTCGGCCGCGGCCAAGGCCTGGACGGCGGGGAAGGTCGGCTTGGACGCGACGGGCGTGTGGACGGCGGCTTGCATCGGCGGATTATAGGCCGCCTGCCGTGCCGGCCGCGTGGTCGCGCCGGTCGCGGTGGATTCCGACGCCACACCGGGTTGCCGGCCGACGCCTTGCCCGCCGCGGCTGTCATACTCTTGTCCCCCGAATCGACACAGACAGCCGGAGGCCCCCATGGCGCGTGGCATCAACAAAGTCATCCTCGTCGGCAACCTCGGCAACGACCCCGAGGTTCGCTACGCCCAGAACGGCAATGCCATCACCACCATCAGCGTGGCGACCTCCGAGTCCTGGAAGGACAAGGACGGCAACCCGCAGGAGCGCACCGAGTGGCACCGGGTCAAGTTCTTCGGGCGACTGGCCGAGATCGCCGGCGAGTACCTGAAGAAGGGCCGGCAGGTCTACATCGAGGGCAGCCTGCGCACCGAGAAGTACACCGACAAGAACGGCGTCGAGAAGTACAGCACCGACATCATCGCCAACGAGATGCAGATGCTGGGCGGCAACCCCAACGCCGGCGGGGGCGGCGGCGAGGGCGGCGAACGCCCGGCCCGCGCCGGTGGCGGCTACGGTGCGGCCCGTTCCGGCACCGGCCCGGCCCGCGCCGCCGGTGGGGCGGGCGCTGGCCAAGGCAGTCGCGGCAGCGGCAACAACCCGCCGCCGCAGAGCAACGACCCGTTCCCGGACGACGACATTCCGTTCTAGGCGACGCTCAATCCGGGCTTCCGGGCAGCACCCAGTCCGGCCGCTCCCAGTGGCAGGTGTAGCCGCCGGGGTGGCGCAGCAGGTAGTCCTGATGCTCCGGCTCGGCGGGCCAGAACGGTCCGGCCGGCACCACCTCGGTCACCACGCGGCCGGGCCAGCGGCCGCTGGCCTCGATCGCGGCGATCAGCCCGAGCGCGGCCTGGCGCTGGCGCTCGTCGAAGACGAACACCGCCGAGCGGTAGGACGGCCCGACGTCGTTGCCCTGCCGGTCGGGCGTGGTCGGGTCGTGGAGACGGAAGAACAGCGCCAGCAGTTCGCGGTAGGCGAGCCGCGCCGGGTCGAACCACAGCTCGACGGTCTCGGCGTGGCGGCCGTGGTGGTGGTAGGTGGCGTTCGCCACCTCGCCGCCGCTGTAGCCGACGCGGGTGCGCAGCACGCCGGGCGCCCGCCGCAGCAGGTCTTGTAACCCCCAGAAGCAGCCACCGGCGAGCAAGGCGCGCTCCGCGGGCTGGCCGTCGAGCCATCCGCGGGCTCCTTCGCCGGCGTCCTCGCCGAGCAAGCGGGCCAGCGCCAGCGCGTTGATGCAGTAGCGCAGGCCGGTGGGCGGCGGGCCGTCGGGGAAGACATGGCCGAGGTGGCCGTCACAGGCCGCGCAGGTGGTTTCGATGCGCGACAGGCCATGGCTGTGGTCGGCGTGGTGGGCCACCCGGCCTGCGGCCACCGGCGCGGTGAAGCTCGGCCAGCCGCTGCCGCTCGAGAACTGGGTCCGGGCATCGAACAGCACGAGGCCGCAGCCGGCGCAGGCGTAGCGGCCGGGCTCGAAGCGCTCGCAAAGCGTGGAGCTGAACGGCGCCTCGGTGCCCTTGCCGCGCAGCACTCGCCAGACGTCCGGCGGCAGCCGGCGCCGCCACTCGGCCGGGTCGAGTTCGAGCCGCCATGGCGGTGGTGGATTGCCGTGGCGGGCCTCGTGCAGCACGTTGTCCCAGCGCAACGGACCGGAGGGCGGGACGGAGGTCGGGTCGGAGGGCATGGTCGGCTCACGGGGTGGCGGCAATCCGGCGATCTGGAGTTTGCCTTCTGGAGTTTGCCTTCGGCAAGGCCCGGCCAGCGTGAGCGACGACCGGCAGCCTCGCCTTGCCGATCACTCCGTTTCGAGCGCGCCTGCCTTCGTGGTCCACGAGCCCATCGTCCCGGGCGCGGCGCGGATTGTTCCCGGCGAGTCGTGGAGCGAAGCATCCGGCCAGCCGGTGGTGCGAGTCGCTGCCGGAGCGAATCGGCGTCGCGAGGCGCTGCTGCGACGGGGCGTGGCGTCTGGCGGGCGAGCCGCGGCGGTGAGGGCCGTCCTGCGGCAGCGAGGCAGGAGCCGAGCGCCGCGCGTGAGGGCAGGACGCCCGATCGCGCGGAAAGCAGGTGGCCCGATCCGCCGACAGGCTCGCCTTACCGAGCCCGAGCGTGCCACCCGATCCGCCGACAGGCTCGCCACCTCCACGAGCACGCCTGCCTTCGCGGTCCACGGGGCCGCGGCCGGCCTGCCGCGGGTTGCGACGCCAAGCAGCCGGCGCGCTATCCTTCCGGCCCGCCCCACGTTGCCGCCCGAACGCCATGCGATCCGTGCTTCCGCTCGTCGCCGCCCTCGGCCTCGCCGCCGCGCCCACCCTCGCAGCCACCGGTGCTGCTTCGCCGACCAATCCGCGCGGCTTCACCGCCAAGGACCTGGTGATGCTGGACCGCGTCTCGGCACCGCAGTTCTCGCCGGACGGCCGCCACATCCTCTACGCCGTGCGCCAGACCGACTGGGCGGGCGACCGCGGCATCGGCTCGCTCTGGCGCACCAGCGCCGAGGGTGGCGCCGGCCTGCGGCTGACGCCGGAAGGCAAGCCGGCGGTCTCCGGGCGCTGGTCGCCGGACGGTCGCTGGGTCTATTTCCTGAGCCCGGCCTCCGGCTCGATGCAGGTCTGGCGGGTCGGCGCCGA
>JAGXSL010000019.1 GCA_018333835.1 Lysobacteraceae bacterium
GGCGCTTGAGCTGCACCGCGGCGCTGGCCGACCCGCACGACGCCCCTGCCAGCGCGCAGGCCACGCGCGCGGATCGCCGGCGCATCAAAGAGCTCGAACGCGACTTGCTGCGCAAAGATCGGGCACTGGCCGAGACCGCCGCTTTGCTGGTGCTCTCAAAAAAAGTTGCGGCGATCTTCCACAAGGGCGAGGGCGAATGATCGGCCTCGAAGATCGGCGCGCGTCAAGGTAGTTGTCGCCTCGTTCATGCAGCCAGCGGCTGCGTATCGACGCACCCCGAGCGCGCCTTGACGACGGCCTCGCGTTCAGGGTTCAAGGTCACCTCGGCGGTGGGCGTCCAGTTGCGCGTGACGCCCGACCAGCGGCGCGGCTGGCGCTCACGTGCCTGCTGGTACAGCTCGTGGCGAGCCGCGAGGATCGTCGTGTCCTCGCCCGCGTGACGTTGCGCCGACCAGCCGGTAGCGGATGCCGCTGTGGCGGTGCTCATGGTTGTACCAGCGCACGAAGCGCGATGCCCAGGCGCGCGCCTCGTCGAGGTCAGCGAAGCCCTTGTCCGGGAACTCCGGCCGGTACTTCGCCGTGCGGCAACAGGCTCTCCACGCAGGCGTTGTCGCCGCTCACGCGCGGGCGCGAGTACGACGGCTTGACGCCCAGCCAGCACAGCATCGCCAGTACCGTCGTGGCCTTGAGCGTGGCGCCGCATGTCGCCATGCAGCATCGGCCTGGTCGTCATCGCGTGGATGCCCCCTCGGCCAGCGCCGTGCGCTTGACCAGGTGCGCGCGGCGTGCTCGGGGCATCGTCGCTGTCGTGGACCTCGAAGCCGACGATCTTGCAGCTGTAGACGTCCAGGATCAGGTACAGGTAGAACCAGCGCCCGATCACCGCCGCGGGCAGGAACGTCATGTCCCAGAACCACAGCTGCCGCGGCGCGGTGGCCCCGTGCGTGGTCGGCGGGCGGCTCTTGCGCGGCGCCTTGGGCAGCGGCCTCGATGGCGGGTTTGCCCGTGCGCGGCCGCAACGCGGCTCCGTACCCTACCCCCAGCCGCTCCGCGTTCGAGCCCCCGTGCGCGCGGCCGCAACGTTGACCTCGAACCCCCTCTTGGGGTCTATTTTCTGGTTTTGCCAAGGCGACCTACTGCCAATATTGCCGAAATTGGCAGTGACCGGCCGGGCGCTTGTGCAGATTTCGCGGTGCGCGCGCTCGAGCCAGTTCATGCGCCGGCCCTCTTGCGCCGCACGGCGGGGTTGATCCGGTAGCGCATAGTGCGCCTGCCCGGGCCAGTGCCGCTGCTCGCCTCGCGGCGCAGCCAGTCCTCGTCCTCCAGCCAGTCGAGCGCGGCCTGGATCGCCTCGTCCGTCGTCAGGCTGCGCCACTGGTTGCGCCGCACGTCGCGCAGGGGGAAGCTGTCTTCAAGCGCGCCCGCACTCCAGCTCGGCCGCCAGGGCCTGCACCGCGCGCAGTCCGTCGTCCTTCAGGAGTCCGTAGCAGCGCCGGGCATGGGTCTCGAGGAATTCGCACCAGGCCGCCGCGCGCCACGCCGCTTCCCTATATTCACCGGGCCGCGGGCGCCGCGGGCTGCACCCTCCACCAGGTGGAAGACGAGCGCCAGCGCGGGGAAGGGCTTGTCGAACTTGGCGAGATGCTGCCTGATGATCGGCTCTTCCTCGCTTGGCGTGCAGCTGCGGTGCAGGTCCTCGAACCATTCGATGAAGACCGCCTGCGCCTCGTCGTCGAAGCAGAAGTCGATGTCATATTCATATGAGAGATAAACAAATAAATTTTTTGTAGTTCTTTAGAATAAGGTGGCCGCCTACACTGCCGGCCTAGGTACCGCTATGTTTAACCATACGTTGAAATCGCAGGAGGTTCACATGTCCGCCCGTTCGCCCTCCATTTTGTTCGGCGCCGCGCTGGCCGGCGCCCTCGTCCTCGCCGCTCCGGCGAAGGCCGAGGACACTTGGTCGAAACTCCTCGATCCGGCCGGCCTCGCCGCGCTGGAGGAGAAGATCGACCCCGTCGTTCTCGACATCCGCACCGCGGAAGCCTTCGCGAAGGGCCGCATTCCGGGCGCGGTGAACGCCCCTCACGCGCAATGGCGCGGGCCGCCGGACAATGCCGGCGCCCTTCCCAGCGATGCGCGGCTCTCGGAGCTGGTCGGCGGGAGCGGCATCGACGCGACGACGCCCGTCGTCGTCGTCCACCAGGGGGCGGACGCGAGGGATTTCGGTGGCGCCGCGCGGGTCTACTGGAAGCTGATGTCCCTCGGGGTGGAGCAGATCGCCATCCTCAACGGCGGGCTGAACGCCTGGACCGCCGCAGGCAAGCCACTTTCCACCGAGCCGGTGCGCCACGTCCCCAGGATCTTCGAGGCGCGCTTCTCCGACGAGTGGCGCGCGCGCGCCGAGAATATCGAGCGGGCGATCGAGAGAGGCGACGCGCGCCTGATCGATGCACGCCAGACGGGCTACTTCGAGGGCCGATTCATGAGCGCCGCCGCGACGCGTCCGGGGACGCTGCCGACGGCCGAGAACCTCCACTACGAGACCTGGTTCGTCGACGGCGGCCCACTCATGGTCGATGCGGAGCGCGCCCGCGCCATCGCGGAGCGCGCAGGGCTACACGGCGGCGCGCCGCTCGTCTCCTTCTGCAATACCGGCCATTTAGCCGCGTCGAGCTGGTTCGCGCTCTCCCAGCTCGCTGGCTTGGAGGGCGTCACCCTCTACCCGGAGTCCGTAGTGGAGTGGACGCAGCAGGGTCGCGCGGTTGTCAACACGCCCGGCCGCATCGAGTGGTTATTCCTCTCCACACGGCAGTGGCTGGACGGTATCTTCTGAGCCGCCATCTTTTCACGCACAACGCCCGCTGCGCGAGCGGCGGGCGCAGCCTTTGGTAGAACCCGATGCTCCTCACCCGCACAAGCCTCGTCTTCCTCGCCCTCGGGATCGCCGCCTTGCTCGCCCTCTTCGTCGGGCTGCGCATGGCGCTCCTCTTTCTCATCGGCGTCGGCTTTGGGCTGACGCTCGAGGGCCTGCGCTTCGGCTTCGCGGGCCCGTGGAGGGCGATGATTCAGCACCGGGATGGGCGCGGGATCGTGGCCCAGTTACTCGCCATCGGCCTCACCGCCGCCGTGGCGCTGCCGCTGCTCGCGAGCGCGCCGGGCGAGCTGATGGGCGCGCATGCGCCGATCGGAGTGGCGATGATCGCAGGCGCCTTCGTGTTCGGGGCGGGCATGGTGGTGGTGATGGGCTGCGGCTCGGGCACCCTCGTCAATGCGGGCTCGGGCAACGCGCTGGGGCTTCTCGCCCTCATCTTCTTCATCGCTGGCGCATTCCTCGGCACCCTGCATCTCGCCTGGTGGACCGAGCTCGCCTCGCTCCCGGTCGTGACGCTGCCGGGTCTCCTCGGCGGTGTGGGGGCGCTCGCGGCGACGCTCGTCGCGCTCGCGGCCGTCGGCGCCGTGGTGCTCGCGCGCGCGGCGCCGGGCTCGCGCCTGCCCCAGCCGCGGCTATTCCTGGCGGCGGCGCTTCTGACAGGGCTCGCGATCCTCAACCTCGTCGTCGCCGGTCAGCCCTGGGGCGTCACCTACGGACTTGGCCTGTGGGGCGCGAAAGCCGCGACCGCGGCCGGCGCTGACCTCTCGCAAACCGCGTTCTGGGCCGCGCCCGGCAACGCCGAGCGGCTCTACTCGTCGATCCTCACCGACGTAACATCGCTCACCAATCTCGGGTTGATCGCCGGCGCCTTCATCGCCGCGCGCTGGCGCCGGGTGATGGACCCGCCGCCGGCGAAGCCCGCCATGCGCCTCGCCGTCGGGATCGCCATCGCCGCCCTCGCCATGGGCTACGCCTCGCGGCTCGCCTTCGGCTGCAATGTCGGCGCCTTCTTCTCCGGCATCGCCACGGGCTCGCTGCACGGTTGGGCCTGGTTCGTGGCCGCCTTCGCGGGCGCGCTGCTCGGCGTGCGCATCCTCGCCTGGCTGCAGGCGGGGCCGCGCGCACGAGCCGGTCTACAGGTATCACAGTGAGGGAGAAGGGCACCATGCCGCACCGCCAGACCGTCGGGCTCGCGCTTCTCGCCGCCCTCGTCCTCCTCGTCGCCGTGGATCTCGCGGCGAGCTATCCACTCAACCCGTTCCAGGCCCCCGCTCCGATCGCGCTGGGCTCGGGGGCGGGCCCTGCCGGCGCGCATTGCGCGGCCCCGCCCCGCTGACGCCGGCTTCCGCAACACGACCTTCCCTTGCGCAACCCGTAACCAAGCGCCGCCACCAGGCCGCGCACAGGAGCGGCCACCCGGTCGGCACCGCGCCAGCAGCCCGCCAGAGGCCGCCAGCGGGCGCGCTCGGCGTCGTGCGTTTCCACGGGGGCGCGCTACGATGCGTTGCCCCGACATGTCCAACACCTGCATGGCCACTGCCGACCAGGCCGCTGACCAGGCCACTGCGCCCGCGTCCCGGGCTGTACGCGTCGCCATGGTGCTGTGCGCAGGATGGTGCCGCACCTGCGACGCCTACCGGTAGGTGTTCGAAAAACTGCGTGCAGCCCATGCCGACGTGCAGTGGCACTGGGTGGACATCGAGGACGACGCCGAACTCGTCGACGACATCGACATCAAGACCTTCCCGACCCTGGTGCTCGCCGACGGCGAGCGGGTGTGGTTCGCCGGGCCGGTGTTGCCGCACGCCGACGTTGCCCATCGCCTGCTCGCGCATGCGTCCGGGCCCGACGTTCGTGAGTTGGACAACGCCCAGGTCTGGGCAACACTGGTGCGTGCCGTGCGGGCGCGCGGCGCACCACACTATTGCTACGGCCCCAAGAAGTCTTAACCGGTGGCATATTTGACCTTGGGGTCTTGGAAGAAGCTCATTAACCGCTCGGGTGATTGCTCCAGCATGGCAATGTGCTCGTTGGCGGTTTGGCGCAGCTTGGCCTTGGTGCGCACCGGCACCCGCTTGCCCATGGCCTGCTTGAGATCCGCATTGAGCCGCTCTTCGGGGTTGAGCTCCGGGCTGTAGCTGGGCAGGTAGAACACCTCGATCTGTTCGATCCGCTCTGCCAGCTAGGCCTTGACCGGTTTGGCTAGTGATGCACCCTCAGGTTGCATCGAGCCAAGCCTTGACGGCCTCGGGGCGCTGCTCATAGGCCTTTTTGATGGGCTTTTGGGGCGTGAAACCCCAGCGTGCCAAGTATTTGCCCACGGTGCGCACGCCCAGCTCGAGGCCGCACTCTTGCTCAATGAGTTGCATGACCGCAGAGCGGCTCCACAGGAAGAAGTCCATCTTGAGCTGCTCGGGGCGCTTGTCGCAGATGAGCTTTTGGATGTGCGCCTCCTGCTCGGGC
>JAGXSL010000020.1 GCA_018333835.1 Lysobacteraceae bacterium
TGGTGGACTTCATCAACCAGACCGATCTGGACAAGATCGGCGACAAGGCCAGCGTGATAGACGCCTTCTTCACTTTTGCCCAAGCGGAGCAGCAGCGTGAAGCGCAGGAATTGATCAGCGCTGAGAGCCTGAACGCCGAGGCGGCCAAGCGCTACATCACCGCATCACTGAAGCGTGAATTTGCCAGCGACAGTGGCACGGAGCTGAATTCCGTTTTGCCCAAGATGAGTCCGCTCAATCCGCAGTACCTGACTAAAAAGCAAAGCGTGTTCCAGAAAATCGCCGCATTTGTGGAGAAGTTCAAGGGCGTCGGCGGGCAGGTCTGAGGGGCTGTTAATGTTGTACAGGTCTCCGCATTCGGCAGAGTCTCGCCCAGTCGAGGAGATGGGTTGGCGCGATCATGGAGCAGCTGTTCCAGCGCATGGCGGTGAACTGGCAGCGCTGCAAGCCGAGAACGCCCGCCTGATCGCCCTGCTCGAATCGCACGGCATCCAGTGGCGTGCGCCGCAACCGGTCGTCCTGGTGGCGCGTGAGCCTGAGCCGTCCAAGCTTTCCACCGCTGAGAAGGTGGCACTGTTCCGTCGGCTGTTTCGTGGGCGCACGGATGTTTACCCGATCCGCTGGGAGGGCAAGACCTCCGGCAAGACTGGCTACGCGCCCGCGTGTGCAAACGAATGGCGCGCCGGTGTCTGCGAGAAGCCGCGCATCAAGTGCGGGGACTGCAGCAATCGTCTGCTGATTCCGCTGTCCGACGCGGTGATCTACGACCATCTGGCCGGTGAGCACACAGTCGGGGTGTATCCGCTGCTGGAAGACGATAGCTGCTATTTCCTCGCGGTCGACTTCGACGAGGCGGAATGGCGAGACGATGCGCTGGCATTCCTGAAGTCCTGCGATGAACTGGGCGTACCGGTGGCGCTGGAGATTTCCCGCTCCGGGAATGGAGCGCATGCGTGGGTGTTCTTTGCCAGCCGCATTTCAGCACGTGATGCCCGCCGCTTGGGCACGGCCATCATCACCCACACCTGCGCTCGCACCCGGCAACTGAAGCTGGAATCCTATGACCGACTGTTCCCGAACCAGGACACCATGCCCAAAGGCGGGTTCGGCAACCTGATCGCCTTGCCGCTGCAGAAAGGTCCGAGGGAGCAGGGTTTCAGCGTCTTTGTCGATCCCGATCTGCGACCGTACCCTGATCAATGGGCGTTCCTCGCATCCATCCAGCCGATGGCCGCGCACGATATCGAGCCAACCATCCTCCGGGCCACGGGTGGCGTCCATCCGCTGGACGTCACCTTCATCGACGACGAGGACCTGGCCACGCCCTGGAAGCGCGAGAACACATGGGCCAAAAAACTGGTCGGTCCGATGCCGAAGTCACTGACCGTCACGCTGGCCAATCTGATTTATTTCGAGAAGGCCGAGTTGCCGCAGGCTCTGGCCAACCGGCTGATCCGGCTGGCGGCTTTCCAGAACCCTGAGTTCTACAAGGCCCAGGCGATGCGAATGTCGGTGTGGGACAAGCCGCGCGTCATCGGCTGCGCCGAGAGCTATCCCCAGCACATCGCCCTGCCGCGCGGTTGCCTGGATGCTGCGCTGTCCTTGCTGCGAGAGAATGGGATTGCCTGTGACCTGCGAGACGAACGCTTCGGCGGCCAGCCGCTGGACGTGTCTTTTGTCGGTAGTCTGCGCCTCGATCAGGAAGCCGCGGTTGCAGGACTGCTCACCCACGATGCTGGCGTGCTGTGCGCGCCAACTGCCTTCGGCAAGACGGTCACCGCCGCCGCGATGATCGCCCGGCGGGGCGTCAACACCCTGGTGCTGGTGCATCGCACGGAGTTGCTCAAGCAATGGCAGGAGCGCCTGCAAGCCTTTCTGGGTGTCGCCAAGGGCGTGGTCGGCACCATCGGCGGCGGCAAGGCCAAACCGACTGGCAAGATCGACATCGCCGTGATGCAGTCCGTCTCCCGGCAGGGCGAGGTGAACCCGTTGGTGGAAAACTACGGCCAGGTGATCGTCGACGAGTGCCATCACGTCGGCGCGGTCTCTTTCGACGCGATTCTCAAGCGGACCAAGGCGAAATACGTGTTGGGCCTGACGGCGACACCGATCCGCCGCGACGGGCAGCAGCCGATCATCTTTATGCAGTGCGGGCCGATTCGCCACACGGCGGCCACGCCGGCCGGGGCACCGCAAGATCTGGCAGTCATACCGCACTCCCGGCACGCACGGATCGATCTGCCGACCGAGGCCGGCATTCAGGACGTCTTCCGGCACCTCGCCAACGATTCGCCCCGAACAGCAGCCATCGCCGCCGAGGTGCGCGATGCCGTCGCACAGGGACGCAAGGTGCTGGTCCTGACAGAACGCACAGAACACCTCGATGCCATCAAGACGGAGCTCGAGAACCTGCACCCGGCCCCGTTCGTTTTGCACGGACGAATGTCCAGGAAGCAACGAGCGACGCTGATCGCAGACCTGGATGCACTACCGCCCGACGCGCCACGTGTCCTCCTGTCCACCGGCAAGCTGGTTGGCGAGGGATTCGATCACCCGCCGCTCGACACCCTGGTCCTCGCGATGCCTGTGTCTTGGAAGGGCACGCTGCAGCAGTACGCCGGGCGCTTGCACCGCGAGCACGCCAGCAAAACCGACGTGCGTATCATCGACTTCGTGGACACCGGCCACTCGGCGCTACTGCGGATGTGGGACAAGCGGCAGGCTGGTTACCGGGCGATGGGGTATCGGATCGGCAGTGAAGATCTGGAGTGATGCGTGAATTTGCCCGCAGCACCCCGCACCAGTGCTCATAAGCTCGGGAGGCCAGTCAGCACATGGTCAACCGTCCGCCACCATAACGTGAAATCCCAACCCCTCTCCGGTCGGGATTTTTTTTTGAAATTTCCAAATGGAGGCAACCACTTACACGTGTTGCCTCAAGAGCGCCCAGCGCCAAAAACGCCCTCATTTCCCCCCGAAAACCGCCCTGGAAACAGAGAATTCTCCGTTTCTCCCCCGAGGTCTCGCGAGCGTTCGCGAGGCCAGATCTATACAAATCAATAACTTACGCTGGCCGAGTTGTAGCCGGCAAGTGCTCTCCATTCGGGATTTGAAATATGAAAAACGCCTCTGCACGAGAA
>JAGXSL010000021.1 GCA_018333835.1 Lysobacteraceae bacterium
GGCACCACCTGCGCCCACTGGATGGCGATGTCGGGCGGCAGGTAGCGGTTGCAGCCGCGCACCCAAGCGTGCAGCGGGCGCTCGATTGGGGTGTCGAAGTGCACCACCTGCATCAGGGCGTGCACGCCGGCGTCGGTGCGCCCGGCGCACAGGGTGCTCACGGCCGGGGCGGCGGTGAAGGTCGCCAGTGCGGCCTGCAAGTGGTCTTGCACCGTCTGGCCGCTGGCTTGGCTCTGCCAGCCCTGGTAGGCGCTGCCCGAGTAGCTGAGTCCGAGCGCGAGGCGCAAAGGCGTGGGCTTTCTGAAGGGGGGGGTGCCAGCGGGGACTTGGGGGCGCTTAGCCCAACTGCGCCAAAAAGGCCCGAGCCCGCTCTTTGAGCGCCCCGGTGGCCTCGGACTCGACTTCTTGCGCCAGCGAGCGCGCGCCGTCGGTATCGCCGATGGCGTCGAACTCTTGCGCCAGCGACAGCTTGGTCTCGAGCGGGTCGGCCCCTGAGGGTTCGAGGTCGAGATCGAGGTCCAGCGACAGATCTTGCACGCTGCTGGGCAAGGTGGCAGCCAAGTTGGGTTCGGGGGTTGAGGTGGGCGGTTCGCTCGGGGTGATGGGGGGCTGTTTGGGTGTAGGGGTATTGAAGTCGCTAAGGTCGAGATCGAAGTCGATTTCATGTGCAGCAATGGCGCTCGGCAAAGCTGCAGTGGTTGGCGTATCTGCCGCAGGCGACGGTGCGGGCTTCGGTGTGGTGTCGAAGTCGAAATCGAAAGCCAAGTCGGTTGTGGGGGTGGTGGGTTTTCGGGTGCCTGCGAGCAGGGACTCGAGCTCCTCATCGGCCGCATCCATGGCTTGCCGCGAGGCGGGGCCAGAAGTTGTTGCAGGGCCGGAGTGGGATGCGGGTTCAGAGAGAGCGTCGGATTTGGATTCGGCAAATCCCAAATCAAAATCTGGCACCACCGATGACGGGCTGTCTGCCTCTGACGTGGCGCTGCCTAGAAGGGCGCTGGCTGGAGGGGCGCTGCTGGGAACCAGTTGGTAGAAGGGGTTGTCGGGGTCGAGCAGCTGGCCGGCCTCGCGCGCCTGCTCCCAGGCGTCGCCCGTGCCCCCGCTCACTTGGTATAAGGTTTGGGCTGCGGCGTTGAAAGCGGGCAAGTCGCGCCGTTGACCGTAAATTTCGAGCAGCTTGAGGTGTGCAGGCAGTCTATCCGGATGCAGACGGATGGATTCGAGCAAAATGTCTTCGGCCTGCTTTTCGCGGCCATAAGCCAGGTACACCTCGGCCTCGGCCACGGCATCGACGTCGCCGCCCGCATCGAGCTGACTGGGCGAATACATCATCGAGGTCGCTTGCGCATCGGTCGGCGCATCGGCCAGCGCATCGTTCTCGGATTCCGATTGCGGATCGTCCCGGTCAGCCAAAGCGGCTTGATTTTGCTGTCGGCGGCTGCGGATGCGCGCGGCCAGCAGCCCCAGCAGCAGCAAGGCTGCGGCACCACCCGCTGCGGGCAGCGCCAAGGGGTGGGTGCTGAGGGTCTGAAGCAAACCGGGCGCAGCCACTTCGGCCGGCGCAGGCGCTGGTGGGGCAGCAGGGGCTGGGGGTGCGGCAACCGGGGCTGGAGGAACAGGCGGTGCAGCCAATGCCGGGGCCTCGAGGACTGGTGCGGCGGGTGTGGGTGCCGCCGCGGTTTCGGCCGCAGCTGGTGTGGCGTCGGCAGCGGCCGGCGCTGCAGGGGCCGGGGCAGGGGCCTGCGCAGCTTGGCGCAGACGCTCGAGCTCTTGCAGGTTGCGCTCGACTTCGGTGATTTGCTGCTGCGTGGCCTGCTGTTGCCGCGCTTGGGCCAACTGGTCGGCAGCGGCTCCGGGCAAGGCGCCGCGCTCGAGCGTCAGGCGGTCTTGCACGGCGGCGGCGGGTCGTGGATCGGTGACTTCGGCTTGCACCGCACCGGCAGCGGCGCGGGTGGCTTCGGGTGCTGCTTGAGCCGGGGCCAATGCGGCCAAGCGACGCCGAAACTCGTTGAAATCTTGGCTGTGGGCTTGTACGATGCGGCGCGCCTCAGGGGCGGGGGTGGCGTTGGCCGCTTCGGCGCTGGGCAGGTCGAGCACCGCGCCAGCGCGCAGCCGGTTGACATTGTCGCCGATGAACGCTTGTGGGTTGGCGCGCAGCAGCGCCACCAACATCTGATCGAGCGACACCCCGCCGGGCAGGTGCGCCTGCGCGATGCGGCCGGCGGTATCGCCACGCCGAACCGTGATCGACGCGGGGGTGGGGTCGGCGGCAGGCGCTTGGGCGCGGGGTCGTGCAGGTGCGGCGGCGGCAGGGACGGCTGGGGGCAGCGGCACGGCCGGACGCACCTGGGTCACCAAGGGCGCGGGCGCTGGCGCGGGAGGTGCTGGAGGTGCAACCGCAACCGGCGGCTGTGGCGCCGGAGCCGGAGCCGGGCGCAAATTGGGCGGGTCGAACAACAGGGTGTAGCCACGCAGCAGCTGCCCATTGGCCCAGTTGGCTTGCACCAGCAAATCGAGGAAGGGTTCGTTGATGGCGGCGGTGCTGCTCAGGCGCAACACACTTCGGCCGTCGGGCAGCGTGACCAGTTGAAAGCGCAAATCGGCCAAGGCCGGGTTAAAGCTCAGGTTGAGCGCCTGAAAGCGCTCGGGCGCCGCCACGCTGGCTTGCAAGGTGGCGGCGTCTTGGGCGCTGAGTTGGGGCAAGTCGATTTCGGCGCGCAGCGGCTCACCCAGTTGCGATTGCACCGTCACCCTTCCCAGCGCCACGGCCCATGCTTGGCTGGCCGGCACCGCCAAGGCCGCCACCAAGGCCGCCGCGCTCGCCACCGAGCGCCAGCGCAGCCGATGGGGTGGCGCAGGTGGTTTGTCGGTGGCCAAGGCGACAGGTCCCGTAGGGTGCATTTTTGAAGGGCAATTCGGCACAGACACCTCTGTCATTTTCAAAGCTATTCGACCATAACATCAAGCGCTTGCATACACAAGCTCAGAAGCAGCCCGAAGCAAATCTGGAGCCCAAATGGCAGCCAAGCTGGGGGGTGGCGTTGCACTGGTGCAACAGATTTTATATTCCCCTTGCCACCATGCCCTTAGGCCGCTAGCAGAATGCGCAGCATGCGCCGCAGCGGTTCGGCCGCGCCCCACAGCAACTGGTCGCCGATCACAAAGGCCGACAGGTACTGCGGCCCCATGTTGAGCTTGCGCACCCGGCCCACGCCCACCTGCAAGCCGCCGGTGATGGCCGCTGGCGTGAGCTCGG
>JAGXSL010000022.1 GCA_018333835.1 Lysobacteraceae bacterium
CCTGCCTCCCCTGCCCGACCCCGGCTTTGCGCGGCTGCTGCTCGGCTTCAGCGGCGGCCGCGACTCCACCGTCCTGTTGCACCGGCTGGCGGCCCTGCGCGCGGAGCGCGGCTGGGGCTTGCGGGCGGTGCACATCGACCACGGCCTGCACCCCGACTCGACCGCTTGGGCGGACCGGGCACTGGCGGCGGCCGCCGCGCTCGCGGTGCCCTGCAGCGTCCGCCGGGTGGCGGTGCAGCCCGGCCACCACGGCCCGGAAGCCGCCGCCCGCCGGGCACGGATGGCGGCACTGGCCGCCGAGCGCCGGCCCGACGAGGTGCTGGTGCTGGCCCAGCATGCCGACGACCAGGTCGAGACCGTGCTGCTCGCCCTGCTCCGCGGTCGCGACCGCGGCCTCGCCGGGATGCGCCCCTGGACCGTCGACGCCCGTGGCCCGGTCTGGCGGCCACTGCTCGGCTGTCCCGCTGCGGTGGTCGCCACGTACGCCGCCGAACACCGGCTGGACTGGCTCGCCGACCCCTCGAACGCCGACCCCCGCTTCGACCGCAACGCCCTGCGGCACACCCTGCTGCCCCTGCTCCACGCCCGCTTCCCGCAGGCCCCGGCCGCCATCCTGACGCTGGCCGGACGTCAGGCCGCGGCCCAGCGGGTGCTGGACGCGCAGGCCGAGGCCGATCTCGCCGGCCTGCTCGACGCCGGCGGAGCGACGCTGGACGCCGAAGGCCTGCGGGCCCTGGGCGAGGATCGCGGCGGGCTCGCCCTGCGCCACTGGGCCGCGGCGCAGGGTGGGCGGCTGAGCGTCGCGGCACTGCGCCGGGTCTTCGGCGAATGGGCCGCGCTGCCGGCCACCCGCGCCACCCGGCATGCCCAGGGCGGGCACTGGCTGCGGCAATGGGATGGCCGGCTGTGGTGGACCCCGCGCCCGGCCGCGCCGATCGACCCGCCCCCGCCGATGCCGCCCTGGGACGGCCGCCAGCCGCTGGAACTGGGCGCCGGTGGCCGCCTGCGGCTGCTCGGGGCCGAGGCCCTGCCGGAAGCATTGCTCCCGCGCCGGCGTGGCGAGGGCGACTGGCGGCTGGCCGTGGACGGCGCCACGGCCGGCGAGCGGCCGCTCGCCGAGTGGCTGGCGCACTGGCGGCTGCCACCCTGGCAGCGGGGGGTGGTGCCGGTGCTGGTCGACCACCGCGGCGCGGCGCAGGCCGTGGCCGATCTCGGCAGCACGCAGTCCTTCGCAGGGTGGTTGCGGGAGCGCGGCGCGAGGCTGTCTTGGCAGCCCGGCCCCGGCCTTGGGTAGACTGCCGCCATGAGCACGCCCCCGAACGCGCCGCAGGCCTTCGAGCAGGCCCTGGACGAACTCGACGCCCTGGTGCGCCGGCTGGAATCCGGGGAAATGAACCTCGAGGACTCCCTCGCCGCCTACGAGCGCGGCGTCGGCCTCTACCGGCAGTGCCAGGGCGCGCTGGAGCAGGCCGAGTTGCGCATCCGCCTGCTCGCCGATCCGGCCGATCCCGCCAGCGCCCGGGATTTCCGGCCCGATGCGGAGTAAGCCAACACTCGACGCCTGGCGCGCCCGCGTCGATGCCTTCCTCGACACCCGCCTGCCCGCGGCCGCGGAGCCGCCGGCGGTGCTGCACGCCGCCATGCGCTATGCCGTGCTCGGCGACGGCAAGCGCCTCCGGCCATTGCTCGTGTACGCCGCCGCCGCGGCGCTGGGCGAACCGCCGCGCCAGGGATCGCCGGGCGGCCCCGGGGACCCGGCGACGGCCGACGCACTCGACCACGCCGCCGCCGCCGTCGAACTGGTGCACGCCTACTCGCTGGTCCACGACGACCTGCCGGCGATGGACGACGACGCCCTGCGCCGCGGCCGTCCGACCCTGCACGTCGCCTTCGACGAGGCCACCGCCATCCTCGCCGGCGACGCATTGCAGGCCGAGGCCTTCGCCGTGCTGGCGGCCGCGCCGGCCGCGCCGGCGACGGTGCTGGCGGCGCTGCGCGAACTCGCCCGCGCCGCCGGCTCGCGCGGCATGTGCGGCGGACAGGCCATCGACATGGCGATGACCGGGCAGGCGCAGTCGCCGGAGGCGCTGGCGGCGATGCACCGCATGAAGACCGGCGCCCTGATCGAGGCCGCCGTGGTGACGGGCGGGCTGTTGCGCGGGGCGGAGGGGAAGGTGCTGGACAAGCTGCGCCGCATCGGCACCCTGCTGGGCCTGGGTTTCCAGATCAAGGACGACCTGCTCGACGCCGAGGCCGACTCCGCCACGCTCGGCAAGACCGCCGGCAAGGACGAAGCGCAGGGCAAGAGCACCTACGTCACCCTGCTCGGTACCGACGGCGCGCGCGCGCGGCTGGACGTGGTGGCGGCGGAACTCGACGCCGCGCTGGCGGCCTTCGCCGCGCAACGGAGTGGCGGTGTCGCCGTGGACGGCGACGGCCAGGCCCTCGCGGACCTGGCCGTGCTGGCCGTCAGGCGCGGGCGCTGATCACCTGATCAGGCGAATGGCGAACGGGTAGCGGTACTCGCGCCCCTCGTTGGCGCGGACCGCGGCGATGATCACGAGCACGAGCCAGATCGCCACCGCCAGCACGCCGAGCGGCAGGGTGATGACGATGCCGATGCCGATCGTCAGCACCGTGAACAGCCACAAGGCGAGGAAGATCACGGCCATGGTGATGTTGAAATTGAGGGCTTCGCGACCCTGGTCGGCGACGAAGGGCATGCTGTCCTTCTTGACCAGCCAGATGATCAGCGGCCCGATGACGGTGCCCCAGCCTCCCGCCACGCCGGTGAGGGCACCGCCGATCAGGGCGGAGAGATGGGCGAACATCGCCCACTGGCGGTGGTCGGCGGGGATGCCGGAAACCGGGGGAGTCGGGGGTTGCACGTAGGGATCGTTCACGGGGACACCTGTGCGACGGGGGGCCATCGCACTGTGGTGAAAACGTGAAGGCCCGTCAAGGCGAGGAAGGTTTCAGCCTTCGCCACCGCCGGTGCCGCCCGCCACCGTCATCCGCCCGAGCAGCAGGCTGCCCACCGCCGTCGCCGAACGCGGGTCGATGTCCGCCCCCACCGCCTCGACGGCCTGGAACATGTCGCGCAGGTTGGAGGCGATGGTGAGTTCGTCGACCGGCCAGGCGATGGCGCCGTCCTCGACCCAGAAACCGGCGGCGCCGCGCGAATAGTCGCCGGTGACGGTGTTGACCCCCTGCCCCATCAGCTCGGTGACGACCAGGCCGCGGCGCATGCCCGCCAGCAGGGCGTCGAAACCTTCGGCATTGGCCGCCACCTCGAGGTTGTGGACGCCGCCGGCGTTGCCGGTGCTCGCGAGCCCGAGCCGCCGCGCCGAATAGGTGCCGAGCACGTAGCGCTGCAGCACGCCGGCCTCGATCAGCGCCGATTCGCGGGTGGCGACACCGTCGGCGTCGAAATCGGCGCTGCGCCAGCCGCCGATCAGGTGCGGCCGCTCGACGATACGGAACCAGTCGGGGAACAGGCGTTGGCCCTGCGCACCGACCAGGAAACTCGCCTTGCGGTACAGCGCCCCGCCGGAGACCGCGCCGACCAGGTGGGCGATCAGCGAACGCGCCACTTCCGGCACGAACAGCACCGGAAACTCGCCGGTCGGCGCGCTGCGCGGATCGAGCCGGGCGAGGGTGCGCCGGGCGGCCTTGCGCCCGACGTCCGCGGCGTTCTCCAGGGCTCCGGGGCGCAGGGCCGCGGTGTACCAGTACTGGCCCTGCATGGCGTCGCCGGCACCGGCGATCAGCGAGACACTGATTGAATGGCTGGTGCTCTTCCCGCGGCCGACGAAGCCGTGCGAGTTGGCATAGACCGAGAGGCCCTCGTGGGTCGAGACCGACGCGCCTTCGGAATTGCTGATGCGGGCATCGAAATCGCGGCCCGCCGCCTCGGCCTCCAGCGCCAGGGCGATGGCGGCCTCGGCTTCGATCGCCCACGGGTGCCACTGGTCGAAATCGCGCGGCGCGTGCGCCATGCGGGCTTCGTCCGCCAGGCCGTTCGCGGCGTCGGCCTCGGTATGCCTCGCGATCGCGCAGGCCATCTCGACCGTGCGGCGCAGGCTCTCCGGCTTCAGGTCGGCGGTGCTGGCCTGGGCCTTGCGTTGCCCGAAATACACCGTGACGGCGAGACCGCGATCGCGCGTGCGTTCGACCGATTCGACCTCGCCCATGCGCACGTTGACGTTGAGCCCGCGCTCGTCGTTGGCGCTGGCCTCGGCCTGCGAGGCGCCGAGACGGCGCGCCTCGGCCACGGCGAGGGCGGAGAGCTCGGCCAGCCGGTCGAGGGTGGCGGCGGCCGCGGCATCGGCGGCGGCGTGCGAAATCGTCACTGCGTTATCCTGTGCATGGTTTTCCTGTACGACCTACGGCGCATGCGCGGACGCGACCCCGAAACCGGTGAGTTCCTCGACAAGAGCCGCAGCCAGAAGCGGCGCGGGGCGCTCGACGTGCTGGCCATGGCCGGCAAGCTGATGGGCCTGGGCCCGGCGGCGCTGGCGCAGCTGCCCATGCCCGATGCGCTCCGTGAGCTCGTCATCGACTCGCAGCGCATCCGCTCGAACATCGCCCGCAAGCGGCAGATGCAGTGGCTGGCGAAGCAGATGCGCCGCGAGGACGACGCCGTGCTGGACACCCTGCGCGCCGCGCTGGAGCACAGCAAGGAGGATGCGCGCCGCGAGGCCGCGGCCCTGCACCGCATCGAGCACTGGCGGCTTAAGATCATCGACGGCGGCGACGAGGCCCTGGCCGAGTTCATCGCGCTCCACCCGCTGGCCGACCGCCAGCAACTGCGCACGCTGGCGCGCAAGGCCCGCGCCGAAAGGCTGGCCAACAAGCCGCCGCATGCCTTCCGCGAGCTCTTCCGCGTGCTCAGGACATGGATGGCGGATGCCGACGAGGCGGACATGGACGACGTGGACTTGATCGACGAGGCGTTGGAGGCCGAGGCCGGCGGCGCGGACCACGCGCTGGACGAGCTCGACGGGATCGGCGGCCTCGAAGGTCTGGACGAGTACCGGCACGACGATTTCGGCGGGCGCCGCGACGACTGAGCGCGCACCCCGCGGCGCATCGCCCCGCGCATCAGGCTTTCGTCCCGCCCACCGTCAGCTGGGAAATCTTGAGTGACGGCTGGCCCACGCCCACCGGCACGCTCTGCCCGTTCTTGCCGCAGATGCCGACACCGGCGTCGAGCTGCAGGTCGTTGCCGATCATCACCACCCGGTTCATCACTTCCGGCCCGTTGCCGATCAGGGTGGCACCCTTCACGGGTGCCGTGATCCGGCCGTTCTCGATCAGGTAGGCCTCGCTCGCCGAGAACACGAACTTGCCGGTGGTGATGTCGACCTGGCCGCCGCCGAAGTTGGGCGCGTACAGGCCGCGCTGCACCGAGGCGATCATCTCCTCCAGCGTGTGCGCGCCGGCCGCCATCGTGGTGTTGGTCATGCGCGGCATCGGCAGGTGGGCGAAGCTCTCGCGGCGGCCGTTGCCGGTGCGGGCGACACCCATCAGCCGGGCGTTGAGGCTGTCCTGCATGTAGCCCTTGAGGATGCCGTCCTCGATCAGCACGGTGCGCTGCGTCGGCTGGCCCTCGTCGTCGATGTTGAGCGAACCGCGGCGGGCGTCCAGCGTGCCGTCGTCGATGACGGTGACGCCGGGGGCGGCGACGCGCTCGCCGATGCGGCCCGAGTAGATCGAGGTGCCCTTGCGGTTGAAGTCGCCCTCCAGCCCGTGGCCGACGGCCTCGTGCAGCAGCACGCCGGGCCAGCCGGGGCCGAGCACCACCGGCATCGCGCCGGCCGGGGCGTCGATGGCCTCGAGGTTGATCAGGGCCTGCCGCAGCGCCTCCTTCGCCAGCGCCTCGGCGCGGCCGTTGGCGAACAGCTCCACGTAGTCGAAGCGCCCGCCGCCGCCGGCGTAGCCGGATTCGCGGCGGCCGCCCTGCTCGACGATCACCTGCACGTTGAAGCGCACCAGGGGCCGCACGTCGGCGGCCAGCGTGCCGTCGGCGCGGGCCACCAGCACCGTATCGACCGCCGCCGACAGCGAGGCGCTGACCTGCACCACGCGCGGGTCGGCGGCGCGCACCCAGGCCTCGATCTCGCGCAGCTTCGAGAGCTTGGCCTCGGGGGCGAAGCGGTCGATCGGGTCGATGGCCGGGTACAGCGCATGCCCCGACACGGACACGCGCTGGCCGCGCGGCGTCTTGGGGCCCTCGCGGCTGATGGCGCGGGCGGCGCGGGCCGATTCCAGCAGGGCCGGCAGGTCGATCTCGTCGGTGTAGGCGAAGCCGGTCTTCTCGCCGCTGATGGCGCGCACGCCGACCCCCTGTTCGATCGAATGCGCGCCGTCCTTGACGATGCCGTCCTCCACCGTCCAGCTCTCGCGGCGGCTGTGCTGGAAGTAGAGGTCGCCGTCGTCGACGCCGGGGCCGAGCAGTTCGGCCAGCACGCGGTCGACGTCGTCCAGGCCCAGGCCGGTCGGCGCGAGCAGCGTGTGTTCGGCGAGGGCGAAGGTCGGGGTCATGGCGGGTCCGGGGGGCGCACGGCGGGCGAAACGACGGGAGGGGCCGGCAGCGTGGACGGTGGGCCACGGGCGGTGGCGGTGGCGGCGGGCAAGCCAGGCAGTTGGATGGGGGCGGCGGCGGTCTCGGGCAAGGGCGGCGGGTCCGTTTCCGGCCGGCGCGGACCGCGCTCGATCACCTCCACCTCAGGGGTCGCCCACGGCCCCTGCACCCGGTAGACGGTGCGGGTGGCCTGCTTGAGCGGCAACTGGAACACCGCCTGCGCCACCGCACCGAGCGCCGCCCCGGCCGGGCCGCCGGTGAACGCACCGAGCGCGGGCAGCACGCCGCCGGCCTTGGGCAGCACCTCCACGCGCTGGTCGTAGCGGCGGGCGGCGAGCGCCGTGGTGCCGCTGACCCGGATCTCGGCCGAGGGGCCGTCGATGAGCAGGTTGCGGGTGGTCGCCGCCCCGGCCTCGAACAGGAAATCGCCCTGCATGGCGTTGAAGGCGAAGCCTTTGGCGAAGAAATCGCTGAAGTCGAGGGCGAGCCGGCGCGGGATCTCGGCGATCGAGACCAGCCCGAGCAGGCGGCCGGTGCCCGGCTCGACATCGAGCAGGCGGCCCTTGCCGACCTCGATGCGCAGGCTGCCGTCGTAGCGGTCGAGCCGGAAGCTGCCGGGCGAGCCGGGCCAGCCGCCGACCATGCGGGCGGTGATCGGCCCATCCTCGACCATCCCGGCAAAGCCGAGCGCATCCAGCATGTCGCCGAGGCTCTCGGCCTCGAAATCGAGCACGAAGCGCGAACGCGCCCGCCCGCCGATCCGTGTCCAGTGCCCGCTGGCGGACAGGTCCAAGGCTTCGGATTCGGTGCTGAAGCGGTCGATGTGCAGGCCCTCCGGCGTCGGGAAGGCCTGCAGCACGGCGCGCCCGAGCCGGGCCTCGCCGAGCCGGAAATCCTCGATGCGGAAGTCCATCGGTGGCAGCCGCGCCGGGTCGGTGTCGTCCACCGCCGGGGCGTCGTCGCCGCGCCCGGTCATCGCCTCGGTGTCCATCGGCGGCCAGTGCAGGCGGCTGAAGCGGCCCTGCACCGCCGCACCCTCGCCGCGCGGCACCCGCACCGTGCCGGCGATGGCCGCACCCTCGAAGGCCACCCGCAGGCCGTTGGGGTCACGGCCGAGTTCGACCCGGCCGTCGCCGAAGCTGCGGTCGAGCACGTCGATGGCCCCGACCTCGACATCGACCGATTGCAGGCCGCCCGGCCCGCCGCCACCGGCCGCGGCCGCGGCCACCCAGCCGCCGACATCGAGGCTCGGCACCCGGCCGTGCACGGCGATGCCGGCCTCGGGAATCGGGACGGGGCGGGCGATGCCGCCGAACTCGGCCACCGCCGCGAACGGCCGCACGCCATCGCCAAGACGGCCGCGCAGGCGCATCAGCCGGCCGAGGGCGAGGTGCAGTTCGCCGGCGGTGACCGGCAGGGGCAGTTCGAGGCGCAGCGGCAGGACGGTGGCGGCGCTCTTGCGCAAGGGGGCCGGCAGGCCGATGCGGGTGCCGGCCAGGTTGGAGGTCAGCTGCAATCGCGCCGGCGGCGCGCGGCCGTCGGCGCCCCGCTCCGGGATCGCCACCGCCACCCGCCAGTCGCTGCGGCCCTGCAGCCATTCCTCCAGCCAGGCCAGTTCCGGTGCCCGCCGCAACAGCACCGCGGGCGGCAATTCCGCCTCGAGACCGAACTCGGCGGCGTTCGCAGCATCGGTCACGCGGTCGCCGATCCGCAGGCTGAAGCGGCCCGGGTGCCCCTGGTAGCGCACCGGCAGGGCGTCGGCCAGCAGTCCATCCCCGGTGAAGGCGACCGGGCCCTGCACCGCGTCGAAGTGCAGGTCCCAGCGGCGGTCGGCGAGCCGGGCCTCGTCGAAGTGCAGCTCGCCGGCCACCTGCTCGCGCCCGAGTTCGCGCAGCAGCGGCAGCCGCAGGCGCACGTCGGCCCGGACCGGCCCGCTCGCCTCGAGGGCCTCGAGGTGCTCGCCGAGGTTGCGCCGCAGGGGCGAGGCGAGCAGCAGCCGGCGCAGCGCAGCGGCTTCCTCGCCGCCCTGCAGGTCGAGGTCCAGCCAGGCCGAGCGGAAATCGGCGATGCGGCCGTCGGCCCGTGCCACCGGCACGCCGAGCAGCCGTCCGCGCAGGCCCTGCAGCCGCAGGCCCGGGCCGTCGAACACCAGCTCGCCCGAGAGCCCGCTGGCCTCGGGCCATTCCGGGTTGAAGCGGAGCCGCAAGCCCTCGAGCGGGACCCGCGCCTCGAAATGGCCGCCGCCGGCGCGGAAGGGCCAGTCGGCCAGCGCCCCGGCCATCACCACCCGGGTGCTGCCGGCGCGGCCTTCCAGCAGGGCTTCCTCCAGCCAGCGCCGGGTCGGCTCCGGCATGGCCCGGCGCGGCCAGTAGGGACGCAAGGCGTTCACTTCGAAGGGCGCGACGGTGGCGGCGAGTTCCAGCCGCGGGCTGCCGCCGGCGGGCAGGTCGAGCTGGAAGCGCGGGTCGAGCCGCAGGCCCGGTGCATCGATGCGCAGGCCGGCGCTGCCCAGCCCGAAGCCGGGCGCGGCCGTGCCGTCCGCCGGCTCGCGCCACAGCGCGAGGTCGCCGTCGAGCCGCAACGGCACCGGGGCCGCCAGTTCGGCCGGCCAGTGCAGTTCGAGCGCCTGCTGGCGCAGGGCCAGCACGCCGCCCTGGCCGTCGAGGTGGAGTTCTCCGGCCAGCCCCTGGAGGCCGGGTTGGCGCCCGACGGCGGCGAAACCTCCCGCTTCCAGCCGGGCGCGGCCACGCAGATCGCCTTCGCCGTCGGCGCTGAAGGCGAGTTCGCGCAGGGTGCCGGCCGGTTGCGCCTCGGCCAGCCAGGAAGCCCATGCGGGCGGCAGGCGGTCGCTGAGCGCGGCCATCGCCAGCAAGGGTGCGATGTCGATGCGCCGCGCCTCGATGGCCCGCTGCGGACCGCCGGCCAGCCAGAGCGCCTCGATCCGGTGCTGTCGGCCGGCATGGCGGAAACGGCCCTCCGGCACGGACACCTGCCAGCCCCCGGCGGTGAGCGACCAGCGGGCGGCGAAGCGCGCCGCGTCCAGCGCCAGCGGCGTGCCACCGTCCTGGCGCGCCAGCACTAGGCCGTGCAGGTCGGCGTCGAGCTGCACGGCGGTGACACGGCCGCGGTCGAGGTCGCCCCAGGCCGCGAGGTGCCCTGAAGCGGCCCGGCAATCGATGCCGACCCCGTCGAGCAGGCCACCCCATTGGGCCAGGCCCTCGCCCTCCATGCCGACCCAGAAGCGCCCCGTGCCGCCGTCGCGGGCCAGACGCAGGGCGAGGTCGAGCGGTTCGCCGCCGTCCACCGGCCAGGCCCGGGCGCCGGCGCGCAGGCTCTGGCCGTCGACCCGCAAGCGCAGGTCGGCGCGTTGCAGCTGCTGCTGCACGCCCCAGCGTTCCGCGGCGATCACCAGCCGGGCGTCCTGCACCCGCAGCTCGCCGAAGCCCTCCAGCAGTTCGAGCGGATCGGGGATGGGTACCGCCGGCCGCGGCAGGCCCTCGACGGTCCAGTGCCCTGCGGCGTCCTGGCGCAGGGTCAGGGCGAGGCCGGCGACCCCGAGCTCGGTGAACGGCATGCCGGGCAGCAGCCCGGAGTAGACCGAGAGTTGCAGTTCGGCGGTGCCGATCGCCAGCGCCGCATCGCCCTCGCCGACCACCAGGTCGTGCAGGCGCAGGCGCGGGCCGCGCCGGGTCCAGCGGGCATCGACGGCGGAGAGGGCCACCGGCTGGCCGACCCGTTCCGACAGCCAGGCCGCCACCTCGTCGGGGTGGTCGTCGACCATCGGCAGCAACTGGTTGGCCAGCCCGACCAGGCTGGCCAGCAGGATCAAGCCGAGCAAGCCGCCGTAGGCGAAAGCCCGGCGGAAGCGGCGCCAGCGGCGGCGGGAGCGCGGCTGCACGCGGCCGGCGGCCTAGAGCAGGACCACGTCGTACTGCTCCTGGCCGTACTGCTCGTCGGCCTGGAAGCGGATCGACTTGCCGAGGAACTCCTCCAGTTCGGCCACCGCGGCGGATTCCTCCTCGGTGATGCGGTCGACCACGGCGGGCGCGGCGATCACCAGCAGGCGCTCGGCCTCGAACTGGCGCACCGCGCGCGTGCATTCGCGGAAGACCTCGTAGGTCACCGTCTCCGGCGACTTGACGACGCCGCGGCCGTTGCAGGCGGCGCAGGGCTCGCAGAGCTGGCGCTCCAGGCTCTCGGTGGTGCGCTTGCGGGTCATCTCGACCAGGCCGAGCGGCGAGAAGTCATAGACCGTCGTCTTGGCATGGTCGCGGGCCAGCGCCTTCTCCAGGGTGCGCAGCACCTGGCGGCGGTGGTCGGCGTCGTGCATGTCGATGAAGTCGATGATGATGATGCCACCCAGGTTGCGCAGCCGCAGTTGCCGGGCCAGGGCCTGGGCGGCCTCCAGGTTGGTGCGGAAGGCGGTCTCCTCGAGGTTGCGCTGGCCGAGGAAGGAGCCGGTGTTGACGTCCACGGTGGTCATCGCCTCGGTCTGGTCGAGCACCAGGTAGCCGCCGGATTTCAGCGGCACCTGCTTCTGCAGCGCGCGGGCGATCTCGTCGTCGACCCCGTTCAGGTCGAACAGCGGGCGCTCGCCGGCGTAATGTTCGATCCGCGGGGCCAACTCGGGCATGAACTGGCCGGCGAAGCGCAGCAGCCGTTCATGCGTCTCGCGGGAATCCACCAGCACGCGGTCGATCTGCGGGCTGACCAGGTCGCGCAGGGCGCGCAGCGGCAGCGACAGGTCCTCGTAGATGCACTGCCCGACCGGGGTGGCGGCGCTGGCCTCGCGGATCAGCTGCCAGGCCAGCCGCAGGTAGGCGACGTCGGCCTCCAGCGCCTCGCGCCCCAGCCCCTCGGCATTGGTGCGGACGATGAAACCCATGCCGCTGCCGTTCGCCAGATCGGTGACCAGGGCCTTCAGCCGCGCCCGCTCGGCGTCGTCCTCGATGCGCGCCGAGACGCCGATGACCTTCGAGTACGGCAGCAGCACCAGGTAACGCGAGGGGATGCTGACCTGGGTGGTGAGCCGCGCGCCCTTGCTGCCGATCGGGTCCTTCACGACCTGCACCACGACCTCCTGGCCCTCGTGCGCCAGCGCGGTGATGGCGGGCGGCGGGGGCGGCGGGCCCTGCTCCTCGCCCTCGACCGGCGCGCCCTGCGGCACCCGCACGATGTCGGAGGCGTGCAGGAAGGCGGCGCGGTCCAGGCCGACGTCGACGAAGGCCGCCTGCATGCCCGGCATGACCCGCTGCACCCGGCCCTTGTAGAGGTTGCCGACCACCCCGCGACGCAGGCTGCGTTCGAGGTGCAGTTCCTGCAGCATGCCCTGCTCGACCAGGGCGACCCGCGTCTCGCGCGGGGTGACGTTGATCAGGATCTCGGCGCTCAAACCGGCACTCCGTGGACGCGCAGCAGGCCGGCGGTCTCGAACAGCGGCAGGCCCATCACCCCGCTGTAGCTGCCCGACAGGTGGGCGATGAAGGCCGCCGCGCGGCCCTGGATGGCGTAACCACCGGCCTTGCCGCGCCATTCGCCGCTGGCGAGGTAGGCCGCGATGGCGGCCTCGGAGAGCGGCGCGAAATCCACCGTCGAGACCGAGCGGGCACTGCCCTCGCGGGCGGCGGAAAGCACCCAGACCACGGTCGCCACCTCGTGGCGACGGCCGGAGAGCCGGCGCAGCAGGACGGCGGCCTCGGCGGCGTCGGCCGGCTTGCCGAGCACCTCGCCGTCGAGGATCACCTCGGTGTCGGCGGCCAGCACCACGGCGTCCGGGCGCGAGGCCGCGGCCAGCAGGCCGGCGCCGGCCTTCTCGCGGGCCACCCGGTGCACGTAGTCGAGCGCCGGCTCGCCGGGCTGGCGCCGTTCGGCCACCTCGACGTCCAGGCATTCCGGGTCGAGGCCGAGTTGCCGCAGCAGGTCGAGGCGGCGCGGGGAGCGGGAGGCGAGCATCAGCATGCCCCAAGCATACCCAGCCCGCGCTAGGCTTGGCGGATGGCTCCGACCGCTCCCACCGCCGCCTTGCTGGCCCTGCTGCTGGCGCTGGCCGCCGGCCCGCTGGCGGCGCTCGACCCGGCGCGGCGCTTCACCGACCTCGCCCTCGACCAGTGGACCGCCGCCGACGGCCTGCCGCAGAACGCCGTGCTGGCGCTCGGCCAGGACGGCGAGGGCTACGTCTGGATCGGCACCCAGGCCGGGGTGGCGCGCTTCGACGGGGTGCGCTTCAAGCGCTTCGGCCGGCTGCACACCGGCGGCATCGACACCACCGCGCCGGAATCGAACTTCCGCGATGGCGCCGGCCGGGTCTGGTTCGGCACCCGCAGCGGCGTGCTGCGCCTGCACGGCAACCGCATCCACCGCAAGGCCGCGACCGGCACCCCGCAACCGGTGCAGGCGATCGCCGAATGGCCGGCCGGACGGCTGCTGTTCGGCACCCCGACCGGCCTCCTCGCCGAAGGCGAGGGCGACACCCTGGTGCCGGCCGCCCTGCCGGGGCGCGATGTCACCGCCCTGCTGGCGGCGGACGGCGGGCTCTGGGTGGGCACGCCCGGGCGGCTGCTCCGCCTCGAGGGCGAGCGCCAGCACAGCATCGCCCTGCCGGGCCAGCCCGGGCTGCGCATCCAGCATCTGCTGGCGGAGGGGCGAACGCTCTGGATCGGCACCAGCGCGGGCCTGTGGCGGATGGACGGGGCCGGAACACCCCGCCCGCTGGACGGGGTGCCGGAGCTCACCGGTCAGTCGATCAGCGAACTGTGCACCGATGCCAGCGGCAGCCTCTGGGTGTCGACCCCGCAGCGCCTGTTCCGGCGCCCACCGGGCGGCCGCTTCGAGGCGATCGCCGACCGCGATTTCGTCCGCAACCCGTGGATCTCCGCCTGCTTCGAGGACCGCGAGGGCAACCTCTGGCTCGGCAGCCACACCGAGGGCCTGTTCCGGCTCTGGGACGGCTTGATCACCCGCATCACCGAGCGCGACGGCCTCGCCGAACCCTTCGTCTGGTCGCTCGAACACGACCCCGCCGGCGGCGTGCTGATCGGCAGCAACCGCGGCCTGTACCGCTGGCAGGCCGGCCGGGTCGAACGCCTCGTCGCGCCCGAGGCCCTGCCCAACCCGGTGGTCTACGAACTGGGCCGGGTCGGCGCGGCGGCGGTCTGGATCGGCACCCGCGGCGGCCTGCGCGCCTGGCAGGACGGCCGGCTGTCGCTGCCGCCCGGCGCCGAGGCCTTGGAGGGCCTGCAGGTCAACGCCATCGTCGAGGCCCACGGCACCACCTGGATCGGCAGCAGCGGCGGCCTGTTCAAGGCCCACGGCAACGAACCGCTCGCCGCCGTCGGGCGGGGCGCACTCGACGGCACGCTGGCGCGGGTGCGGGCGCTGCTGCCGCTCGACGCCGACAGCCTGCTGGTCGGCACCGAATCGGGCCTGCGCCGGTTCGATGGCGAGGTGCTCGACAAACCGGACTGGGCACGGCTGCTGCGCGACCGCATGGTGACCGGCTTCCTGCCGCTGGACGACGGCCGGCTGCTGGTGGCCGGCCTCGACGCCGGCATCGTCGTGGTCGCCGGCGAGCAGGCCACACTGCTGGAGCCCGGCCTGCACCTGCCGGAAGCCAGCCTGTGGGCGCTGCGCCGGATCGGCAACTGGGTCTACGTCAGCTCGACCGAGGGCCTGTTCCGCCTGCCGCTCGCCGCCCTGCCCGACCCGCGCCGTGCGGTGGCGCCCCCGGCGCGCCCGCTGGCCGAATGGGTGGTGTCGATGGACGGCCGCAGCCAGAGCGGCCAACGCGCGCGCTGCTGCAACGGCGGCGCGCGTTCGCGGATGCTGCTGGTGGACGGCATGCTGTGGCTGCCCTCGATCTCGGGCGTGCTGAAGATCGAACCCGATGCGGCGAGCCGGCCGCGGATCGAGCCGCTGGTGCGGATCGAGGCGGCGCAGCAGGGCGAGCGCCGGCAGTTCGCCGACACCGGCCGCTTCCTGGTCGAGGGCGAGCGCCGCGACCTGCGCATCGACTACACCGCGCTCTACTTCCGCAATCCCTCGGCGCTGCGCTTCGAATACCGGTTGGAGGGCTTCGACCGCGACTGGGTCGCCGCCGGCGAGCGCCGCAGCGCCTTCTACACCAACCTGCCGCCCGGCGAGTTCCGCTTCCGGGTGCGGGTGCTCAATGGCCACGGGCCGCCCATCGAGGTCGCCACTCCCCTCGCCATCGTGGTGCCGCCGCACTGGCACGAGCGCGGCGACGTGCGGCTGCTGCTGCTCCTGCTCGGCCTGGCGGCGGTGACCACGACGGTGCAGCTGGCCCTGCGCGTGCAGCGCCGGCAGACCCTGCGCCTGCAGGAATTGGTGGCCGAGCGCACGGCTCAGCTGCAACGCGCCAACACCCGCCTGCAGCAGGCCAACGCGGCGCTGGCGATCGAGAGCCAGACCGATGCCCTGACCGGCCTGCCGAACCGCCGTGCGCTGTTCCGGCAGATGCCCGAGCTGCTGGCCCGGCACCCGGAGGGCGTGGTGCTGGCCCTGGTCGACCTCGACCATTTCAAGCAGGTCAACGACCGCTTCGGGCATGCCGGCGGCGATGCCGTGCTGCGCGAGTTCGCCGGCTTCCTGCGCCGCACCACCCGCGAGGGCGACCTGCTGGCGCGTTGGGGAGGCGAGGAGTTCCTGGTGGTGTTCACCGGGCTGGCGGTGGAGCACGCACCGGCGCGGATCGGGCGACTGCTGGAGGAAGGACGCGGCCTGCGCATCGAACTGGGCGGCCGCGGCATCACCCCCGCCTTCTCGATCGGCTGGACCCACCACCCGCTGGGCCGCACCGCCGCCAGCGACTGGGCGCACGCCCTCGAGCTGGCCGACGTGGCGCTCTACGACGCCAAGCGACGCGGTCGCGCCACCTGGTCGGGGCTGGTGGCGGGGCCGGCCGCGGCGGCGGGGCTGGCGCTGGAGCCGAATTGCGGGGCCCAGGTCGAAGCCCTGGTCGCCACCGGCCGGCTGGCCTGGCGGCGGGCGGCGGAGAAGGGCCAGCGCCCGGGCTGAACCCGCCCCGGCGAAAGCCGCGGCCCCTCAGGCCCGGTGGTAGGGGTGGTTCCCGAGGATCGAGCAGGCGCGGTAGAGCTGCTCGGCCACCAGCAGGCGCACCAGCATGTGCGGCAGGGTCGCCGGGCCGAGCGACCAGCCCTCGTCGGCGCGCGCCCGGACCTCGGGCGCATGGCCCTCGGGGCCGCCGATGAGGAAGGCGAGGTCGCGGCCCTGCTGACGCCAGGTCGCGAGGCGTCCGGCGAGCTGCTCGGAGCTGTAGGGCCGGCCGTCGCCGTCGAGGGCCACCACCCAGGCGTTCCTCGGCAGGGCGGCGAGCACGCGCCCGCCCTCGTCCTGCAGGGCGCGGGCGGCGTCGCGGCCCTTGCCGCGCAGCCCGGGCGGCACTTCGACCAGTTCGAGCGACAGCTCGCGCGAGAGGCGCTTCGCGTAATCGGCATAGCCCTCGGCCACCCAGGCGGGTGGGCGTTCCCCGACGGCGACCAGGCGGGCCTTCATCGGCATCGCGCCGCGACGGGGCGGCGGCCTCGCCGCCGGATCAAGCCTCCGGCGGCTGGTCGCCGACCGTCCACAGGCGCTCCAGCGCGTAGAACTCGCGGACGCGCGGCAGCATCACGTGGACGACGACGTCGCCCAGGTCGACCAGCACCCACTCGGCCTCGCGCTCGCCCTCGACGCCGAGCGGCTGGTAGCCGGCCTGCTTCGAGGCCTTCACCACCTCGTCGGCCAGCGATTTGACGTGGCGGGTGGAGGTGCCCGAGGCGACCACCATGTAGTCGCAGACCGAGGTCTTGCCGCGCACGTCGATCTCGACGAGGTCCTTGGCCTTGATTTCCTCCAGCGCGCCGACGGCGAGTCGCAGGAGGTCGGCGGGAGCCGGCAGCGGGTTCGGCGGCTGCGGCTTGATGACGTGCTGCGGGTGCGACAACGGGGCGATCCTGTGTGGGGTGGCGGCAGTATACCCGGGCTTCCCGGTTCAACCGCCCCGATGGGCGGCCCGGTACAGACCGCGGGCGGTGATGCCGGCGGCGACCGCCGCCGGAAGGCCCTCCGCCGGCCGGCCGAGGGCCAGGGCCTCGCGCACGGCGGTGGCGCTCTCCGGCCGCGCCGGCAGTTCGAGGCGGAACACCCGCCCGGCCGGGGTCGCCGCGAGCTCGGCGGGAGACCGCGCCCAGCGGCCGGCGACGGCGGCCCGCAGTGCCGGCAAGGCTTCCGCGCCGGATTCCGACACCGACGCCGGCACCGGTGCGGGGGCCGGCAGCGGCAGGTCGTGGCCGGGTCGGCAATCCACCACCGGCAGGTCGTGGCCGGGACGGCAGGCCACCACGAAGTGGGCGAGATCGAACAGGGCCCGCCAGTCCTTCCAGGCCGGCAGGCCGAGGAAAGCATCGGCACCGAGCACGAAACCGAGCGGCCGGGACTCGCCCTGCTCGGCCCGCCAGTCGCGCAGGGTGTCGACAGTGAAACTCGGTCCGGGACGCCGGCCTTCGCGGCGGTCGAGGCCCCAGCCGCCGGCGGCGGGGGGCGGTTCCGAACCCAGCGCGAGTTCGAGCAGGGCGCTGCGCTCCTCGAAGCCGGCACCGGGCACCGGGCGGTGCGGCGGATCGGCGGCAGGCAGGAAATCGAGGCGCGCGGCGGCGGTCGCCGCCAGTGCGGCGCGGGCCACCGCGAGGTGCCCCAGGTGGACCGGGTCGAAGGTGCCGCCGTAGAGCAGGTGCAGGGCCACGCCGGCCTCAGGGAGCCAGCAGGGTCCGCGCCGTGCGCGGCCGGGCGATCGCCAGCAGCAGGCGCTCCAGGGCGCGCCAGGCATCGCCCCGGGCACGGCCCTTGGCGATGCGCTCGACTTCGCCGGCGGCGATCGCGAAACGCTCCCAGTCGGCCGCCGAATGGCGCTCCAGGGCGCGCTTCACCTGCGCCATCCGGGCCTCCCACAGCCGCGCCTCGCGCATCGCCGCCAGCAGGTTGCCGCCGGCGGCCTGCAGGGCGGCGAAGCCGGCGATGCGGGTGATCTCCATCTGGGTCCAGCCGAGCAGCCCGGCCACCGCTTCGCCCTCGGCGCGCAGGCCGGCGAGGATGCGCGGCACGCGCGCGGCGTCACCGGCCAGCGCCGCCTCCACCAGCCGGAACACGTCGTGGCGGGAGACTTCCGCGACCAGCCGCTCCAGGGTGTCGAGGTCGATGGCCGGCGCATCGCGGCCGAGCAGCAGGGCGAGCTTGTCGATCTCCTGCGCGGCCGCGAGCAGGTTGCCCTCGACCCGCTCGACCAGGCACTCCAGCGCCTCCGGGGTGGCGACCAGGCCGTGCCGACGCAGGCGGGCGGCGAGCCAGTCCGGCAGCTCGTTCGGGCGCAGCGGCCAGACCGGCACGAACCAGCCGGCGGCGGCGATCGCCTCGCTCCACTTGCCGGCGTGCGCCTTGCTCCAGTCGAGGCCGGTGACCAGCAGCACGGTGTCCGCCGGCGGGGCCTCGCAGTAGGCGCGCAGGGCCTCGCTGCCGTCCTTGCCCGGCTTGCCGCTGGGCAGGCGCAGGTCGAACAGGCGGCGCTGCGCGAACAGGCTGAGCGAGGCCATGCCCACGGCCAGCCGGTTCCAGTCGAAATGGGCGTCGGCCTCCAGCACCTCGCGCTCGCCGTAGCCCTCGGCGCGGGCGCGGGCGCGCACGGCGTCGGCGCACTCCTGCACGATCAGCGGTTCCGGGCCGGCGATCAGCACCACCGGCGGCAGCGGGCCGCTGGCGGCGCGGCGCAGCAGGGCGTCCGGGCGCAGTTCCACGCCGTGGCCTTCAGTCGGCGCGCAGGGCGAGGTCGACCCGGCGCAGGATGGCGGCGCGCATGTCGCGGCGCAGTTCCTCCTGCACGATCTCCTGCTCGCCGGGATTGCCGAAGGCCTCGGCCGCGTCGTAGAGGTAGTCGCGCGACAGTTCGATGCGCTGCGCCTCGAGGCGGCGGGTGCCGGCGGCATCGACCAGGTCGAAGGTGACCGCGTAGCGGGTCTCGACCTCGCGGGTGGCGACGAAGGCATCGACCGAGAGCGCCCGCGTGCTCCATTCCTCGGCGGTGATCGCCAGCCGGGCGGCCCCCTCGGCGTCGGCGTCGGCGGCGACCGGCACCCCGGCCCGCCGCAGGTCGCGGCGCAGGCCCTCGACCAGCGGGCTGTAGGGGTCGCCGGCGGTCACCGCGATGGCACCGAGGTCCTCCGGCAGCTTGAGCGCGCCGCGCGGGGCGAAGCCGCAGCCGGCCAGCAGCAGGGCCAGCGCCAGCGCCAGCGCCGGCAGGGCGAGGCGCCAGCGCGGCAGGCAGCAGGACGCGGTGGGGAGGGAAGCGGCACGCATGGGTTCACCCGACGACGAGGTTGACGATCTTGCCCGGAACGACGATGGCTTTCCTCACCGCCTGCCCGTCGATGAACTTCAGCACGTTCGGCTCGGCCAGCGCCATCGCCTCGATGGCGGCCCGGTCGGCGTCGGCCGGCACCTCGATGGTGCCACGCAGCTTGCCGTTCACCTGCACCGCCAGTGTCAGCGAATCGCGAACCAGTGCGGCCGGGTCCACGGCCGGGAACGGCAGGGTCTCCAGCACCGTCTCGGGGTGGCCGAGCCGCTGCCAGAGCGCGTGGCTGGTGTGTGGCGTGATCGGGTTGAGCAGCAGGGTGACGGCCTCGAAGGCCTCCTGCCGCAGCGCACGCGCCGCATCACCGGCCTCGTCGTACTTCGACAGCGCGTTCAGCAGCTCCATCACCGCGGCGATCGCGGTGTTGAAGCTGTAGCGGCGGGCGTAGTCGTCCGTCACCTTCTGGATCGTCTCGTGCAGTTGGCGACGGATCGCCTTGCCCGCCGCCGAAAGCGCGGCCGCGTCGAATCCAGAACGCGGGAAGGCCACCACCCGACCCGATCCTCCCGCCAGGCTCGTACCCACGGCACCGGCATGCCCCCGTGCATCGTCGACGTGCTTCTGCACCTGGTTCCACAGCCGGCGCAGGAAGCGGGCCATGCCCTCCACGCCCGACTCGTTCCAGTCCAGCGACTGCTCCGGCGGGGCGGCGAACATCGAGAACAGGCGCACGGTGTCGGCACCGTAACGCTCGACCATCAGCTGCGGGTCGACGCCGTTGTTCTTCGACTTCGACATCTTCTCGGTGCCGCCGATGCTCACCGGCTTGCCGTCGGCGCGCAGCGTCGCGGCGACGACGCGGCCGCGCTCGTCGCGCTGCACCTCGACGTCGGCCGGGTTGAACCAGGTCCGCGACAGCGCCGTGGAGGCATGCACCGTTCCGTCCGCCCGGGGCTCCTGGGTGACGATCGTCTCTTCCCGGTAGAAGGTCTCGGCCACCACCATGCCCTGGCAAAGCAGGTTCGTGGCCGGCTCGTCGCTGTCCACGTAGCCGGCGTCGCGCAGCAGCTTGTGGAAGAAGCGGAAATACATCAGGTGCATCACCGCGTGCTCGATGCCGCCGATGTACTGGTCGACCGGCAGCCAGTACTTGGCACGCTCGTCGAGCATGTCGGTGGCACCCGGGCAGCAGTAGCGCGCGTAGTACCAGCTCGATTCCATGAAGGTGTCGAAGGTGTCGGTCTCGCGCTCGAAGCGCTGGCCGGTGGCGGGATCGACGTACTCGCGCCAGGCCGGGTCCGACTTGATCGGCGAGGCCACGCCCTCGAAGCGCACGTCCTCGGGCAGCACCACCGGCAACTGTTCCTCCGGCACCGGGTGGGCGTTGCCGTCGGCGTCGTAGAGCATCGGGATCGGGCAGCCCCAGTAGCGCTGGCGGCTCACGCCCCAGTCGCGCAGGCGGTAGTTCACGCGGCGCGTGGCCTTGTCGCCGAGCAGCTCGGCGGCCTTGTCGAAGGCAGCCTGGTAGCCCAGGCCGTCCATCGCGCCGGAATTCACCGTGCGCAGCGACGCGACGGTTTTGTCGGCGTACCAGTCCTGCCAGTGGCTGGCGTCGTAGTGCTCACCCTCGACGGCGATCACCTGCCGGATCGGCAGGCCGTAGCGGGTGGCAAATTCGAAATCGCGCTCGTCGTGCCCGGGCACGGCCATCACCGCGCCCGTGCCGTAGCCCATCAGCACGAAGTTGGCGATCCATACCGGCAGCTTCTCGCCGCTGATCGGGTGGAGGGCGAACAGGCCGGTATTGATACCGCGCTTCTCCTGCGTCTCCAGCTCGGCCTCGGACACGCCACCCTGCTTGCAGCCGGCGACGAAGGCCGCGACCTCGGGGTTCAGCGCCGCGGCCTTGGCGGCCAGCGGGTGTTCGGCGGCGACGGCCACGTAGGTGACGCCCATCAGCGTGTCGGGGCGGGTGGTGAAGACCACCATCGGCTCGGCTTCCCCCTCGACGGCGAAGCTGATCTCGAGGCCTTCCGAGCGGCCGATCCAATTGCGCTGCATGGTCTTGACCGATTCCGGCCAACCCGACAGCGCGTCGAGGCCGTCCAGCAGCTCCTGCGCGTAGTCGGTGATCTTCAGGAACCACTGCGGGATCTCGCGCTTCTCGACCACGGCGCCGGAGCGCCAGCCGCGGCCGTCCACCACCTGCTCGTTGGCGAGCACGGTCTGGTCGACCGGGTCCCAGTTGACGACGCTGTTCCTGCGGTAGACGAGACCCTTGGCGTACAGCCGGGTGAAGAACTGCTGCTCCCAGCGGTAGTACTCGGGCGTGCAGGTGGTGAGCTCGCGCGACCAGTCGTAGGCGTAGCCCAGCGACTTCAGCTGCGCGCGCATCTTCGCGATGTTCTCGTAGGTCCACTTCGCCGGCGCGGTGTGGTTCTTGATCGCGGCGTTCTCGGCCGGCAGGCCGAAGGCGTCCCAGCCCATCGGCTGCAGCACGTTGAAGCCCTGCATGCGCTTGAAGCGGCTGATCACGTCGCCGATCGTGTAGTTGCGCACATGGCCCATGTGCAGTGCGCCCGAGGGGTAGGGCAGCATGCACAGCGCGTAGTACTTGGGCTTGCCCGGGTCCTCGATGACCTCGAAGGCCTTGGTCCGCTCCCAGCAGGCCTGCGCGGCGGCCTCGACGGCCCTGGGCTGGAAGCCGGAGGTCTCGGCGATGTCGGCGGCGGCGGGTTCGGGGGCGGTGGATTCAGGAGCGGCGTTGTGCATGGGCTCGGGGCGCGACGGCCCGCGTGGAAAGTCAGCCCGCGAGAGTACCGCACGGGGCCCTTCGACGGCCGCGGAAACAGGCCGCCCGTTCGCCGGCGTCGCGGGAGGACTGCTGCGCTTGCGCTTATTCCGTACAGATCGTACAGTCGGCCCATGAAGACCCCCAGCAAGCTCCCGTCGAAAGGCGCCGAAGAAGCGCGCCAGCAGCTGCCGGCGATCCTCGCCGCCGCCGCCGCTGGGCGCACGACGCTCATCACCCGCCACGGCCGGAAGATCGCGGCGGTGGTGCCGGCATCGGCCGTGAGCGCCGCCAAGCCGGTCTCGCTGCTCGCGCTGGCCGGCACCGGGCGAGCGCTCTGGGGCCGCGACAGCCGCGCCGCGATCCGCGCGCTGCGCGAGGAATGGACGCGCTGAACGTGGACGCGCTCGACGTCGATGCGCTGCCGGCCGGAGCGCTGCTGCTCGTCGACAGCGCGCCGATCATCTACACCCTCGAGGCGAACGAGCACTTCGCCACCCGCTTCGCACCGCTGTTCCAGCGCCATGCCGACGGCGGCATCGCGCTGGCGGTGAGCACCGTCACCATCGCCGAGGTGCTGACCGGCCCGCTGGAGGCCAGCGAAGAAGCCCTCGCCAAGCGCTACCGCGCCGCGCTGGAGTCGTGGCAGGTCGTCGAGCTCACTGCTGACATCGCCGAGAGCGCGGCGCGACTGCGCGGCCAGTACGGCCTGAAGCTGCCCGACGCCATCCAACTCGCCAGTGCGCTGGCGATCAACGCCGATGCACTGGTGACGCACGACCGCGACTTCTCGAAGGTGCGCGGCGTGAAGATCGTAACCTGGCTGATCCGCGATCGATAGCGGCGTCGTAGTATGATCTTGGCATCGATCAAGGACCCTGATATGCAAGCCGTAACCGTCTCTCCCAAGTTCCAGGTGGTAATCCCGCAGGCCGTGCGTGAGGCGATGGGGCTGTTGCCCGGCGTCAAGCTCCAGGTCGTGCAGTTCGAAGACCGCATCGAGCTCATTCCGCTGCGCTCGGCCAAGGCGCTGCGCGGCACGCTGCCCGGCCTCGACACCACGGTTCCGCGCGACGGCGATCGCGCGTGAGCCGGCACGTGGTCGACTCGTCGGCCTGGCTGGAGTACTTCGCCGAGGGGCCGAATGCCCCGCACTTCGCGGCGGCGATCGAAGCGACCGAGAGCCTTGTGGTGCCGACGATCACCCTTCTCGAAGTGTTCAAGCGGATCCGCCAGCAGCGCGATGAGTCGGTGGCGTTGCGCTACGTGGCGCTGATGCAGCAGTCCACCGTCGTCGATCTCGATGCCGCCCTCGCCCTTCGCGCCGCTGCGCTGGGCGTGCGCCACAAGCTGCCGCTGGCGGACAGCATCGTCTACGCCACGGCACAGGCCGCCGGCGCAACGCTATGGACGCAGGACGCCGACTTCGACGGCCTGCCCGGCGTGGAGTTCTTCGCTAAGGCTGCGCCATGAACCTGATCGCCGGGTTCCAGCGTCGGAACCTGCGCTGCGAGTCGTCGGCGGGTTCACCGTTCGACAAGGCGGCCGTGGCAGGATGATTCATCCCAAAAGGGAAGAATCCGCCATGCCCATCAGCATCAAGGATCCCGAGACCGACGCCAAGATCCGCGACCTTGCCGCGCTGACCGGCGAGTCCATCACGGTGGCGGTGCGCACCGCGATCGAATGGCGCCTGCGACGCGAGTCGGCGCGACGACGCGCCGGCGTGGCACAGCGCCTTCTCGACCTGTCGCTGGCGAAACGCGCAGCCAAGCGCTTCGACGAGAGCGCCGAGGAGGTCATCGGCTATGACGACCATGGGCTTCCGCGATGATCATCGACCCCTCGGCGGTCATCGCGATCCTGGCCGGTGAGGCCGACGCCGAGCACTTCGCGCGACGGATCGAGCAGGACCCGACGCCGCGCATCGGCGCACCGGCCCTGCTTGAGGCCTCCATCGTGCTGACGCGCTGGTTCGGCGAATCCGCCAAGCCCGCGCTGGACCCCTTCGTCCGTGAATCGGGCGCGGAAATCGTGCCCTTCGACCTGCCGCAGCTGCGGGCCGCGCAAGAGGCCTACCGCCGGTTCGGCTAGGGCCACCACCCGGCCGGCCTGAACTTCGGCGACTGCATGAGCTATGCGCTGGCGCGCGCCTGCGACGAGCCCCTGCTGTTCAAGGGCGACGACTTTCCACAGACCGACATCGCCCAGGCGGAGCCCTCTTGAAGCTCCTCGCCGAACTCTGACGCCGCGCTGCGAATGACGCAGTCTTGAGGGTGTCGAGCACCAATGTATACTGCCGATATTGATATGTTGATCGGAGGAAGGTCATGGCACTGCAGATCGCCAATCCCGTTGTCGTCGCCAAGGTCGAAAAACTGGCAAAGGCCACCGGCTTGAGCAAAACGGCACTGGTGGAACGGGCCGTCGATCAACTCCAACTCGAGTCCCAGCGCTTGACCGCTCCCGGCCTGCGCCTCAAGTCCCTGCTGAAGCAGATCGACACGATCCCCGATCGCCTCGACGCCAGCGACCCGCTGGACTGGGACGAAAACGGCCTGCCGACGTGATCGTCATCGACACCTCCGCCCTGGTGGCGATCGTGTTCGCCGAGCCCGAGCGCGACGCTTTCCTTGATGTTCTGCAAAAGCATCAGCGGGTTCTGATCAGTACGCCGACGGTGGTGGAAACCCGTCTGGTCGTCCATGGGCGGCGCGGGCAGCGCGCGGTGGTGCTGCTGGACGATCTGCTGCGGCTGCCGCCGTTCGAGCTGGTAGCGCCCGATGCGGAGCAAGCCATCGCCGCGTACTCGGCGTTTGTCGCTTACGGCCAAGGCAGCGGCCACCCGGCCTCGCTCAACTACGGCGATCTGTTCAGTTACGCACTCGCCAAAGTCCGCGGCCTGCCGCTGCTGTTCAAGGGCGATGGCTTTGCGTCAACGGACATCGAGTCGGCTCTGGAAGATCGCCCATGAACCTCATCCGCGAACTCCAGCGCCGCAGCGCCATCCACGGCGCCGGATTGACGCCGCCACCCCCGAATCCTATTCTTACCTTCGTCTTACGAAGAGCCGCGCCATGGAAACCACCCGACTGTCGAGCAAGGGGCAGGTGATCATCCCGAAGTCGGTGCGCAGCGCACATGGCTGGGAAGCCGGGCTCGACTTCCAGATCATCGACACCGGCGACGGCATCCTGCTGCGCCCCAAGGCGCCGTTCGAACCGACCGCACTCGCTGACGTGGCGGGCCTGTTCAAGACCAAGGTGCCTGCGCGCAGCGATGCGGAGATCAAGGCGGCGGTGGACGGCGCGATCAAGAAGACGTGGCGTGGTCGCGGTTGATACGAACGTGGTCGTGCGCCTGCTGACGGCGGATAACGCCGCGCAGTACAAGGCCAGCGTCGCGCTGTTCTCCACCGAGACGATCTTCATCCCGTTGACCGTGCTGCTGGAGACGGAATGGGTGCTGCGGGTGGCCTACGAGCGAACGGCCGCCGAGGTGTGCGAAGCGCTCCGCCGCGTACTCGGCCTGCCGAACGTCGACGTTGCCGACGCCCAGCGCGTCGCGCAGGCCATCGCGTGGCACGAGCGTGGCCTTGATTTCGCCGATGCGCTTCATCTCGCCTTGAGCCAAGGCCACGAGACGCTCAAGACCTTCGACACCGCGTTCGTGCGCCAGGCCAAAGGCCTGGGCGAGTGCCAGGTGGAGAAGCCGTGACCGTCGCTCGCCAACCCGGAAAGGTGCAAGCACCATGAGCGACGACGTCGGAACCGACCCGCCCCGCCACACCCGGGCGGATCGGCGGCGGTGCATACTCACGGCTCCACCCCCTCCAGATCGCCCGGAGAACCCCCGATGACGCCCCGCCTCGGCCTGCTCGCGCTTCCGCTGGTCCTCGCCCTGCCCGCCCACGCCGCCCCCACCGCCCTGCGCTGCGGCGACCTGTTCGACGCCGCCAGCGGCCGGCTGCTCGGCCCGAGCACCGTCGTCGTCGAGGGCGAGCGGGTTCAAGCAGTGCACCGCGGCACGGTCGAGGTCCCCGGTGCCAGCGTCATCGACCTGGCCGGCCACACCTGCTCGCCGGGCTGGATCGACCTGCACGTGCACGTCGGCCAGCAGTCGAACCCGCAGAGCTACTCGGAAGGCTTCCGCCTCGACGAGGTCGACTTCGCCCTGCGCGCCACGCAGTACGTCCGCCGCACCGTGGAGGCCGGCTTCACCACGGTGCGCGACATGGGCGGCACCCTCGCCCCCAACCTGCGCGACGCCATCAACGCCGGCACCATCCCCGGCCCGCGCATCATCGCCGCCGGCAAATCGATCGCCACCACCGGCGGCCACGGCGACCCGACCAACGGCCTGAACCGGCGCTTCTCGGCCCTGGTCGGCACGCCGGGCCCCACCGAGGGGGTCATCAACGGCGTCGACGACGCCCGCCAGGCGGTGCGGCAGCGCTACAAGGAAGGCTCCGACACCATCAAGATCACCGCCACCGGCGGGGTGCTGAGCTACGCCCGCAGCCCCGACGGCCCACAGTTCACCATCGAGGAGATCCGCGCGGTGGTCGAGACCGCCCGCGACTACGGTTTCACCGTGGCCGCCCATGCCCACGGCGACGAGGGCATCCGCCGCGCCATCGAGGGCGGCGTGCTCAGCATCGAGCACGGCACCTTCATGAGCGAGCGCACCATGCGGCTGATGAAGGAGCGTGGGGTCTGGTGGGTGCCGACCCTGAGCGCCGGCCGCTTCGTCGGCGAGAAGGCGGAGGTGCCGGGCTACTTCCCCGAGATCATCCGGCCCAAGGCACGCGCGGTGGCGCGGCAGATGGCGGAGACCTTCCGCCGCGGCCATGCCTTCGGCGTGCCGATCGCCTTCGGCACCGACGCCGGCGTCAGCCCGCACGGCGACAATGCCCGCGAGTTCGAGTTCATGGTCGAGGGCGGGATGAGCCCGGCCGCCGCCCTGCAGGCGGCCACGCTCAACGCCGCCAAGGTGCTGGGCAGCACCGAGCTCGGCCAGCTGGCACCCGGCTTCCGCGCCGACGTGGTGGCGGTGCCCGGCAACCCGCTCGCCGACATCGGCCTGACCCGCCGGGTGGCCTTCGTGATGAAGGACGGTGCCGTGGTGCGGCCGCTGGCGCCCTGAATCGACGAGCTCCCGATCGTGATCCGCCTCGATGCCCTGAACCGCACGGCACCCGCCCCGGCCGCCGCCGGGGCCACCCCGCCCCATGTCTTCGACGCCACGCTGGAACGCTTCGAGCAGGAGGTGCTGCTGGCCTCGCGCGAGGTGCCGGTGCTGGTCGATTTCTGGGCCACCTGGTGCGGGCCCTGCAAGGCGCTGACCCCGCTGCTGGAAAAACTCGCGGCCGGGTACCACGGTGCCTTCCGGCTGGCCAAGGTCGACGTCGACCGCGAGCAGCAACTCGCCGGCTACTTCCAGATCCGTTCCGTGCCGACCCTCGTGCTGGTCAAGGACGGCCAGATCGTCGATGGCTTCCCCGGCGCCCTGCCGGAAGGGCAGCTCCGGCAGTTCCTCGCCCGCCACGGCATCGTTCCGGCCGAGCCCGCCCCCGCGGAAGCGGCCACCGCAACCGCGCCGCCCGACCCGGAAGCCGAGGTCATCCGGCTGCGCCAAGCCGTCGCCCAAGCGCCCGGCGACGATGCACTCAAGCTCGACCTCGTTCTGGCCCTGCTGAAAGTGGGTGCCGCGAAGGAGGCCGAGGCCCTGCTCGACGCCCTGCCCGCCAACCTCGCCACCGATGAGCGCGCGAGCAAGGCCCGCGCCCTGCTCGGCTTCGCCGCCCTGCTGAAGGACGCGCCGCCGGCCCCGGTGCTGGAACAGGCCATCGCCGCCGACCCCGGCGACCTCCGCGCCCGCCACCTGCTGGGGGCGCGCCACCTCGTCGAGGGTGCCTCCGAGGCTGGTCTTGAGCAGTTCCTCGAAATGCTGCGCCGCGACCGCGGCTACGCCGACGGCCTGCCGAAGAAGGCCCTGCTCGACGCCTTCCGGGTGGTCGAGGACGCGGACCTGATCGGCGCTTACCGCCGCAAGATGGCCTCGCTGCTGTTCTGACGAAAACCATACGCATGCGTATGGCATGATGGCGGGCCCTGGTTCCGCCATCCGCCATGTCTCCCCGACTGCTCCGCCACCTGCTCAATTTCTGGCCGCCCTTCCTCGCGAGCGGCATCCACGTCGTCCACCTCGGCCGCGACTGGCGCAGCGCCGAGGTGGAACTGCGGATGCGCCCCTGGAACCGCAACTACGTCGGCACCCACTTCGGCGGCTCGCTGTTCGCGATGACCGACCCGTTCTGGATGATCCTGGTGATGCGGGCGCTGGGCCCGGACTACGTGGTCTGGGACAAGGCAGGCGAGATCGAGTTCGCGAAGCCCGGCCGCGGCACGGTGCACTGCCGCTTCGACCTCGACGAGGCGGTGCTGGACGGACTGCGCGCCGCCGCCGCCGACGGCAGCCGGGTGTTGCGCTGGTTCGACTGCCCGGTGCGGGACGCCTCCGGCGAGGTGGTGGCGCGGGTGCGCAAGCAGCTCTACGTGCGCCTGAAGCCACGCGCCCGCCCGGCGGCCTGAGCCGGCGCTGGCTGGCGGCCGGCTGAAGCGCCGTCCGGCAAGGCTGGACAGGCGCGGTCGCCCGGCCCAAGCTGGCGACCTTTCCCGCTGCTCCGCCGCGCCACCCATGGCCATCCTGCGCTTCACGCCGTCGCCCGACGAGGAGCTGTCGCCGGAGGAACTCTCGGCCTACCTCACCTCGATGATGCCGGAGATCCCCGGCTACCGGGTCATGCGGCGCATCGGCAAGGGCGGCATGAGCTTCGTCTACCTCGCGCTGCAGGAATCGCTGGACCGCCAGGTCGCCATCAAGATCACCGCGCCGGAGATCCTCCGCGACGAGGTCAGCAAGCAGCGTTTCGAGCAGGAGGCGCGCACCATCGCCAAGCTCGAGCATCCCTGCATCGTCGGCATCTACGAGGTCGGCCGCTCGCCGCAGGGCTTGATGTACTACGTCATGCCCTACCTCGCCAAGGGCCACCTCGGGCAGCGCGACCTGCGCAACGACGAGGCGCGCATCCTCGCCGTGCTGCGCTCGCTGCTGTCGGCGCTCGGCTACGCCCACACCCGCGGCATCGTCCACCGCGACGTCAAGGCCGAGAACGTGCTGTTCGACAACGCCGACCGGCCGGTGCTGGCCGATTTCGGCATCGCCCTGCCGTTCCGCAGTTCGGCCCGCATCACCAGCGTCGGCTTCGCGGTCGGCAGCGCCGCCTACATGGCGCCGGAGCAGGCCCGCGGCGACAACGTCGACGGCCGCGCCGACCTCTACGCGGTCGGCGTGCTGGCCTACGAGATGCTGACCGGCCGCCTGCCCTTCCAGGGCAACGACGCGCTGGCGCTGGCGGTGATGCACGCCCACGATCCGATCCCGCCGCTGCCGGTGGAGCGCCGGCACTGGCAGCCGCTGCTGTCGATCGCGATGGCGAAATCGCGCGACCAGCGCTTCCGCAACGCCGAGCAGATGCTGAGCGCGCTCGACGAACTCGAGCGCAAGCTCCAGGGCCGCCCTTCGCTGCCGCTGCCCGCCACCCCGGGCGGTGTGGCGGCCGGCACCACGCCGCTCCCCGTCGCCGATCCGCGGGCCGACACCGCGATCGCCCCGGCGACCCCCTCCGCGCCGGCCGCGGACGCGATGCCGGAAGCCGCGCGGACGCCGTGGCGGGCCTGGCCTTGGGTGGCGGCCGGCGCGCTGGCGCTGGGGCTCGCCGGGGGCGTCTGGTGGCTGTTCCCGGACCCCACCGCCGACGGTCGCGCCACGGTGGCGCTGGACCCGATCCTGCCGCAGCCCGATGCGCCCACCGTCGCCGACCCGATCGGCGCGGTGGTGGCGGCGATCGGTGCCGCCGCGGTCGAACCGGAGGGAGCCCGAGCTCCCGTTGCGGAGCCGTCCGTGGCCGGAACGGCCGGCGAGGCGGCCGGCACGCTCGGCTTCCAATCCCAGGCCCTGCCCTACGACCCGCGCCTGCCGGCGGCGCGTGAACTCGCGGCCGCCGAACGGCAGATCGCCCGCCTGCGGCTCAGCCTGCCGCCCGGCGACAATGCCCTCGACTCGCTGCGCGCCGCGCGCGCGCTGGCCCCGCGCGACCCCGCGCTGGCGCGCTTGGAGGACGCCCTGCTGGCGGCCTTCGCCGGCCAGTTCGAGCGCCTCGCGGCGGAAGGCCAGCACGAAGCCGCCGGTGCCGCTTGGCAACGCCTTGCCGCCTACGCCGACAGCGCCGGCCTGCGCACGCGGCCGGGTTGGACGGCGCTGGTGGCCGCCCGCGAAGCCGGAGTCCGCGACGCACTGGCAGAGGCGGCCCGCGGCCGCGATGCCGATCTGCTGGCCGCCGCCGAGGCCGACATCGCCCGCTTCGGCCTCGACCCGGCCACCTTCGCCGCCCCCTTGCGCGCCGCCCGCCTCGCCCTGCTGCCGGCCCCCGGCGCCCGCTTGGCCGGCCGTGGCCCGGCGATGCGGCTGGTGGTCGCGCCCACCGAAACCCGCAGCGGCTGGGCGGCGATGGAAACCGAGGTCACCCGCGCCGACTACGCCGCCTTCGCGGCGGCTACCGGCCGCGCCGAATCGCGCTGCCGCGGCGGCTTCCTCGATCGTCGCAGCTGGCGGTCGCCGGGCTTCGCCCAGGGCGCCGACGAACCGGTGGTCTGCGTCACCGCCGCCGACGCCGAGGCCTTCGCGCAATGGCACGGCCAACGCTACGGCCACCGCTACCGCCTGCCCGATGCCACGCAGTGGCAGGCCATGGCCCGCGGCGCGCCCCGGGATTGCGCCGGCACCCGGCTCGACTGCGACCGCCGCCCCGGCACCGTCCGCGCCGGCGCCGGGCAGGCCTCGCCGCTCGGCCTGCGCGACGTCGGCGGCAATGTCCGCGAATGGCTGGCCGGTGGCCGCGAGGCCGGCGGCGGCGGCTGGCGCACGCTGCCCGGCAGCCTGCCGGAAGCGGTGCAGACGGTCGCCGACCCGCGCGGCCAGGACGACCTCGGCTTCCGCCTCGTCCGCGAAGTCCCCCTCGACGAACTGCTGGCGGCAAGGAGCCGCGACTGATGCGCAAACTGCGACGCTGGTTCATCGCCGGCCTGCTCACCCTGTTCCCGCTCTGGCTCGCCTGGCTGGTGGTGAGCGTGCTGTTCGGGCTGTTCTCCGACCTCTCCCGGCCCTGGGTCGAGCCGCTGCTCGACGGCCTCGCCGGGCGCTACCCGGAGACCTTCGGCTGGGCCGGCCACAGCGCCGCGATGGCGGTGTTCGGGCTGGTCGGCACCTTCGCCATCATCATCGCCGTCGGCGCGCTGGTGCGGCGGGTGGTCGGCCAGAACCTGCTCACCATGATCGAGAACCTGATCGCCCGGGTGCCGCTCGTCAACATCGTCTACTCCAGCGCGCGCAAGCTGCTCGACCTGCTCCAGCAACCGCCCGGCAAGGCCCAGCGGGTGGTGCTGATCGAGTTCCCGCACCGCGACATGAAGGCGGTGGGCTTCGTCACCCGCGTCCTGCGCGAGGAAGGCAGCGACCGCGAACTGGCGGCGGTCTACGTGCCGACCACGCCCAACCCGACCTCGGGTTACCTCGAGGTGGTGCCGGTCGAACGGCTGGTGCCGACCGACTGGACCGTCGACGAGGCCATGGCCTTCATCATCTCTGGCGGCGCGGTGGCCCCGGCCTCGATGCCGTTCGAGTTGGCGCGGCGCACGGAAGGCAGGCCCTCGTCCGATCCGCCATGAGGCGGCGGGGGCCGCCGGCCGAACCGGAAGACCGCCCCTGGTCCCGGCGCGGCGTGCTGGTCGGCCTGCTGGTCGCGTTGGCGCTCGGCGTGTGGTTGCGCGACCTGCCGGCCCTGCTGCGTCCGCCGCCGGTGGAAACGGCGGCGCTGGAGCGGCCGCGCCTCGACGCGACCGGCGCCCCGCGCCGGCTCGACGAGTGGGTCGGCCGGCCGGTGCTGGTGGCCTACGGAGCCCAATGGTGCCGCGACTGCCCGGCGCTGGTGGCGGCGGCCGAGGCCGCAGGCCGCGACACCGCCGCGGACCTCGTGGTGTTGCACATGCTGACCAGCGCCGAGGCGGGCTACGGCCACCCGCCCCGGGCCGCCGACGCGGCGGCCTGGGCGGAACGCTTCGGGCTGCCGGCGGAGCGGGTCTGGGCCGCCGACTTGAGCGCCAAGCCCTTGCCGGCCTGGACCCTGTTCGACGCCGAGGGCCGGGTGCTGGCCGAGCAGCACGGCCCGGTCGACCCGGCGCGGCTGGCCGCGGCGCTCGCCCGCCTGCCGGCCCCGCCCTGAGTTCAGTGGGGGTGCCCGCCCGGCCCGTGGACGTGGCCGTGCAGCACCTCCTCGACCGAGGCCTCGCGGACCTCGACGATCTCGATGTCGAAGTGCAGCGGCATGCCGGCCAGCGGGTGGTTGGCGTCGATGGTGACGCTGTCGGCCTCGACGCGGGCCACCACCACGGTGATCGGCCCCATCGGCCCCTGCGCCTCGAACTGCATGCCCGGCGCCAACTCGGCATCGGCCGGGAAGGCGGCGCGCGGCACGGCCTGCATCATCTCGGGGTTGTGCTCGCCATAGCCCTCGGCGGCCGGCACCACGACCTGGAAGCGGTCGCCGGCCACGCGGCCGGCCATGGCCTTCTCCAGGCCGGGGACGATCTGGCCGGCGCCGTGCAGATAGGGCAGCGGCTCGCGGCCGCGCGAGTCGTCGATGACCTGGCCCTCGGGGCTGGTCAGGGTGTAGTGGAAGGAAGCGACGGTGCGCTCGGCGATCTGCATCGAATTCTCCTCGGTCGAAAAAGAAAAACCCCGGGCTTTCGGCCCGGGGTTCTCCACGCGTGGACGTGCTCTGGCCTCAGAGCGCCTGGACGGCGTCGGCCTGCAGGCCCTTCGGGCCCTTGACGACGGTGAAGCTGACCTTCTGGCCTTCCTTCAGCGTCTTGAAGCCGGCGCCCTGGATCGAGCGGAAGTGGACGAAGAGGTCCTCCCCGCCGTCGCGCGAAATGAAGCCGAAGCCCTTGGCGTCGTTGAACCACTTGACGGTTCCGGTCTGACGATCGGACATGGTTGTCTCCTGAAAACAGTTTTGAAGGGATTACACCGATGGACCGGCGGCTGTCTGCTGGGAGGCAACACAAGGGCGATGTAGCGGATCGTCGATCTACCGCATCGGGACACAATTCACCGTGACCCGGCAAGCTCAGCGCCGCTACCATAAAGCTTTCCGGTGCGGTTGCCAAGCGTTTGTCAAGAGGGGGCGTGCCGGACGCGGCCGCCGGATGCTAGGATGGGGGGATGGCCCGTCGATCCCGCCCCTGGCTGCGCCTTGCCACCCTCGGCCTGCTGGCCCTGGCCCTGCTACTGCAGGCGGGGACCGTGCTGGCCTTCGGCGGCTGCGGTGCCATGCCTGCGGCGACCACGGGGGAGGCGGCCGAAGCCCCGCCCTGCCACCCGCCCGCCCCGGCTCCGGCCGATGCCGACGCGGCGGACGGCGACGGGACCCCCTGCCTCGCCGGCGACAGCACGTGGTGCGCCTGGGCCTGTTCCCTGGTGGCCGCCGACCCGCCGGCGCTGCCGGCCGGGTCCCTCCTGACTGCGCCGGAAAGCCCCGTCGGCCTGCCCACGCCGCTCGCCACCCGTACGCTGCCGGTGCCGCAGGAACCGCCTCGCGCCTGAATCGAGCCCTCCGCCGCCTGTTGCGGTGCCACCGCGGGCCCTGCCCGCGCCGCTCGATTCCCTGATCGCGAGATTCCCATGCCCCGATTCCTCCCGATGGCCCTGGCGGCCGTCGCCCTGCTGGCCGCCGACCCCGGCCAAGCCCGCCCCGTCACCTACGCCGGCGGCCACGTCGTGGTCCTCGACCACCAGCCCACGCTCGACCAGTGGCGCTACACCCATTCGCCGAGCTTCCGCTGGTCGGTGAGTGTCGGCGGCCTGCGTGCCGACCACCTCGGCCGCAGCCACCACCTCGACGTCGACTACCTGCGCGCCGCCCGCCTGCTGCGCCGCTGGAACCTGCCCGAAGCGCAGGCCAACGCCTTCCTCTGGGGCGGTCTCGGCCAGTCCCGCACTGGGCTGGGCGATGGCCTCTCCCGCCACGTCGGCCTGCAGCTCGACTACGAGACGCGGCGCATCTACACCGCTCTGGTCAGCGAGCTGCACGAGGGTGACGGCTGGTCGCACCGATTCGACACGGTGTCGCTCGGCTGGGCACCCTACCTGCACGACGTCGACCGCATGGCGACCTGGCTCGTGCTGAAGGGCATGCACACCAGCAACGCCGACGACGAAAGCCTGAAGGGCGCGCTGGTGCTGCGCTTCTTCACCACCCGCTGGTGGCTGGAGGCCGGTGCCGACGAGGACGGCCGGCCGCTCGCCAACCTGATGGTCAACTTCTGAAACCCGTGTCGTACGACACCCCCCACGAGGAGAATCCCATGTCCTTCATCAAGCCACTCGCCCCGCTCGCCCTGGCGCTCGCCGCCATGCTCGCCAGCACCGGCCTCGACGCCCGCAGCCTGCGGGTGGAGGTCAACGGCCTGGTCTGCGCCTTCTGCGCCGACGGCATCCGCGCCGCCTTCGCCCGCCAGCCGGGTGTTTCCGAAGTCTTCGTCAGCTTGGAAGACCGTCTGGTCGCCATCGCCCTCGAGCCCGGGCAGGACATCAGCGACGAGACCACGAAGAAACTGCTGACCGACGCCGGCTACACCGTGGTGCGCGTCGAGCGCACCGAGGCCACGCTGGCCGAGATCCGCGCCGAGGCCGAACGTGACTGAGCCCTTTGATGGCATCCCGCAGGGCGCCCCGCGCGCCCTGCTGGCCCCGGCCCGGCAGGGCCTGTGGGGGGCCGGGGCCGCGCTGCTCACCAGCACCGGCACCCTGGTCTGCTGCGTGCTGCCGGCGGTGATGGTGAGCCTCGGGGCCGGTGCCGCGCTGGCCGGCCTGGTGACGGCGGTGCCGCAGATCGTCTGGCTCTCCGAGCGCAAGGGCCTGCTGTTCGGCACCGCCGCCGCGGCCCTGCTGCTGGCCGGCGCGCTGCTGTGGCGGGCGCGCTCGGCGCCCTGCCCGGCCGATCCGGCGCTGGCGCGGGCCTGCGGCCGGCTGCGGCGCTGGTCGGTGGGGATCTACATCGCCTCGGTGCTCGCCACGCTCACCGGCGCGCTGTTCGCCTTCGTGCTGCCGGCGCTGGGCTGAACCCGCAGCCTCGGGCCATGGAACCGGCGATCGCTTGCGATCGCCGGGCTACCACTCCGTCCGGTTCGGCAGCAGGCCGCGCAGCTCGGCGTCGGTGAGGTTGCGCCACTGCCCGGGCTTCAGGCGGCCGATCGCGATGTTGACGATGCGGCTGCGGAACAGCCGCTTCACCCGGTAGCCGAAGTGCTGGCACATCAGGCGGATCTGCCGGTTGAGCCCTTGCGTCAGCACGATGCGGAAGCCGACCGGGCCGATCTTCGCCACCTTGCAGGGCAGGGTCGCCTGCCCGTGCACCGGGATGCCGCCGCGCGCCATGCCGCGCAGGAAGGCCTCGGTCACGTCCTTGTTGACGCCGACCAGATACTCCTTCTCCTTGCTGTTCTCGGCACGCAGGATCTCGTTGACGATGTCGCCGTTGCTGGTCAGCAGGATCAGCCCCTCGCTGTCCTTGTCGAGGCGGCCGATCGGGAAGATGCGCTGCTCGTGGCCGATGGCTTCGATGATGTTGCCGGCGACCTCGGCCTCGGTGGTGCAGGTGACGCCGACCGGCTTGTGGTAGGCGATGTAGACGTGGCGCCGCTTGTTGGCGGCACCCGGCGCGCGCGGCGCGACGGTCTGGCCGTCGACGGCGACCCGGTCGCCTTCGCCGAGTTCGGCGCCGACCCGGGCGCGGAGACCGTTGACGGTGACGCGGCCCTCGCCGATCAGGCGGTCGGCTTCGCGGCGCGAGCAGAAGCCCGCCTCGGAGAGGTACTTGTTCAGGCGCATCGCTGCGTGCCGAGGGAGAAGGGGCGCGCAGGATAGCGTCGGGCGGCGCTTTCGGCGATGCTCCGGCTTCCCGCCACCACCCGACGTCGCCCGCATGCGCCTGCTCCGTCCCCTTCTCGCCGCCGCGCTCGCGCTGGCCGCCCTGCCGGCCGCCTTCGCCAGCGGCCGGCCGATCACCCACGAGGATGTCTGGACCTTCGCCCGGCTTTCCCCGCCCGCCCTCTCGGCCGACGGCCGGCAGGCCGCCGTGGTGGTGACCCGGCCGGCCTACGACCCGGCGGAGCAGAGCGCCGACCTCTGGCTGCTGCCCACCGACGGCCGCGGCGAGCCGCGCCAGCTCACCTTCAGCCGTGCCGCCGAGGCCGGCCCGGTGTTCAGCCCGGACGGCGGCCAGCTCGCCTTCACCGTGCAGCGCGAGGGCGACAACGCGCCGCAGGTCTATGTGCTGGACCTGCGCCAGGGCGGCGAGCCACGCCGGGTGACCTCGATCTCGACCGGCGCGCGCACGCCGCAGTTCTCGCCGGACGGCTCGCGGATCCTGTTCGTCAGCAGCGTGTTCCCGGGCACCATGAACGATGCCGACAACCTACGCATCGCCGCCGAGCGCAAGGCCCGCCGCGACAACGTGCTCGTCTACACCGGCTTCCCGATCCGCAACTGGGACCGCTGGCTGGACGACCGCCAGCAACGCCTGTTCGTGGTGCCGGTGGAGGGCGGCGAGGCGAAGGACCTGCTCGCCGGATCCGAACTGGTGAAGCAGCCCGGCTTCGGCGGCCGCTTCACCGACACCGGCGAGGAGATCGACGCCAGCTGGACGCCGGACGGCCAGGCCGTGGTGTTCGCGGCCACGGTGAACCGCCACCGCGCCGCCTTCGCGAACACGCACGCCGACCTCTACCGGGTGCCCGCCAGCGGCGGCGAGGCCGTGCGGCTGACCGGCGACGGCTCGCTGGAGGGCCAGGACGGCTTCGCCCGGCCGCAGTTCAGCCCCGACGGCCGCCATCTGGTGGCCCTGGTCACACCGCGCAGCGAGCGCGTGTACAACGCTACCCGCCTCGCCAGCTTCGCCTGGCCGGACATGGCCCCCGTCTCGACCCTGACCCTGCCCAAGGCGCTCGCGGTCTCCACCTTCGGCATCGACGGCGACAGCCGCACCCTGTGGATGACGGCGGAAGAAAACGGCCTCGAGGCGCTGTTCACCGCCCGCATCGGCGACACCACCGGTCGCCGCGCCTTCGACATGGAGCGCGGCGTCTACACCGGCCTGCAGGTGGCCGATGCCGCCCGCGGCGTGCTGGTGGCCAACTTCGACAGCGCGGTGACCCCGCACGAGGTCGTCCGCATCGAGCCGCGCCGCGGCGGCCACCGCGCGATCAGCGCCTTCAACAGCGCCCGCGCCGCGGAACTGGACCTGCGCCCGGTCGAGCACTTCTGGTTCGAGAGCGAGCGCGGCGCCCGCATCCACAACATGCTGGTGAAGCCGGCCGGCTTCGACCCGGCGCGACGCTATCCGGTGTTCACGCTGATCCACGGCGGCCCTCACATCATGTGGCGCGACACCTTCTTCGTCCGCTGGAACTACCATTTGATCGCCGGCACCGACCGCATCGTGCTGCTGACCAACTACACCGGCTCCACCGGCTTCGGCGAGGCCTTCGCCCAGGGCATCCAGGGCGATCCCTTCGCCGGCCCGGCCAAGGAGATCAACCAGGCCGTCGACGTCGCCATCGAGCGCTTCGGCTTCATCGACGGCGAGCGGCAATGCGCCGGCGGCGCCAGCTACGGCGGGCACCTCGCCAACTGGCTGCAGGGCACCACCACCCGCTACCGCTGCCTCGTCAGCCACGCCGGCCTCGTCAACCTGGAATCGCAGTGGGGCAGCTCCGATTCGATCTTCCACCGCGAGCAGAACGCCGGCGGCCCGGTCTGGGAGCGCGGCCCGGTGTGGGTCGAGCAGAACCCGATGCTGAAGGCCGCGAACTTCCGCACGCCGGTGCTGGTCACCATCGGCGAGCTCGACTACCGCGTGCCCATCAACAACGTGATCGAGTACTGGTCGCTGCTGCAACGCCAGCAGGTCGAGAGCCGGCTGCTGGTGTTCCCGAACGAGAACCACTGGATCCTCGGCGGCGAGAACAGCCGCACCTTCTACCGCGAGCTGGAGGCTTGGCTGGATCGGTGGGAGGCGGTGCCGGCGCGCTGAGCGCCATGCTGCAATGCCGCATGGGCTACGTTCGTCCATGCGGCGATGCAGCAAAAGAATGGCGGCACCGGAGGCGACGACATCGTCTTAACAAGTGCTAAATTAGTGTCACCGAAACGCCAAGCCCGTCGACCGAGGTGACCGCCATGCGCCAGCCCCCCTTCCCCCGAGCCCCGATCCCTCGCCCGGCATCGACCACCAGCGCCGCCAGGTCCTGCGGCTCGGTGCCGCGGGCCTCGCCGCCGCCGGCGTGGCGAGTGGTGCGCTGCTGGGCGGCGGGTCGGCGTACGCGGTGCGCAGCAATGCCCGCATCGTCATCGTCGGGGCCGGTGCCGCCGGCGTCTCGCTCGCCAACCGTCTGGTGCGGGCGGTGGAGGGCGCGCGCATCACCATCATCGACCGCCGCGAGGAACACTTCTACCAGCCTGGCCTGACCCTGGTCGCCACGGGATTGTGGCGGCCGGAGCGCGTGGTCGGACACAACACCGATTTCCTGCCGCGGGGCGTCGAGTGGGTGAAGGCCCGGGTCGCCGAGTTCGACCCCGAGGCCAACACCGTGGTCACCGACGACGGCCAGCGCATCGGCTACGACTACCTGCTGGTCGCCACCGGCCTCAAGATCGACTTCGCCGCCATCGAGGGCATGTCGCCCGGGTTGATCGGCCGCGAAGGCGTCGGCTGCGTCTACGACAACCCCGACCACGCCAGCCGCACCTGGCAGGCGATCTCGGCCTATGCCGCCAAGGGCGGGGTCGGCGTGTTCACGCGTGCGCCGGGAGGGCTGAAGTGCGCCGGCGCACCGCTCAAGGTGGCGATGCTGGTCGAGGACCAGATGCGCCGCGAGGGCCGCCGCGACAGCGCACAGTTCATCTACACCGCACACAACGACGGCCTGTTCTCGCAACCGGACGTCAACGGCTTCCTCAAGGAGAACTTCCCCGAGCGCGGCATCGCCATCCAGTGGCACCACCGCATGACCGGCATCGAGCCGGAGGCCAAGCGGGCCACCTTCGCCACCCCGGACGGCCCGGTCCGCATCGACTACGACTTCATCCACGTCGTACCGCCGATGCGCGCCCCCGACCCGCTGTTCAACAGCCCGCTCGCCAACATCGGCGCGCAGACGCCGGAGGACCGCAAGTGGCTGGAGGTGGACCGCCACACCCTGCGCCACCCGCGCTATCCCAATGTGTTCGGCGCCGGCGACTGCTGCGGCACGCCGATCGGCAAGACCGCCGCCACGGTCAAGGCGCACGTGCCGGTCATCGTCCAGAACCTGGTACGGCTGCTGCAGGAGCGGGAGTGCGATGCCCGCTTCAACGGCTACACCTCCTGCCCGCTGATCACCGTGCGCGGCCGCGCCCTGCTGGTCGAGTTCGACTACGACCTGAAGATGATCCCCTCGTTCGCCTTCATCGACCCGCTGCAGCAGCACTGGGTGCCGTGGATCCTCAAGGACCGCATGCTGCACGGCGCCTACAACGCCATGCTGCGCGGCCGCATCTGACCCTTCCGGAGCCCCGACATGGCCTTTTCGCTCTTCGGCATCCTCGCGGTGCTGCTCGAAGTCCTCCGCCCGCTGCTGCCGGTGCTGGTGTTGATCCTCGTGGTCGACCTCGCCCTGCTCGCGCTGGCGGCCAAACGCGGCGCGCTGGTGAAGTTCGCCGCCGCCCTGCGCGCCGCCGCCGTGGTCGCCGTGGTGGTGTTCCTGCTGGTGCTGGTGGCCGCCCCGCTGCTCACCGGTGCCACCCACGCCCAACTGAGCGGCGCGCTCGACTGGCTCGCCCTGTTCGCGGCGGCTTTCGGCATCGGCCTCGCCAGCGCGGTCATCGCCTGGCCGCCCTTGCAGCTCATGCTCGGCCGCGCCTGAAAACCCCGCCCCTCTCGATCCCGCTCCCTCTCGATCCGGATTCCCGCATGCGTCCAAGCCTTGCGGCGGCCCTCGTGCTCGCCCTGCCCCTCGCCGCCGCCTTCGCCCCGCCCAGCACCGCCCGCACCCCGGCCGCCACGCCACAGGCCAGCCCGCCCAAGCCCTGGGCGCTGCACTGGCGCTACCGCCACGAAGCGGTCTCCGACGCCGCCTTCGCCCGCGACGCCCAGGCCGACACCCTGCGCCTGCGGGCCGGCTGGACGCAGGCCTTCGGCCCGCGCTGGAGCGCGCAACTGGAAGCCGAAGGCGTCGTCGAACTGGGCGATCGCTTCAACTCCGGAGCCAATGGCCGCACGCAGTTTCCCAGCGTGCCGGATGCGCGTGCGCTGGAGATCAACCAGGCCTGGGTCGAACACCGCGGCGCGGCGGCCACCGTGCGCTTGGGCCGGCAGGCGCTGGTGCTGGACAACAGCCGCTTTATCGGCAACAGCGCGTGGCGGCAGAACATGCAGAGCTTCGACGCCGCGCAACTGCGCTGGAACCCGGCTCCGGGGATCGAGGTGCAGGCGATCTACCTCGACCGCGTGCACCGGGCCGCCGGCGACAAGGCCCGCAACCCGCTGGCCCGCGAACGCGACCTGCACGCACCGCTGGCGCGCCTCGCCTGGACCCTGCCGAACGGCAGCCTGGTCGGCTACGGCTACTGGATCGAGGACGAGGACGTGCCGCAGGCCTCGACCCGCAGCCTCGGCCTGCGCTGGGATGCGCACTGGCCGCTGGGCGGCGGCTGGCGCGCCGGCCTCGCGCTGGAACGCGCCCAGCAGACCGCCTGGGCCGATGCGAGCGGCGGTTCCACCGCCTATGCCTTGGTCGAACCCCGGCTGGAGCACGGCCCGTTCACTTTCCGCGCCGGCTGGGAGCGGCTGGGTGCCGGCCGGGGCCGCGCCTTCCAGACCCCACTCGGCAGCCTGCACGGCTTCAACGGCTGGGCCGACCAGTTCGGCACCACCCCGCCCGGCGGGCTGGAAGACCGCTGGCTGTCCATGCAGGCCAACCGGCCGCTGCTGGGCCGGGCCGCGCAATGGCAGGTCCGCTTCCACGACTTCCGCTCGGAAGCCGGCCTCGACTACGGCCGCGAGTGGAACGCCGCGCTGACCCTCACCCCCGCCCCCGGCTGGTCGACCATGCTGAAGTACGCCGACTACCAGGCCGAGGGCTTCTCCCGCGACGTGCGCAAGCTCTGGTTCCAGGTCGAGTGGGCGCTGTAGCCGGCGCTCAGGCCGGACGCGCCAGCAGCGCCTCGATGCGGGCGTCCTTCTCGGCCCAGACGCCGTTCAGCCACTGCTGGAAGCGCG
>JAGXSL010000023.1 GCA_018333835.1 Lysobacteraceae bacterium
CCTGATTAGCCCCGACCCTCAGCCGCCAGTCGCAGGATGTGCGTCGCCCACCGCCGAGCATACGGCCACCTGAAGGCGACGAGGTGGCGTCATGAGCATCAATTCCGTGCAGTTCCAGGCTGGCCTGTCCATGGCCGAGTTCATCGCCCGCTACGGCACCGAGGCCAAGTGCTACCGTGCCCTGTACCAGTGGCGTTGGCCGCAAGGCTTCCGCTGCCCGGCCTGCACTGGACGGGCCCGCTCGCGGTTTCGGCGCGGGACGACGGTCTACTACCAGTGCCGCGCCTGCCGGCACCAGACCACGCTGACCGCCGGCACGATGTTCGAGGGCACCAAGCTGCCGCTGCGCACCTGGCTGCTGGCCCTGCACCTGCTGACCGCGACCAAGACCAACCTCGCCGCGCTGGAGCTGATGCGCCACCTGGGAGTCAACTACAAGACCGCCTGGCGGGTGAAGCACAAGATCATGCAGGCCATGGCCGAGCGCGAGGAACCCCGGCGGCTCAATGGCTTCGTGCAGATCGACGATGCCTACCTCGGCGGCGAGCGCAACGGCGGCAAGCGCGGGCGCGGTGCCGAGGGCAAGCAACCCTTCGTGATCGCGGTGCAGACTGACGCCCGCTTCGCCGCGCCGAGCCTGGCCGTGATCGAGCCGGTGCGCAGCTTCGACAACGTCTCGCTCGAGGACTGGATCGCACGGCGCCTGGCGCCCGGGTGCGAGACCTATACCGACGGTCTGGCCTGCTTCCGCCGGCTCGAAGACGCCGGCCACGCCCACACCACGCTGGACACCGGCGGCGGCCGTGCCGCCACCGAGGCGCCGGGCGCGCGTTGGGTGAACGTGCTGCTGGGCAACGTCAAGCGCGCCATCAACGGCACCTACCACGCCATCCGCCAGGCCAAGTACGCGCGGCGCTACCTGGCCGAAGCCGCCTACCGGTTCAACCGTCGCTTCCGCCTGCATGAGATGCTGCCGCGACTGGCCACCGCCATGCTGCGCTGCAAGCCTTGCCCCGAGCCGGTCTTGCGCGCTGCGAGCAATTTTCATGGCTGAGGGTCGGGGCTAATCAGGTCCGCTTTTGCATCGAGCAGATCTTTCGATGGGAGCTCGAGCACCTGGTGCCGCGTGGCAGCAACGATCTGCCGAGTAACCCCCTGAGGGTCTTCGGGCGACAATGCGTTTGCATTGACATGGCAATGCGGATGCATTACGCTTATTCCGAGAGCAGTCGGAGAACCGCCATGCCCGCCACCCTCGAAGCCGAATCAACGCTGACCGATCGCTATCAGACGACCGTGCCGGAAACCGTGCGCCGCGCGCTGCGCCTGGGCAAGCGCGACAAGATCCACTACACCATCCGCCCGAACGGTGAGGTGGTGCTCACGCGCGCGGCCCCCGGCGACAGCGACGACCCGGCGCTGATGCCGTTCCTCGGCTTCCTGGCCCGCGACATGGCCGAGCATCCCGAACGGCTCCAAGCGGTGGATGCCGGCCTCGCGCAACGCATCCAGGCGCTGGTCGGCGGTGTCGAGGTGGATCTTGAGGCTCCGCTGTCGGCGGATGATGAATGAGCGGCGCCCCGCTGGTCGTCAACGGCTGGGCCCTCTTCGCCCACCCGATCTTCCTCGACCAGCTTGACGCCCTGACCGCGCAGGTCGAGGCGCTCGAGCGCAAGGATCCGGTGGGCTACGTCAAGAAGAACGCCACCAAGCGCCTGGCGGCCATCGCCAAGCTGGCGTTCGAGGTGATCCCTCAGGACCCCACCCGGCCGGAGTACCGCCAGGGCGACACGCTTGGGCCCGAGCACAAGCATTGGTTCCGCGCCAAGTTCTTCCAGCAGTACCGGCTGTTCTTCCGCTACCACGCCCAGGCGAAGGTGATCGTCTACGCCTGGGTCAACGACGAGGACACGAAGCGGGCCTACGACAGCGCCGACGACGCCTACCGGGTGTTCCGCAGGATGCTCGACAGCGGCCGCCCGCCGTCGGACTGGGGCCAGTTGCTGGCCGAAGCCCGTGCCGAGTCGGAGCGCCTTCGCCGGCTCGCGTCAGGGGGCGGGGCTTGAATTCGCCGGGGAACCGTCAGGCGGTGCGTGACGGTTCGGCTCTACGTGCGTCGCCTGCCATTCCGTTTCTGCGGGCTCCCGAGGAAGTCTGCGTGCGTCAGCGGAGTGGGTAGGAGATGGTAGGAAGAGCGAGGCCAGGGAGGGAATCGAACCCCCGACACGGGGATTTTCAATCCCTGATTTTGCGGTTTTGGGCCGTCCAGCGCCGTTCAGCGAAACGGCGCAAGTCATTGAAAAATAACCGTGACCACTCTATCCCCGTCCAAGGGAGTCTGGCACTATCCAATGCCTAATGGTCACCGAGTGGTCACCGGAATGGGGCAGCGAAAGCACAAGGGGATCATCACGCCGCGTCAGGTTTCGGCTTTGAAGCCGGGCCACACGCTGACCGATCCCGCGCCACGGGGCGGCGGCGCTTTCGAGGTGCGGAAACTGGCGACGGGGGTCGCCTACTACTTCCGGTTCACGGCCCCGGACGGCAGCCGGCAGCGCGTGCCCTTGGGCAATGACTGGACGCTGGCCGAGGCGCGCGAGGAAGCGAAGAAATACGCGACCCGCTACCAGTCGGGGGAGCGCGACCTCCTCGCCGCGCTGGCCGACGAACAGCGCGAGGCGATGAGGGCGCGCGAGGCGAGGGCAAAGGCCGAGGATGCCGACAAGGTGCGGCAAGCCGCCACGATGGGGGCGCTGCTGTCGGCCTACGTCCGCCAACTGCACCGCGACGGGAAGGCCAGCGCGTCGGAAGTGGCGCGCGCCGTTGACCGGAACATCGCCAAGCCCTTCCCCAAACTGTGGGCGATGCCCGCCGATGAAGTGCAATCGGATGACGTCCTCGCCATCGTGGCGCGCGTGACCGACGCCGGAAAGCTGACGGAAGCCCGCAAGCTCCGGGCCTACATCGGGGCGGCGTACCGTGCGGCCATCCGTTCGCGGCAGGATGCTCGGTCGACCGCCGACCTGCGCGCGCTGCGCATCCGAAGCGACCCGGCGCGCGACGTGGTGGCGGTACGCGGTGCGGTCAATGTCCGCAAGCGGGCGCTTTCCGTCGCGGAACTGCGCGCCTACTGGCGTCGCATTGCGGAACCTGCGGGCGGTGACACGGCCCTGTTGCGCTTCCACCTGCTGACCGGCGCGCAGCGTATCGAACAACTGGCGCGACTGACCGCCGATGACTTCGACGGCGATACCGGCGTCATCCGACTGCGCGACACGAAAGGCCGCCGTTTGACTCCGCGCGAGCATGACGTGCCGCTACTGCCGGAGGCATTCGACGCCATGAAGGCGATGGCACCGCAGCGGGTGGGGCCGTTCCTGTTCACCGTAACGGCGGGCGAGACGGGCGCGGTCTATTCGACGGTGCAGCACCGGATGCGGAAGGTGGCCGAGGCGATGGACGCAGCGGGGGAGCTCGAAAAGGGCCTGTTCACCCCCGGCGATCTTCGCCGCACCGTGGAAACGCGGCTCGCCGCTGCCGGCGTGAGCGTCGACGTGCGCGCGCAGCTTCAATCGCACGGCTTGGGCGGTGTGCAGGCTCGGCATTATGACCGGCATGACTACCTCGCAGAAAAGCGCGAGGCGCTGGAAACGCTGCACCGGCTGCTGACGGGTGAAGCCGGTACTGTGGTGCCGTTACGCCGCAAAGGGATGAAGCCATGAGCCGCGACCACTACCAGCCCGTGCCGTTCAACGTCGACGCCGCGCAAGCGCGATGGGCTAAGCGCCCCGGCTTCGCTGCCGCGTTCGCCGCGCTGGACGATGAATTCGCCGTGCTCTCCGAACTACTGCGCGCGCGCCAAGCCGCCGGCATGACGCAGGCCGTGGACTGCGAACTGCGCAACGTGCTGACGCCTGCCGAAAAGCCGAAGCGCAAGCGAGTAGCAGCCGCGTAGAACCGAACCGCCGCGCCTAGGACGGCCATCCGAAAACGGGGCACCTTCCCCCGCTGGCGCGGCGCTCTATCGAAGGGCGCAGGGAGAGGTGCGCGCGTGGACAAAGTGTTCATCACGATTGCGGAGGCTGCGGCGAGACTCTCTGAGGCGTTCGGGAAGGCGGTGGACGTCGAGACGATAGCGCAAGCATTTGACTTTGCGCCGTTCGGAAGGCCGCCGTTCCCTCTCTATGCTCGCTTGGGGGACGCCAAGGCCGAGGGCGTACTTGGGTTTCAAGTGATGCAAGACGTTTGGGCCGTCGCAACCGATGGCGAAGAGGTGCCCATCTATCGCTTGATCTGCCCTTGGCCTGATCCTTCGGTGCCTGAAAGCAAATGGGCGGCTGACCCCCAATACGACGATTGCAGCATCATCTTGCTTGACACTGACGAGGCGGAACGCAAGCCCTTCGAAAACGTGAAGCTGGAGGTGTCTGGGTACTTCGTGGTCTGCGAAAACGAGGCCGCATTTCTTCGCGAGCACCGTCCAAACTTTCTGAACATTCTTCCGCGGCCCGTACATCGTATCTATCCAAGCGCATTACCGCTGGCGATTGATCTGAACTCGCCGGACTCGGGGCACGCCGTGTTCCTCTTCCGTAGAGACGACGTAGAGAGTTACATCGCGGCGAATCGCGCGACACCCCAAGACAATGAGGGCGAAGGGCTGCCGGAAGAGCTGCGCGCGGCGCTCGCTGCGTATCGCGCTGTCCGCAATGATCCAAGCGCCCTGTCGGGCAAGACTCCGAAGCAAGCAATGCTTTTGTGGCTAGATCACAACACGAAGCTGAGTAAGGACGCGCGCGAGCGAGCTGCCACTATCGCTAACTGGAGCAAGGTCGGCGGTGCGCCGAGAACGCCCACAATGCGGAAGAACCTCCCCCCCGGTTAGTTTTCTCAAGCTCCCCGCCTATTCGCCAATTGCGGCCATCTCCATCGTCTGCCCCGAACGCCGGCCTTTGTCGGCGACGGACGCGACAATGCACGCCAAGCCTTCCCTAGCGACGGCCCCCGAGGCCCCGCAACCTCTCGCCCCGGCACTGCCGGCCACTGGCTTCCTGCGCCTGCCCAACATCATCGGCAAGCGTCCGACCAAAGCAGAGCCGCAAGGCATCCCGGCCATCGTGCCGGTGAGCCGCGCGACCTGGTGGGCCGGCATCCGAACGGGCCGCTATCCCGCGCCCGTCAAGCTCGCACCGAACTGCGCGGCATGGCGAGTCGAAGATATCCGCGCGCTGATCCAGCGGCTTGGCGGTGCGGCATGACCGGCCTTGCCCGCGAGCTCCGCGCCGTTGCGGATCACCTGTTCGCACGGATCGAGTCGGCAGCCGAAGCGCCCGCCCCCGCCATCCTCGAAAGCATCGCCACCGAATGCGAGGGCGCTGCGCGCGTCCTTCGCCGGATGGCTGCCGACCAGCGCCGGGAGGAACTGCCGGCATGACCACAAAAAAGAACGCCCCCGGTTGGACGGGGGCGCAGCACATGCAGAACTTGCGGGGACTGTATGGCACGCCAAAGGCTACCGGCTCCACGCCGGAGCGCAAGGGCTGGCGGAGCAATCCAAAAGCCCCGCATGACTGGCGCGACCGCCTGCCCGACCCTGCGGCCTACTACGGCCAGCGGCTCACGAAGATGACGCGACCTAACGCGGAAGGATGGGCGCAGGCCCGGTGCCCCTTCCACGACGACAAGGCGGCATCGCTGAGTGTCCACGTCACGAATCCGCGCGGCGGGTGGAAATGCTTTGCGGGCTGCGGTGGTGGCGATTTGGTGAGCTTCCACATGCGGCTGCACGGCCTGCCGTTCCCGAAAGCCCGCGATGAACTGCTGAGGGGAGGCTGAGCATGGACGCATCGAATCAGCCGCCCGAGGGGCGGAACGATGGCGCGCGCCGACTGTTTGGCCACGCTGTCGCGCTTGGCTTCACTGACCGCGCTTTGCATCCGTACCTGACGGAGGAAGGCGTCGAGCTATTCACGGTGGCACGGCTGAAGCATCCGGCGTGGCGCGAGCTGTCCGACGCCGAACGCGCGGCGATCCTTGCGAAGCTCGGCAGCCTCGCCCCTGACGAAGGCGGGAAGATCATCCGTCCCATGTGGCGCAAGGGCGCGCGCTACGTGGTCGGCAGGCCGACCGCCCCGCCCGAAGGCTGGCCGCTCTACGGCCTCGGCAGAGTGCTGGAAAGTGCGGACGATGCGCCCGTTTTCGTCGTGGAGGGCGAAGCCTGCGCCGATGCCTTGCACCGGCTGGGCTTGGCGGCGGTGACTTCGGGCGGTGCGACTTCCGACGACACCGCCGACTGGCGACCGCTGGCGGGCCGTCGCGTCATCCTGTGGCCCGACCACGACGACCCCGGCAGGAAGTATGCCGAGCATGTGGGCGCGCGTCTGCGGGGCTTGCAGACGGCTTGCGAGTGGATCGACGTGGCGGCCCTCGGCCTGCCCGAGAAAGGCGATTGCGTGGACTGGATCAAGGCCCACCCCGAAGCGACCGCCGCCGACGTGCTGGCGCTGCCGCGTGCGGTGCGGACGCACTGCGAAGCAGGCGAGCGATCGAACGAAAACGACGACGGCCCACCGCTACCGCTACCGCCGGCACTGTTGCCGGTTCAGGCGTTCCCATTGGACGCGGTGCCGGGCGCATTCGGCGACTGGATCGGCGACGCGGCGGAACGGATGCAGTGCCCGCCCGACTACATCGCCCTGCCGCTGGTGGTGGCTGCCGGTTCGCTGGTGGCACGGCATGGCGGCGTGCGACCGAAGCAGCGCGACGCATGGACCGAGGTTCCGAACCTGTGGGGCTGCATCGTGGGCCGGCCCGGTGCGATGAAGTCGCCCGCCATCGGCGAAGCCTTGTTCGCCATGCGGCGCATGGAAGCCCAAGCCCGCGAAACGCATGAGCGACTGCTGTCCAGCCACACTGCCGAAACGGCAGCGGCGAAGCTGCGGGCCGATGCCCGGAAGGACAAGGCAAGGAACGAGCTGAAGAAGAACGCCGAGGCCGACATTGCCAACCTGTTGGCCGACGACTCGCCGCCGTTACCGCCCGAGCCGCGACTTCTGGTGAACGATGCGACCGTGGAGGCGTTGGGCGAGATTCTGGCGAACAACCCCGGCGGCGTGCTGGCGGTGCGCGATGAACTGGCCTCGCTGTTGCGGAATCTGGCACGCGAAGAACAAGCCACCGCGTTGGGCTTCATGCTGAGCGCATGGAGCGGCAAGGAAGCCTACCGATGGGATCGCATCGGGCGCGGCAGTGTCGTGGTCCCCTGCGCCCGCGTGTCCGTCATCGGCGGAACGCAGCCGGGGCCGCTCTGTGCCCTGGTGGGCGAGGCGAAGGGAGCCAAAGACGACGGCTTGTTGCAGCGGTTCCTGTTCGCTTGGCCGGACGTTTCGCCCGCTTGGACCGACTGCGACCGCGAACCCGACCGCCGCACGAAAGATGCGGTCTTCGCCCTGTTTGCCCGCCTGCGCGACGCACCCCCGGAAGCGATGCAGGCCGACACACTCCCCGATGGCAGCCACGACGGACTGCCCTTCCTACGCTTCGCACCTGACGCCGCTGAACTGTTCCTCGAATGGCGGGCCGAGCTGGAAACGCGGCTGCGGGCGTCGGCGATGGCCCCGGCTCTTGAGATGGCCATGTCGAAGTACCGGAAGCACGTTCCGGCACTGGCCCTGACCCTGCACGCCGCCGAGGGAGGGCGCGGGCCGATAGGCAGGAAGGCGACGCTGTGCGCCCTTGCGCTAGCGGAGTATTTCGAGTCGCACACGCGGCGCGTGTTCGACAGTGGCCAGCGTCCAGTGATCGAGGCGGCCCATGCGGTGCTGCGGAAGCTGGCGAGTGGCGACCTGTCGGCGGAAGGGTTCACGCTGCGGGACGTTTACCGACCGCAATGGACCGGCCTACGGGAAACGGCGGTGGTGGGCGAGGCCTTGGGGCTGCTGTGCGAACACCGGCACCTGAACGCCGAAGTGCTGGAGACGGGAGGCCGGGACACGCTTGCGTTCTCTTGGCGGAGGGCCGCATGAGCCGATGGCTTGCCCGGCTGAGGGAGACGGAAACGGGGCCGGTGGGCACTGACAGAACTGACAAAAGCCCTTCTGTCAGTTTTGTCAGTTCGCCCCCCGCCCCCGAATCGACGGACGACCCCCCTTCTGTCAGTTTTGTCAGTGCCACCCCTGCCCCTGTTCCGCCCGGCGAGCATGGGCTGAGGTTGCACCTTCGCCGCCTTGCGGAAGTGGCCGGCTGCCCCGTGGGCTACGTGAACCGGCTCCACCCCGCCGAGGTGGCCGAGTACGGCCACTACCCCGATGCCGACGTGGTGGCCAGCCTTCGCCACCTGGCCACCTGCGACACCTGCCGGGAGCGGCAGTGCCGGCCCGTCACCTGCGCGAGCTGCGCCCGCTACCGGCCCAACGTGCGCAACCCCGAGGCCGGCATGGGCCAGTGTGCCGACGGCCACGGCAGTGACGGCCCGCCGACCTTCCCGCACCTACCACGGCACTGCCCAGCATGGAGGGCAGCGGCATGAGCGATGGCTACCTGTCGAAAGACCGCGAACGGCTGAACCGGATGCAGCGCGAGCGACGCGCGGGCCTGGTGCGGATCGACTACCACCCCGACGCCGACGTGCTGCCTTTGATCGAGGCCAAGCGCCCGCGCTACGGCCCCGAGGCCACCAACAGCGCCACCTTGAACGCCATCGTGCGGGAGTGGGCCACGCTCACCGGAATAAAGAACCGCCGGATAGACGCGCCCAAGACTTCGAGCGGTGAAAAATCGAGGCCGGAATTGTTTGGCGATTCGCGCGCGAATGACTCCGGGCCGGGCGGGAGTTCCGGGCCAGTATTGCGCGCGCGCGTACAAGTCCCTGCCCCGCAACAGCGGGTGCCCTGCGGGGCCAAGCGCCGACGCGACGGCCAGCCCTGCCAAGCCTTGAGCGTGCCGGGCAAGCGGCGGTGCAAGTGGCACGGCGGATGCTCGACCGGGCCGAAGACCGCCGAGGGCAAGGCGCGTGCGCTGGCGAACCTGCGGCGGGGCAAGGCAACAGCATCTTAGGGGGAGGGGCGGTGCAAATCTCTGGCGGCCTTCGCCACATGACCGCGCCCCCCGCAATTTTCGCGCGTCGCCAAAACCGGAAAGCGGGGCAACCCGACGCCTAATGGTCACCGAGTGGTCACCAGCGGAAGGCCGGAAAAAACAAAGGGCCTGCGATTGCTCGCAAGCCCTTGTTTTGAATGGTGGCCAGGGAGGGAATCGAACCCCCGACACGGGGATTTTCAATCCCCTGCTCTACCGACTGAGCTACCTGGCCTGGCGTCCCCGGCGCGACGCGTGGGCCGGCGGCGAAGAGGAAGGATCGTAGCAAGCGCCGTGGCCGGCCGGCAAGCTGCCGCTGCGTGCCAGCGGGCATGACTGACCGGAGTCTGAATGGCTATCCCGGCGTCGGGGACGCGGGCGTTCCTTGTGTGATGGGATGGTCCCGAGCCCACCGGAGGACCGATCCATGCGCACGCTGCCTGCCTTGTCCCGTCTCCTTGCCACCCTGCTGCTCGCGGCCTTCGCCAGTACCGTCCTGGCTGCCGGAGGCACGGGCACCCAGCTCGCCCGCTACGAGGCGGCGGCGGGTGATCCGGTGCCGCACTTCCGCTTCTTCCGCGTGCTGGACTACAGCGTGGTCGACGGCCGGACGATCACGATCCGGACCGGTATCCGCACGGCCTGGTTGGTGCAGGTCGACGAACCCTGCGACGCATTGCAGTGGGAGCCGGCGCTTCGCCTCGAGTCCTACGCGCGCCTCGTCACGGTGAATACCTCCCGCGTGGAGGTCGGCCGCTACAGCTGCCGGATCACCGAGATCCGTCCGCTCGATATGGATGTCCTGCGCGACCTCACCCAGTCCACGTAGTGCTCCAGCCCGGTGATCCAGCCCGGCCATCGATCCATGCGCCCGCTGCCCGCCCCGTCCCGTGTCCTCGCCGTACTCGCCGCGCTGCTGCTGGCGGCCTGCGCCAGCACTGCGCCGGCCGAGCGCGACGCCGCCCTGCTGGCCCGCTACGAGGCGGCGGCGGGTGAGCCGGTGCCGCACTTCCGCTTCTTCCGCCTGCAGGGCTACACCGTGCTCGACGACCGCACGCTGGCGGTCTGGACCGGCCCCCGCACGGCCTGGCTGCTGCGGGTCGATGCGCCCTGCAACGAACTGCGCTGGGCACCGGAGATCGGCCTGAGTTCCGGCTTCGGCCTGGTCTCGGCGCGCTTCGACCGCGTGCTGGCCGGTCGCGACCGCTGCCGCATCACCGAGATCCGCCCGCTCGACACCCGCGCCCTGCGCGGCCGCGACGAACCGGCAGGTCCCGTTCGCACGGCTCAGGTTTCCGGCGGCTGGTAGCCGGCCGGTTTCTCGGCACCGCCGCCGAACAGGAACTTCACCATTTCGGTTTCGAGGAAGGCGCGGTGCCCGGGCTCCAGCGGCGAGAGCCGGTGCTCGTTGATCAGCAGGGTCTGGTGCGCCAGCCACTCCTGCCAGGCCGGAGCGCCGATCTCCTCGAAGATGCGCCGGCCGAGCGGCCCCGGCCAGGGGGCGAAGGCGAGGCCGGGGGCGGGGACGCCGTGCTTGGCGCAGTGGACGGTTCGGCTCATGGCAGGGACTCCAGCAGGCGGCGGATCGGGCGGGGCAGCCCGAGGGAATCGTAGTCGGTGCGTGCCACCCAGCGTCGTTCGGCGGCGCGGGCAGCGGCGTCCGCGGGCATGCCGGTGGCGGGGGCAGCGGCGTCCGCGGGTATGCCGGTGGCGGCTGCTTCCATGCCGCCCGGCGCCGGTTCGCGCACGGCATGCAGGCTGGCCTGCACTTCGAGGCGGTAGTGGCTGAAGGCGTGGTCGAAGGCCGGCAGCGATCGGCCGGGCCCGGCCCCGAGTGCCGCCCGCAGGCCTTCGGCACCGGCCTCGTCCGCGGCCTCGGGCAGGCTCCACAGGCCCTGCCAGACCGCCTTGCCCTCGCGGCGTTCGAGCAGCACGCGGCCCTGTGTGTCGCGCAGCACCAGCATCCGCGCCTGGCGGGTCGGCATCGGCTTGGCCGGCTTGCGCGTCGGCAGCAGGGCCACGCGGCCGGTCGCGAAAGCGTGGCAGCCGGCCTGCACCGGGCAGTCGCCGCAGCGCGGCCGGCGCGGCGTGCAGAGGGTCGCCCCGAAGTCCATCAGGGCCTGGGTGTAGTCGGCGATCCGCTGCTGCGGCAGCCGGGCCTCGGCCTCGGCCCAGAGCCGGCGTTCGACCACGGGCTGGCCGGGCCAGCCGGCCTCGCCGGTGAGCCGCGCCAGCACGCGCTTGACGTTGCCGTCGAGGATGGCCACGCGCTGCCCGTGCGCCTGCGCGAGGATGGCGGCGGCGGTGCTGCGGCCGATGCCGGGCAGGGCGGCGAGCGCGTCGAGGCGGTCGGGCAGTTCGCCGCCGTGGCGTTCGACGCAGAGCCGGGCGGCGTGGTGCAGGTGGCGCGCCCGGCGGTAGTAGCCAAGCCCCGACCACAGCGCCAGCACGTCGTCCTCGGGCGCGGCGGCCAGCGCCGGCAGCTCGGGGAAGCGGGCGAGGAAGCGCTCGAAATAGCCGAGGACGGTCTGCACCCGGGTCTGCTGCAGCATCACCTCGCTGACCCAGACCCGGTAGGGCGTGCGCGGGTGCTGCCAGGGCAGGTCGTGGCGGCCGTGGGCGTCGTACCAGGCCAGCAGGGTGGCGGCGAATCCGCTGGGGCTGCCGCCGGCATCCGCGGAACTCATGGCGGCGGCTCCGGCGACGGTGCTTCCCCGAGTTCGATCCGCAGGCCCTCGAAGCGGGCGTCCCCAAGTTCGAGGAGCGGCAGCTCGGCGCGTCCGGACAGGGGCGGGAGCGCGGGGCGCTCCCCGGCGTCCCGCCACGCCAGCACTCCGGCGGGCACTCCGTGCAGTTCGATCGTGGCCGCGCCGCGGCTCAAGCGCAGCGAGGTTTCGGCGGCCAGCGCGGAAGGCCCGTGCTGGTCGATGCGGTAGGCGATCGGGGCGGGATCCTGCGCCAGCGGGGCCGGCAGCGCCGGCCATCCGGCCGGCCACGCCGCCAGCTCACCGTTGGCCTGCAGGCGCCAGGGCGAGAGTTGTAGATGACCGGCGAGTGTGGTCGCCGGCACGGGGCCGTCCCCGGAGACCTCGAGGACCAGGTCGTCGAGCCGGAACGGCGCGTCGCCCGGGGTCGCGGCAAGGTGGATGCGGAAGCCGAACGCGGCGGGCGCGGCCGCGACCCGGCCCGAGGCGGTGGCGCTCATCGCCGTGCCGACCCGGAAGTGCGGCAGCGAAAGCTGCACGTGGTCGATGGCGATGCCGGCACCGTACAGACGGCCGTCGCTCACCCGCAGGTCCAGGAGTTCGGGCAGGCGCTCGGCCGTTTCCGCCGGGCGCGCCTGCCACCATTCGAGGGCCGCGTCGAGGTCGATCACCGGGCCATCGAGGTGCAGGGCCTCGATGCGCAGCGGGCCGCCGAGCAGGGTCGACCAGGGCAGGGCCAGTTCCACCCGCGTCGCGGCCAGCAGGAGCCGGTCGCGCCCGTCGCGGACGGCGAGGCCCGGCAGCACCAGCCGGGGGTGTGGCCGCCAGCGCAAGGCCGGGTCGCCGTCGATCGTCCAGGCCAGTCCGGTGACCACACCGGCGCGGTCGAGGACCAGCCCGGCCACTCGCCGCGCGTCGAACCACCGGGGCAGGGCCAGCACGGCGAGCAGCAGCAGGGTGAGCAGTACGGACAGCACGGCGAGGGCGGTCACGCCGCGGCGCCAGCCCCGGCGCTCCACCGGCAGTGGGCTCCGGGTGCCGGCACCCTCCGCCCCGGCCGGCGTCCCGCTCACGGGGCGGGGCGCTCCGCGCCCGGCTCGGGCAGCAGGGCGTCGACGAAGGCCTCCGGGTCGAATTCGCGCAGATCCTCGATGCGCTCGCCGAGGCCGACGAAGCGGATCGGCAGGCCGAACTCGCGGGCCAGTGCGAACACCACCCCGCCCTTGGCGCTGCCGTCGAGCTTGGTGATGGCAAGGCCGGTGACCCGGGCCGCGGCGAGGAATTGCCGCACCTGGCTCACCGCGTTCTGGCCGGTGGTGCCGTCGATCACCATCAGCACCTCGTGCGGGGCGCTGGGGTCGAGCTTGGCCAGCACGCGGCCGATCTTGGCGAGTTCGGCCATCAGGCCGGCCTGGGTGTGCAGGCGGCCGGCGGTGTCGGCGATCAGCAGGTCGAGGCCGCGGGCCTTGGCCGCCTGCAGGGCGTCGAAGACGACCGCGGCGGCGTCGGCGTCCTGCCCTTGCGCCACCACCATGACGCCGTTGCGCTCGCCCCAGGTCCGCAACTGCTCGACCGCGGCGGCGCGGAAGGTGTCGCCGGCGGCCAGCGCGAGTCGCAGGCCCTCGCGTTGGAAGCGGTGGGCGAGCTTGCCGATGGTGGTGGTCTTGCCGACGCCATTGACGCCGACGGTGAGGATGACGAAGGGAGCCCGCGCCGCATCGACCACCAGCGGTTTCGCGACCGGCGCCAGCAGGGCCAGCAGCCGGGCGCGCAGGTGGCGGCGCAGGGCCTCGGCATCGGCGAACTCGCGGGCGCGCATCCGCGTGCGCAGGTCCTCGACGAGTTGGGTGGTGGCGGCGATGCCGACGTCCGCGGACAAGAGCACGGTCTCGATCTCGTCGAGCAGGGCGTCGTCGAGCTTCGGGTTGGAGGAGAACAGCCCGCGCAGCCCGCTGGCGAAGGCGCTGTCGGCCAGCTTGCGCCACCAGCCGCCGGATCCCTGCGCTCCGGCCTGGTCGCTGGCGACGGCGGGCGCTGGCGCGGTTTCGCTGGCCGGGGCTGCGGCGGCTGCGGCGGGCGGGGTGGCTTTCTTCTTGAACCAGTCGAGCATCGTCGCGGCGGAGGCGCTGCATCGCGCAGAATGGCGGCATGGTAACACCCGCCTCCGCACTCTCCCGATGAGCCCGCGCCTGCCGGCGGCGGCATCGAGGCCCGCCCGCGCGCCCGGGCAGGTCCGTCTCATCGGCGGCCGCTGGCGCGGCTCGAAGCTGCCGGTGCCGGACTTGCCGGGCCTGCGTCCGAGCGGCGATCGCCTGCGCGAGACCCTGTTCAACTGGTTGCAGGGCGAAGTGGCCGGTGCCCGCGTGCTCGACCTGTTCGCCGGCACCGGCGCGCTCGGGCTGGAGGCGGCCTCGCGGGGTGCTGCGCGGGTGGATTTCGTCGAGCAGGCCCCGGCCGCGGTGGCGGCGCTGCGAGCGGCGGTGGCGCGGCTGGGCGCGGCCGAGGGCCCGCCGATGGCGGTGCATGCCGCCGATGCGCTGGCCTGGCTCTCCGACTCCGCGCAGGGGCCCTTCGACCTCGTCTTCGTCGATCCGCCCTTCGCCGCCGGCCTGTGGGCGCCCGCGCTTGCCGCGCTGGCGCCGCGGCTCGCCGGGCGCGCTTGGGCCTACGTCGAATCGCCGGCCGGGAGCCCGGCGGCGGTGCCGGCGGGCTGGCGCTTGCACCGCGAACTGCGCACCCGCGAGGCCCACGGCGGCCTGTACCGGGTCGGCGGGACTTGAGTTGCTACACTCGCGGTAGTTCCGCCCGCCCCACGGCCCGCCCGATGCTCCGTCAACGCGTCGCCCTCTACCCCGGCACCTTCGACCCGATCACCAACGGCCACGCCGACCTGGTGGCGCGGGCCGCGCCGCTGTTCGAGAAGGTGATCGTCGGGGTGGCCGGCAGCACCGGCAAGAGCCCGGTGCTGGAGGTGCAGGAGCGCGAGGCGCTGGCCCGCGAGGCACTGGCCCAGCATCCCAACGTCGAGGTCATCGCCTTCAGCGGCCTGCTCGCCGACTTCGCCCGCCAGATCGGCGCCGGCGTGCTGCTGCGCGGCCTGCGCGCGGTCTCGGACTTCGAGTACGAGTTCCAGCTCGCCTCGATGAACCGCCACCTCATCCCCGAGGTCGAGACCCTGTTCCTGACCCCGGCCGAGCAGCACAGTTTCATTTCCTCGACGCTGGTCCGCGAGGTCGCCCGCCTGGGCGGCGACGTGTCCGGCTTCGTCCCGCCGGTGGTCGCCCGCGCCCTGGCCGCCCGCCGCCTTTCGTCTTCCTGACCCCGTCCCACGCCCCGGAGAACCCCATGAACCGCCCCCTGCTGCTCGCCACCGCGATCGCCGCCACCCTGCTGCTCTCCGCCTGCCAGCCCGGCCAGGGCGAGGACGAGGCCCAGCAGCAGGCCGAGGCCGTGCCGGTGGCCCCGGCCAGCGACGACGATGCCGCCTGGAAGGCCTACCTCGGCCAGGTGATCAGCCAGAACATGGACGGCATCACCGAGCGCACCTTCAACTACTACCTGCCTGCCGGCGTCGACCCGGCCGAGCCGGAGGGCCCCTATTCCCGCATGAAGACCGACGTCAGCAATGCCCTGCTGCGCACCGTGCTGCCGGGCAATATGCTGACCTTCAGCTCGCCCAACAGCACCCTGATGGCCGACCTGGTGGTTGCCGCCTTCTCCACCGAGGGCGTCCGGGAGGACGCACTGCGCGGTACGCGCGTGCTCTTCATCGGCGAGGCCAAGGACGAGGAGCGGGTCCGCCAGGCGGCACTCGCGGTCGGCGCCGAGTTCCGTTTCGTCGAAGTCCGGCGCTGAATGCAGCGGGCGGGCGGCCCCAAGGCCGCCCCGCCCATCGCCGCCATGGCCTTGCGCATCCTCGATACCTGCATCAACTGCGACGTCTGCGCCCCGGCCTGTCCGAACGGCGCGATCTCGCAGGGCGAGGCGATCTACGAGATCGCCCCCGCGAAGTGCACCGAGTGCGTCGGCCACTTCGAGGAGCCGCAGTGCATCGCCGTCTGCCCGGTCGAGTGCATCGAGCACGACCCGGCCCACCCCGAATCCCCCACCGCCCTGCAGGCCAAGTTCGAACGCCTGCAGCAGGAGATGGTCTGATGCCCGAAGGCTTGATGCCCCGATTCCTCCGCCCGTCCAGGGTGCACCTGCCGACCTGCTGGCTGGCTTCCGTCCTGGCGCTGGTGGCGATGCCGCTGGCCGCGGGCCCGGTGGCGCTCGCTTCGAACCTGCCGGCGGTCGCACCACCGGCAGCGGCGGCGCCGCCCCCGGTCACGCTCGACGCCGACCTCGGCCGCCCGCAGGGGGCCGCCATCGCCAGCGCCCATGCCGAGGCCACGGCCGCCGGCATGGCGGTGCTGCGCGCCGGCGGCAATGCCTTCGATGCGGCAGTGGCGGTCTCGGCCACCTTGGGCCTGGTCGAGCCGGAAAGCTCCGGCTTGGGCGGCGGCGGCTTCTTCCTGCTGCGCCGCGCCAGCGATGGCCAGGTGGTGTTCATCGACGCCCGCGAGCGCGCGCCGCTCGCAGCGACCCGCGACATGTTCCTCGACCCGGCCACCGGCAAACCGAAGCCGCGTGCGACCATCGACGGCGCGCTGGCGGCGGCCATCCCCGGCCAGCCGGCGGCCCTCGTCCACGTGGCCGAGAACTTCGGCCGTCTGCCCCTGCGGGAGTCGCTGGCGCCGGCGATCCGGCTCGCCGAGCGCGGCTGGCGCTTCGGCGAGAAGAACCTCGCCATGCTCGGCTGGCGCAAGGACGCAGTGCGTGCCGACCCCGGCGCCGCGGCGCTGTTCCTGGTCGATGGCGAGGCGCCGCGGCTGGGTGCGCGGATGCGCAACCCCGACTACGCCGCCACCCTGCGCCTCCTCGCCGAGCACGGCCACGACGGCTTCTACCGCGGTCCGATGGCCGAGCGCCTGGTCGAGGCGGTGCGCGCCGCCGGCGGCATCTGGACGCTGGAGGACCTCGCCCGCTACCACGTGGTCGAGCGCCGCCCGCTGGTGTTCCAGCATCGCGGCAAGACCATCGTCACCGCGCCGCCGCCGTCCTCCGGCGGCATCGCTCTGGCCCAGACCCTGCAGATCCTCGACGGCTTCGACTGGGCCGCCAAGACCCCGCCGCAGCGCCTGCACCTGCGCATCGAGGCGATGCGCCGCGCCTACCGCGACCGCGCCTTGTACCTTGGCGACCCGGATTTCTTCGCGGTGCCGGTCGAGCGGCTGATGCACCCGGCCTATGCCGCCGGGCTGCGCGCCGCCATCCACCCGCTGCGGGCCACCCCGAGCGCGCTGCTGCCCGGCATCGCCACCCTGGCGGAAGGGGCCGACACCACGCATTTCTCCATCGTCGATGCCGAGGGCAACCTGGCCGCCGTCACCCAGACCGTCAACCTGCCCTTCGGCAACGCCATGGTGGTGCCGGGCACCGGCTTCCTGCTCAACAACGAGATGGACGACTTCTCGATCAAGCCCGGCGTGCCCAACGCCTTCGGCCTGGTCGGGCAGGAGGCCAACACCATCGAGCCGGGCAAGCGGCCGCTGTCCTCGATGACCCCGACCTTCGTGATCGGCCCGGAGCGGGTGGCGGTGATCGGCACGCCGGGCGGCAGCCGGATCATCAGCATGGTGATCCAGGCCACGCTGGACTTCGGTGCCGGTGCCGACGCCCGTGCCATCGTCACCGCGCCCCGGCTGCACCACCAGTACCTGCCCGACCAGGTCTCGATCGAGCCGGGCTCGCTCAATGCCGCCACCCGCGCCGCGCTCGAGGCCAAGGGCCATGCCGTCAAGGAAGAGCCGCGCAGTTGGGGCAATATGCAGGTGGTGATCTGGCACCGTGCCGACGGCCGCACCGAGGCCGGCACCGACCCGCGCTGGGAGGCGGTCGGCAAGGGGGCCACCAGCGGGGAAGGGGGGATCTTCCGATGAGCACGCGGCTGTGGTCGGTGATGGGCAACTCGCAGCGCCTCGATGGCGGCGCCATGTTCGGCAACGTGCCGCGGGCGATGTGGTCGCAGTGGATCGCGCCCGACGAGCAGCACCGCATCCCGCTCGCCTGCCGCGCCCTGCTCGCGCGCGACCTCGCCGGCCGCAATGTGCTGTTCGAGACCGGCATCGGCGCCTTCTTCCCGCCCAGGTTGCGCGAGCGCTTCGGCGTGGTCGAGGAGCGCCATGTGCTGCTCGATTCGCTGGCCGAGGCCGGCCTCGGCCACGAGGACATCGACGTCGTGGTGCTCTCGCACCTGCACTTCGACCACGCCGGCGGCCTGCTCGCCCCCTGGGCCGAGGGCGAGCCGCCGCGCCTGCTGTTCCCCAGGGCCCGGTTCCTCGTCGGTGCCGCGCACTGGACGCGGGCGAAGCACCCGCACCCGCGCGACCGCGCCAGCTTCATCCCCGAACTCGCCGACCTGCTCGAGCAGAGCGGTCGGCTGGAACTGGTCGATGGCCCGTACAGCGCCAGCCTCGGCACCGCGGTGCGCTTCCACTTCAGCGACGGCCACACGCCCGGCCTGATGCTGGCCGAGATCCTCGGCCCCGAGGGGCGGGGCGGCGTGCTGTTCTGCGCCGACCTGATCCCCGGCCGCCCCTGGGTCCACTTGCCGGTGACCATGGGCTACGACCGTTCGCCGGAACTGCTGATCGATGAGAAGCGCCGCCTGCTCGACGAGCTGCGCGGACGTGGCGTGCGCCTGTTCTTCACCCACGACCCCGACTGCGCCCTGGCCGGCGTGGCCTGCGACGACAAGGGCCGCTTCGGCCCGGTCGACGAGCGGCCGCGGCTGGACGGCCTGCCGCTCGCCGCCTGATCCCCCGATGGAAACCCGCATGACCCCCGCCCACCCGGCGCTGGACCGCCGCCGCTTCCTCCAACTCGGTGGTGCCGCCGCGGCGGTGACCGCGCTGGGCTTGGCGCCGGTCGGTCGCCTGCTGGCCCGGGCCGGCCTGCCGCATGGCCGGGTCGAGGGCTACGGCCCGCTCGCCCCGGTGGCCGACCTCGCCACCGGCCTGCCCCTGCTGATGCTGCCGGCCGGATTCCGCTACCGCAGCTTCGGCTGGACCGGCACGCCGATGGCCGACGGCCTCGCCACTCCCAGCCACCACGACGGCATGGGCGTGGTCCACGCCGAGGGCGACCGGCTGGTGCTGGTGCGCAACCACGAATGCGACGGCACCCGGGCCAATTTCGCGCCGGGGCCGCTCAGCTACGACCCGGCCGCCGACGGCGGCACCACCACTCTGGTTGTCGATGCCGCCACCGGCGAATTGCGCGAGGCCCGGGCCTCGCTTTCCGGCACCCTGCGCAACTGCGCCGGCGGCATCACCCCCTGGGGCAGCTGGCTGAGCTGCGAGGAGGCCGTGCTCGATGCCGGCCCCGGCACCCTGTTCGGCCGCGAACTGCGGATGGACAAGCCGCACGGCTTCGTCTTCGAGGTGCCGCTGCACGGAGCCGCCAGCGCCGAGCCGCTGCACGCCATGGGCCAGCGCCTGCACGAGGCGGCGGTGGTGCATGCCGCCAGCGGCGACGTGTTCCTGACCGAGGACAACGACCCGGTCGCCGGCTTCTACCGTTTCGAGCCGGCGGTGAAGGGCGAACTCGGGCGCGGCGGCCGACTCTGGATGCTCAAGGCCCGCGGCGCGCCCGACCTGCGCCGTGGCCGCCGGGTGGGCGAACGCTTCGCGGTCGAGTGGGTGCCGGTGGACGAGCCGCTGCGCGGCTTCGGCCCGGAAGGGCAGCCCGACGGCAATGTCGGCCAGGGCCTCGCCAACGGCGGCAGCGCCTTCCTCCGGCTGGAGGGTTGCTACGCCGCCGGCGACACCATCTGGTTCACCTCGACCAGCGGCGGCGACGCCGGTGCCGGCCAGGTCTGGGCCTACGACGCCGCCGATGCCAGCCTCCGGCTCGCCTACGAATCGCCGGCGCAGGAGACCCTCTACTATCCCGACAACGTGGTGCTCTCGCCGCGCGGCGGCCTGCTGCTCTGCCAGGACAGCTACCGGCGCGAGCCGCAGTCGCTGTTCGGGCTCGACGCCGAGGGTGGGCTGTTCGAGTTCGCCCGCAACGCCACCCGCCTCGACGGCCTGCACGGCTTCAGCGGCGACTTCTCCCACTCCGAATGGGCCGGTGCCTGCTTCTCGCCCGATGGCCGCTGGCTGTTCGTCAACCTCTACACGCCGGGCTTCACCGTGGCCATCACCGGGCCGTGGCGGCGGGGGCTGGTCTGATGATCACCGGCCTCTACGCGGCGCTCTGCGCCCTGCTGCTGCTGGCCTTGTCCGGGCGGGTGGTGGCCCTGCGCCGGCGGCTCCGGGTCGGCATCGGCGACGGCGGCGATCCGGCCCTGGCCCGTGCCATCCGGGCGCAGGCGAATGCCATCGAATACATCCCGCTGCTGCTGGTGATGCTGCTGATCGCCGAGAACAACGGTGCCGGCGTGCTGCTGCTGCACGCCTGCGGCATCGCCCTGGTGGCGGCGCGGGTGCTGCATGCCGTCGGCCTGTCGGCATCGGCCGGCACCAGCTTCGGCCGGTTCTGGGGCACCCTCGGCACCTGGGGCCTGCTCCTGGTCCTGGGCGGCCAGGTCGCCTGGGGTTACATCGCCGCCCGGCTGGTCGGCTGAATCAGCCCCAACCTTCGCGCAGCACCGCCGCCAGGGCGGCGGCGTCCAGCGCCAGCGGATCGGCCCGCGCAGGGCGCGCCAGCAAGGCGGCGAAGGCCGGCGGCGGCGCTGGCGATGCTGCCAGCAGCGGACTCACCACGTCGAGGAACTTGGCCGCGTGCGCGGTAGCGGCCACCGCCCAGTCGCGGGTGTCGCCGGCGGCGCGCAGGTCCTCGAGCACGGCGAGCCCGCAGGCGGTGTGCGGGCAGGGCGCGACGCCGTGCCGCGCCTCCGCGGCGGCGATCACCGAGCGGATGCGCGCGTCGTCGATGCGCTGCACGCCGATCAGCGCGCGGGCCGCGGCCTCGTCGCCGCCGGCCAGCCAGAGCAGGCGCTCGACGTTGCTCGGCGCGCCGACGTCCATCGCATTCGCCAGCGTCGGGATCGCGTCCCGCCCCCGGTACGGCGCGCCGTCATGGAACTCCGACAGCGTCGGATTGGCGTTCGTGGCCAGCACCACCGCACCGATCGGCAGGCCCATCGCGCGGGCGATCAGGGCGGCCATGGCGTTGCCGAGGTTGCCGCTCGGGACGATGAAGTTCAGCCTGCGGCCGCGCTCGCGCTGGAAGCGCAGCGCGTGCATCGCGTACCAGCCCATCTGCGGCAGCAGGCGGCCCAGGCTGATCGAGTTCGCGGTCAGCAGCGGCACTTGGGCGCGCAGCGCGGCGTCGCCGAGCGCCTGCTTGGCGAGGCGCTGGCAGTCGTCGAAGCTGCCGGCCACGCGCAGGGCGCGCACGTTGCCGCCGAAGGCGCCCAGCGAATGCGCCTGCGCCGGCGAGACCTTGCCGTCCGGGTAGAGGATCAGCACGCGGAAGCCCTCGCGGCCGTGGAAGGCGGCAGCGACCGCGGCGCCGGTGTCGCCGGAGGTCGCGACGAGGACCGTCTGCACCGCCGCGCCGCGCACCTCCTCGACCGCCACCGGCAACCCCGGCTCCGATCGCGCCGTGCGCAGCGCCGACAGCGCGGCGGCGAGGAAGCGCGCGGCGAGGTCCTTGAACGCCGCCGTCGGGCCGTGGAACAGCTCGATCCAGTGATCACCCGGCCCGGCGAGCGGCTTCATCGGCACGTCGAAGGCGGCGGCCTGCGCGCACAGCCCGTCGAGCCGCGGGGCGAGCACGTCCTCGCCGAGCAGCGGTCGCAGCAGGGCGGCCAGGGTGTCGGCGAGCCGGGCGTCGGGGATCGCGGCGAGGGCCGGGGCGTCGAAGCGCGGCAGGCGTTCCGGCACGTAGAGCCCGCCGTCGGGTGCCAGGCCGCTGCCCAGGGCTTCGCTGAAGCACAGGGCGGGCGAAGCCCCGCGGGTGGAGACGTAGCGGACGGCATCGCCCGGAAGTCCGGCGGCGTTCATCGATCGTCCTCCCCGGGCTCGTCGCGGGCGATCACGGCTGCCGCCGGCCCGGCCACCGGCGTGGCCAGTGCGCTGGCCGCGATGCCCTGCGCCGCGAAGGCGGCCTGCATGGCCGCGGCCCCGCGCTCGGCGGCGGCGCGCCCGTCGAACCAGCCGAACAGGGTCGGCCCGGCCCCGGAGATGCCGGCCCCGAGCGCGCCGGCCTGCATCGCCGCCGCACGCACCGCATCGAAGCCGGGGATCAGCGCGGCGCGGCGCGGTTCGACCAGGGCATCGCGCAGGCCCTCGCGCAGCAGCCCACGGTCGCCGTGCTGCAGGCCGAGCAGCAGGGCGGCGAGGTGGTGGGTCTGGCGCACGATCGAGGCGAGCGGGTAGGGCGCCTGCAGCACCTCGCGGGCGACCCGGGTTTCCAGCACCTGCGCCGGCGTCACCAGGGCGGCGTGCAGCCAGTCCGGCGCGGCAATCGCGAACGGCCGCTCGAAGGCCGCGACCAGGCCGCCGAGCAGGGCCGGCGCGACGTTGTCGCCGTGGCGGGCACCGCTGGCCACGGCTTCGCCGTCGAGTGCGCAATCCAGCAGCACGGCGGCCGGTTGCGGCGCCTCGAGCAGGGCGTTGACCGCCACCACGGCGGCCACCGCCGAGGCCGCCGAGCCGCCGATGCCGGAGCCGAGCGGGATGCCCTTGCGCAGTTCCAGTTCGACGCCGAAACCGGCGCCGGCCCGCTCCAGCAGGCGCATCGCCGCCACGCCGGCGGTGTTCTCCGCCGCCGAACCGGGCAAGGCCAGCGGCAGGCCGTGCAGGGCGGTGATGCGGACGCCGGGGATCGCGACGCGTCGGGCCAGCACCTCGTCGCGCGGGCCCTCGATGGCGTGGCCGAGCAGGTCGAAACCCGGGCCGAGGTTGGAGGAACTGGCCGGCGCGAAGGCGCGTGCCCAGCGGCGTGGCGGCCGGTTCAAAGCCGTGCCCCGAGGTGGGCGGCGATGGCGAGCAGGTCGCCGAACACGCCGGCGGCGGTCACCTCGGGGCCGGCGCCGGGGCCTTTCACCACCAGCGGCCGGGCGTGGTAGCGCGTCGTGTGGAAGGCGAACAGGTTGTCGGTGTCCTGCGCGCCGGCGGCCGGATGCGTGGCCTCGACCGCGCGCAGGGCCACGCTGGCGTGGCCGCTGGCATCGACCTCGGCGAGGTAGCGCAGCACGCGGCCCTCGGCGCGCGCCGCGGCAAGGCGTCCGGCCATCGGTGCATCGAACTCGTCGAGCCGCCCGAGGAACTCCGCCAGCGGCAGCTCGCGCAGCGCGGCGGGCACCAGATTCTCGACCGTCACACCCTCCAGCGACAGCGGCCAGCCCGCCTCGCGGGCGAGGATCACCGCCTTGCGCGCCACGTCGGTGCCGGAGAGGTCGTCGCGCGGGTCCGGCTCGGTGTAGCCGGCGGCGCGGGCCTCGGCCAGCAGGGCCGAGAACGGCCGCGAACCGTCGAAGTGGTGGAACAGCCAGGCCAGGGTGCCGGAGAACAGGCCGGCGATCCGTTGCGGGCGGTCGCCGGTGTCGATCAGGTTGCGCAGCGTGGTCACCACCGGCAGGCCGGCCCCGACCGTGGCCTCGTAGCGGAAGCAGGCCCCGCTCCGGCGTGCGGCCGCGTGCAGGGCCGCCAGTCGGGCGGCGTCGCCGCTGCCGGCGTGCTTGCTCGGCGTGACGACGTGGATGCCCTGCGCCAGCCAGTCGGCGTAGCGGTCGGCCATCGCGGCCTCGCCGGAGCAGTCGATGATCAGCGCGTGCGGGATGTGCTCGCTGCGGACGTGGCGGACGAAGGCGTCGAGGTCGAGGGGCTCGCCGCGGTCGAGGTCGAGTGCCGCGAGCGAGGTCTCGGCGCGCAGCATCCTCCGCGAGTTCGCCACCGCGCGGATGCGCAGGTCGAGCTGGCGCTCGCGGCGCAGTGCCGACTGCGCGGCCAGCAGCTGGCGCAGCAAAGCGCCGCCGACATTGCCCGGGCCGAGCAGGCCGATCGAGAGCGTCTGCGCGCTCAGCCAGAACGCGGTGTGGGCCACCCGCAGGGCGCGCTCGGCATCCTGTTCGCGCACCGCCAGCGAGACGTTGCGCTCGCTCGCCCCCTGCGCGATGGCCCGCAGGTTGATGCCGGCGCGGGCGATGGCACCGGAGAGCCGGGCGACGATGCCGGGCGTGCCGATCATGCCGTCGCCCACCGCCGCCAGCACCGCCAGGCCGGGCTCCAGGGCCACGCCCTGCACTTCGCCGGCGGCGATCCCGGCGGCGAATTCGGCGCGGGCCGCGGCCAGCCCGGCCTCGGCCTGCTCGTGGCGCACCAGCGCGCAGATCGAGTGCTCGCTGGAGGCCTGGGTGATCATCACCACCGAGACCCCGGCGCGGTGCAGGGCGGCGAAGAAGCGCTCCGCGCTGCCCGGCACGCCGACCAGGCCGCTGCCCTGGAGTTCCAGCGCGGCGAGGCCGCGGACCAGCGACAGCCCCTTCACCGGGTTCGCCGATGGCGCAGGTGCGGCGAGCACGCGGGTGCCTGGTTTCCCCGGTTGGCGCACGTCGCGGATGCGCAGGGGGATGCCGGCGGCCATCGCCGGTGCCAGCGACTGCGGATGCAGCGCCTTGGTGCCGAAGTAGGCCAGCTCCATCGCCTCGGCATAGCTCACCTCGGGCAGCACCACGGCTTCCGGCTCCAGCCGCGGATCGGCCGACATCAGGCCCTCGACCTCCTTCCAGATCGTCAGCTCGCCGGCCCCGAACAGTGCCGCCAACAACGCGGCGGAGTAGTCGCTGCCGTTGCGCCCCAGCGTGGTGGGCGTGCCGTCGCCGAGGCGGGCGAGGAATCCGGTGGCGACGACATCCGGCTGTGGGTGCGCGCGCCGCCATGCCGCCAAGGCGGCGCGGGTCGCCGGCTCGTCGAGGCGGGCACCCAGTTCGCCCTGCGCCACCACCAGCACCTCGCGGGCATCCAGCCAGGCCCAACCCGGTCCGAGCAGGGCGGCGAGGATGCGGCTCGACCACAGCTCGCCGGCTCCACTGATGCGTGCCGCTTGGCCGTGGTCGGGCCGGCCGGCGCGCAGGTGCGCGAGGTCGGCCTCGAGTTCGGCGAAATCGCGATCGAGCAGCCCGGCATCGAGGCCCAGCGCCGCCAGCAGGGCGCGGTGCATGGCCAGCAGGAAGGCGAGGTCGGCGTGCTCGCGGCCGCAGCGCGCCGCGGCCAGTGCCGCGAGGAGGCGGTCGGTGCTGCCGAGGGTCGCCGACACCACCACCAGCCGGGGCCGCGGGGCCTCGGCCGCCAGCAGGGCGGCGGCACGCTGGAAGCCGGCGGCATCGGCCAGGGCCGCCCCCCCGAACTTGTGGGCGGCGGGCGCGGGGCCGGCCGACGCCTGCGCGTCGTCGGGGTTCGGAACGGGATCGGCGGCATCCAAGAGGCGGCTCCTTCGGGTGGGGCCGGTCGTTTGGATGGGGGAGCCCGCGTCCGTGACCGGCGCGGGGTGGTGGATCAGTTCGGCCACCCCGGCCCTGCGAAGGTGCCGGTCGTGGTGGTGACCCCCGCGACCGGCCCGCGAATACCGATGACGACGCCGAGGGCGGTCATGCGGGCGGCGGGCGCGGGCAGGGCGGGGTGCATGGGCCCACTTGAACCCGCGGGCCCCGGCCCTGTCAAGCCGGGGTCAGGCCGTCTTCCCTGATCGAACCGGAGTCAGGCCGCCTCGGCGGTGGCGAGCCGCGGGCCATGCAGCAGGGCGTGGCGGACGGCGTCGACGATCAGCTCGGCCTCGGCGCTGCCCACCGCGAACACCGGGGTGAAGCGCAGCGAGTTGGCGCCACCGTGGATGACGTTGACGCCGCGCTCGCGGATGTATTCCTCGGTGCTGCCGGTGCCGTAGCACTTGTAGTGCGGGGCGATCTCGCAGGAGAACAGCAGGCCGGTGCCCTGCACCTTGGTGATGGTGCCGTGCGGCAGTTCGGCCTTCAGTGCTTCGAGCTTGGCGAGGAACTCGGCACCGCGGGCGCGGATGTTGGCGCGCAGCTCGGGGGTCAGCAGCCCCAGCGTGGCCGCCGCGGTGTCCATCGCGCGCGGGTTCGCCGTCATCGTGTTGCCGTAGGTGCCGCGACGGTACAGGCCGGCGGCGCGCTCCGTGCAGGCCAGGATCGACATCGGGAACTGCGCGGCGTTCAACGCCTTCGAATAGGTCTCCATGTCCGGGGCTTCGAGGCCCTCGAAGCCCGGGTAATCGACGATGGAGAGCACGCCGTGGGCGCGCAGGCCGGCCTGGATGCTGTCGATCAGCAGCAGGGTGCCGTGCTCCTTGGTCAGGCGGCGGGCCTCGGCGTAGAACTCGGCAGGCAGTGCACGCCCCGGATCGCCTTCGCCCATCACCGGCTCGATGAACATGGCTTCGAAGTACCAGCCGTTGGCCTCGGCATCGGCGAAGGCCTGGCGCAGCGCCTCGATCGAGTAGGGCTCGATGGTGATCAGCTGGTCGGCGTGGTGCTTGTGGCTGGCCAGATGCTGGGCGTAGTTCTTGCGGCTGGAATCGGAATACAGCGCGGGCAGCTCGGTACGGCCGTGAAACGCGCCCTTGATGGCCAGGCGCTTGACGCGCCGGCCGGCATGGCGTCCGCCCGGGTCGGTGTGGAGCTTGGTGTTGACATCGGCAATGCGGCCAGCCAGCGAGACCGATTCCGAGCCGGAGTTCAGCGCGAGAAACTTCGCGTACGGGCAGCCGCCACGGCTGTGGCCGATCTCGGCGCGCAGGGCGCGCTCGAGCCGCAGCTGGGCGAGGCTGGGCGTCATGATGTTGGCCATCACCTGCGGCTTGGCCATGGCCGAGAGCACGGCGAAGGGCGTGTGACCGAAGCCGAGCATGCCGTAGCCACCGCAGTCGTAGACCACCGCGCCCTTCAGCGTGACCACCCAGGGGCCGCGCGCGGCGAGCGCAACGTAGGGGTTCACCGCGTCGTCCGGGTAGAAGTTGAGGAAGCCGCCTTGGGCGATCGCCATCTGCTCGGCTTCGTCGCGGTCGAGCAGTTCCGGGAACTCGGCGCGGACGCCCTCGTAGGCCTCGACGGCGGCATCGATGGCCGCCACCAGCTGCGGGTGCGTGGCGCCGAAGCGCTCGATCACCGCATCGGGCAGGCCCGCGGTGCGGACGTGGCCGGCGTGGGCGCGAAGCGGTTGCAGGCGGGCGGCGAGGTTCATGGCAACTCCTTGCGGGGGAAAAGAAAACAGCGCCGCAGGGCAGGGCGCTGTTTTTCTCTTTGGGAACAACAACTTGTGGCAATGCTAGCACCAGCGACGGGGCCCCGTAACCCCCGCCGCTTCAAGCGCTTGCTTGGTCTGGGTCCGGCAGCCCTGTTCAGGCGAAATCGGCATCCAGCACGATGCGGTAGCGCGCCTTGCCCGAGTGCAGGCGCTCGAAGGCTTCGTTGATCTTCGCCATCGGGAAGCGTTCCACCTGCGGCGCGATCTCGTGGCGGGCGCAGAAGTCGAGCATCCGCGAGGTGGTGGCCGGACTGCCGAGCGGCGAGCCGCTCACCGATTTCTGGCCGCCGATCAGGGCGAAGGCCGGCACCGGCACCGGCTCCAGCACCGCGCCGACGAAATGCAGGCGGCCATTGGGGGCGAGCGCCTCGAGGTAGGCCCCCCAGGGCAGGGTGACGTTGGCGGTCACCAGGATGAAATCGAAACACCCGGCTTCCTTGGCCAATGCCTTGGCGTCGGTGCTGAGTACCGCACGGTGCGCGCCGAGCCGGATGGCTTCGGCGTGCTTGGCCTCGCTCGAGGTGAACGCCGTCACTTCGCAGCCCCAGGCCTTGAGGAACTGCAGGGCGAGATGCCCCAGCCCACCGATGCCGACCACGCCAACCCGGTCGGTGGGCTTGATGCCGAAATGCGCGATCGGGCCGAACACGGTGATGCCACCGCAGAGCAGCGGTCCGGCGCTGGCGGCATCGACGCCTTCGGGGATCGGCGTGGCCCAGACCCAGTGCGCGCGCACGCGCTCGGCAAAGCCGCCGTAGCCGGCGACGATCAGCCCGCTGGCCTTGCCGCAGACGTTGTGATGGCCCGACAGGCACTGCGTGCAGGCCATGCAGCTCGATTCGTACCAGCCGATGCCGACGCGGTCGCCGACCTTGACGCGCTTGGCTTCCGGGCCGACGGCGACGACGCGACCGATCACCTCGTGGCCGGGCACCAGCGGGTAACGCGCATTGCCCCAGTCATTGTTGACCATGCTGAGGTCGGAGTGGCACAGGCCGCAGTGTTCGACCTGCACCTCGACGAACTCCGGCGGCAGCGGGCCGGGTTCGTAGTCGATGGTGCGCAGTTCGGATTTCGCGGCATGGGCCGCAAAGGCGCGGACGGTCATGGCAGGCTCCTTCGGCGGATGAGAGCCGCAGTCTGCGCCCAGTACGCGGCAAGGCCAAGTCGAGGCCGGACCCGGGGCGCGGTGCGGCACGGCCGCGTACAATCGCCGCCCCGCGCCCGGTGGCGCATCGCCAGCGAACGGCCTGTCAAGCCGGTCCGATGAAAAAGTCCGATTTCCACTACGAACTGCCGCCCGAACTGATCGCGCAGGCGCCGCTGGCCGAACGCTCGGCCTCGCGCCTGCTGCAGGTGCCCACGCCGCCGGCCGAACTCGTCGATCTGCATGTGCGCGATCTGCCCGCGCTGCTGCAGCCCGGTGATCTGATGGTGTTCAACGACACCCGGGTGATCCCGGCGCGATTGTTCGGTGTCAAGGACACCGGCGGTCGCGTCGAGGTGCTGCTCGAGCGCGTCACCGGCGCGCACGAGGTGCGTGCCCAGGTCGGTGCCAGCAAGTCGCCGAAGGCCGGTAGCACCATCACGCTCGACGAGGGCACGGTGCTCACGGTGCTGGGTCGCGAGGGTGAGTTCTACCGCCTGCGTTTCGAGACCGCCGAGCCGCTGGAGAAAGTGCTGCTGCGCGCCGGCCGCATGCCGCTGCCACCCTACATCCGCCGTGAAGCCGACATCAGCGACGACGAGCGCTACCAGACTGTGTTCTCGAAGCATGTCGGCGCGGTCGCCGCGCCTACGGCCGGTCTGCATTTCGATGAGCCGCTGCTGGCGGCCCTGCAGGCGCGTGGCGTGGACTTCGGCCACATCACCCTGCATGTCGGCGCCGGCACTTTCCAGCCGATGCGCGCCGAGCACGTCAAAGACCACGCCATGCACAGCGAATGGCTCAATGTCGGGGCCGGACTCTGCCAGCAGATCCGCGCCACCAAGGCGCGCGGCGGCCGCGTCATCGCGGTCGGCACCACCGTGATCCGGGCGCTGGAGACGGCCTGGCGCGACGGCGAGGTGTTGCCCTTCGCCGGCGACACCCAGATCTTCATCACGCCGGGCTACCGCATCCGCTCGGCCGATGCGCTGTTCACCAATTTCCATCTGCCGGAATCGACGCTGATGATGCTGGTCAGCGCCTTCGCCGGCCACGGGCGGATCATGGCGGCCTACCGCCATGCCGTGCAGCAGCGCTACCGCTTCTTCAGCTACGGCGATGCCATGCTGCTGTGGCCGGAGCGCGAGGCCACGAGCGCGGCGGCGAGCGAGCGGCAGGGCGCATGAGCCGCATGGTGTTCCAGAAACTCGGTGCTGACGGCGCGGCACGGCGCGGCCGCATCACGTTCCCGCGCGGCACGATCGAGACGCCGGCCTTCATGCCGGTGGGCACGTATGGCACGGTCAAGGCGATGCGCCCGGTCGAGGTCGAGGCGCTGGGTGCGGAGATCATCCTCGGCAACACCTTCCATCTCTACCTGCGGCCCGGCCTCGAGGTGATGGCCGAACACGGCGGCCTGCACGGCTTCACCCGCTGGAGCAAGCCGATCCTCACCGACTCCGGCGGCTTCCAGGTGTTCTCGCTGGCGCACAAGCGCAAGATCACCGAAGCCGGCGTGACCTTCGCCTCGCCAGTGGACGGCCGCAAGGTCTTCCTCGGCCCCGAGGAGAGCATGCAGATCCAGCGCGTGCTGGGCTCGGACATCGTGATGATCTTCGATGAATGCACGCCCTACCTCGTCGATGGTGTGCCGGCTTCGGAAAACATCGCGCGCAGCTCGATGGAGCTCAGCCTCCGCTGGGCCGAGCGCTCCAAGCGCGCCCACGAGGGCAATGACGCCGCGCTGTTCGGCATCGTCCAGGGCGGGCTCTATCCCGAGCTGCGCACACGCTCGGCGGAAGGGCTGAAGGCCATCGGCTTCGACGGTTACGCGGTGGGTGGGCTGGCGGTGGGCGAGCCGGCGCATGAGCGCGAGAAAACGCTGGAAAGGATCTGCCCGCAACTGCCCGAAGACCGGCCGCGCTACCTGATGGGCGTGGGCAAGCCCGAGGACATCGTCGAGGCGGTGGCCCGCGGCATCGACCTGTTCGACTGCGTGATGCCGACCCGCAACGCCCGCAACGGCCACTACTTCACCGATTTCGGCCAGGTCCGCATCCGCAACCAGAAGTACGAGCACGATCTGCGTCCGATCGAGCCGGGCTGCGACTGCGGCACCTGTGCGGGCGGCTTCACCCGCAGTTACCTCAGGCATCTCGACAAATGCAACGAGATCCTGGCCTCGATGCTGGCCACCACCCACAACCTGCGCTACTACCTGCGCTTGATGGAACGCATCCGGGCGGCGATCGAGCAGGGCCGCTTCGAGGCCTTCCGCGAGGCCTTCCACCGCGCCCGCGAGGTCGGCGAGCCGGCCTGAACGCGGCTCGGGACGGCCCACCCCTTCCGCCACGCCCGGCCGTGGCATACTTCAGGGCTGTTCGGCCACCCTCGACCTTCCGCCATGTCCCCGATCGACTTTCTGATCCCCGCCGCCCACGCCCAGGCCGCCGCCGGCGCTGCCCAGCCCAACGTCTGGTTGCAGCTGATCCCCCTGGTCCTGCTGTTCGTGGTGTTCTGGTTCCTGCTGATCCGCCCGCAGATGAAGCGGCAGAAAGAGCACCGGCAGCTGGTCGAGAAGCTCGCCAAGGGCGATGAGGTGGTGACCAGCGGCGGTGTAGCCGGGCGAATCGATGACGTGGGCGAGAGTTTTCTCACCGTCGAGATCGCCGAAGGCGTCCGCGTGCGCGTGCAGAAGGGCGCGGTCAACGCCGTTCTGCCCAAAGGCACCTTGAAGTCGCTCTGATCGCCCACACCCCACAGGCTCCACGTCGGCCTTTCCGGGCCGGTCCGCGCCGGCCCGAAGTGACCCCATGCTCGAATACGCCCGTTGGAAGTACGTCCTCGCCTTGATCTTGATCTTGGCGAGTGCCCTGTACGCGCTGCCCAACCTTTACCCGCAGGACGCCGCCGTCCAGATCACCGCCAACCGCGGTTTTGCGGTCGACGCGGCTCTCGATGCGCGGGTCGAGGCCAAGTTGCGCGAGAACGGCATCGCCTTCAGGTCGGTGGCCGACGAAGGCGGCAGCCTCTTCGTCCGTCTGGGCGGGGAGGACCAGCTGCGTGCCGCCGAGCTGCTGCGGGACTACCTCGGACGCGGCTACATCGTGGCGCAGAATCTGGCTTCCACCGTTCCGGCCTGGCTGGAGAGGATTGGTGCCCGCCCCATGCTGCTCGGGCTCGACCTGCAAGGCGGTGTGCACTTCCTGCTGCAGGTTGACCAGCAGGCCGCGCTGGAACGTCGCGAAGGTACCTTCGCCGAACAGATCCGCGTGGTGCTGCGCGAGAACCGCATCGCCACCGAGGAAGTTCTGGTCCGTCCGACCGACATCCTGATCCGGCTGGTCCGTCAGGAGGATCTCGCCAAGGCCCTGAGCCTGGTCGGCACCGATGCTCCGGAACTGGTGTTGACCGCCTTGCAGGGCGATTCGGCTCCCGGCTTCACCGCGCGCATTCCGCAGGCCACGCTGGACGCCATCATCGACGAAACGATCAACCAGAACGTCCAGATTCTGCGCAACCGTATCAATGCGCTCGGTGTGGCCGAGCCGGTGGTGCAGCGTCAGGGCGATTCGCGCATCGTCGTGCAGCTGCCTGGTGTGCAGGACACGGCGCTGGCCAAGCGGGTGATCGGTGCCACCGCCACCCTCGAGTTCCGTGCTGTCATCGGTGACGAAGCGCAGGCGGCGGCGGCGCTCGCCACCGGTCGGATTCCTGCTGATGGCCGCATCTACTTCCAGCGCCGCGTCGGCGCCGATGGCCAGCCGCTGCCCCTGATCCTGTCCAGGCGGATCATCGCCTCCGGTGACCAGCTGGTCGGTGCGGCCTCGGGAACCGACGCCGAAAGCGGCACGCCCAAGGTCGACATCACGCTCAATGCCTCGGCCGGCCAACGGATGTTTGACTTCACCACGCGCAACGTCGGCCAGCGCCTTGCCGTGGTCTACATCGAGCGCATTCCCGAGGTGCGCATCGTCGACGGCCAGGAGGTGCGCAGCACCCGTGTCACCGAGGAAGTGATCTCGGCGGCCACCGTGCAGGGTGTGTTCGGCCGCCAGTTCCAGACCACCGGTCTGGAAAGTCCGGCCGAGGCCCAACAGCTCGCCCTGCTGCTGCGTTCTGGCGCTCTGGCTGCGCCGATGGAGTTCGCCGAGGAACGCATCATCGGTCCCAGCCTCGGCGCCGAGAATGTCCAGCGTGGCGTGCAGTCGATCGTCGCTTCCTTCCTGCTGGTGCTGGTGTTTTTTGTCGTCTACTATCGGATGTTCGGCCTCATCACCAACATCGCTCTGTTGGTCAATCTGCTGATGCTGGTGGCGGTGATGTCGGTGTTCGGTGCGACCATCACCCTGCCGGGGCTGGCGGGTATCGCCTTGACGGTCGGTCTCTCGGTCGACGCCAACGTGCTCATCAACGAGCGTATCCGCGAGGAGTTGCGAGCCGGCAACACGCCGCTTGCATCCATCGTCACCGGCTACGAAAAAGCCTCCGGCACCATCCTCGATGCCAACGTCACCGCCCTGCTGGCCGGCATCGCCCTGTTCGTGTTCGGCACCGGTCCGGTCAAGGGTTTCGCCCTGGCCCTGATCGTCGGCATCCTGACCTCGATGTACACCGCGGTATCGCTGTCGCGGGGCGTCGCCACCCTCATCTACGGCCGTCGGCGCAAGCTGGCCGGCCTGGCGATCTGACCCGGAGCCCTGACGTGCTGTACCTGATTCCGTACAACACCCGCTACGACCTGATACGTCTGAAGACGCTGTCGTTGATTATCGCCGTCGGCCTGATCGTTGCGGGCATCGCCCTGATGGCGGTGCGCGGCTTCAATTTCGCCCTCGACTTCACCGGCGGCACGGTGGCTGAGCTGCAGTTCGAGCAGGCCCCCGACCTCGAGGTGGTGCGCGCCCGGTTGGAGGCCGGCGGCTACACCAATGCCGTGGTGCAGACCTTCGGTTCGGCCAACGACGTGGTCGTGCGCCTGCAACCCAAGGCGCTTGCCGAGGGCGAAACGGCCGCCGCGGCCGCGGCCGCGGCCACCGGCGGCGCCATCGCCGACCTGCTCTCCGAGCCGGGCAACCGGGTCTACGTGGTGCGCTCCGACTTTGTCGGACCGCAGGTCGGCCAGGAATTGGCCACCAACGGCGTTCTGGCGCTGGCCTTCGTGGTGTTCGGCTTCCTCATTTACATCACCATCCGGTTCGAATGGAAGTTCGCTGTCGCCGCGATCGTCACCACCATGCATGACGTGGTGCTGGTGCTGGCCTTTTTCGCTCTCACTCAACGCGAGTTCGACCTCACCGTACTGGCCGGCGTGCTCTCGGTGCTGGGTTATTCGATCAACGACACCATCGTGATCTTCGATCGTGTGCGCGAGAATTTCCGCGCCCTGCACAAGATCGAGCCGACCGAGGTGCTGAATCGTTCGGTCAACCAGACCCTGTCGCGAACCATCATCACTTCGTTGATCGCCTTCCTGACCGTGCTTGCGCTCTACATCTACGGCGGCAGCAGCCTCGAGGGCATGGCCGCCGCGCAGATGGTCGGCATCGTGGTCGGTACCCTGTCCTCGATCTTCATCGCCTGTCCGCTCTTGCTCTGGCTCAAGGTCAGCAAGCAGGACCTGCTGCCCAAGATCCGCGACGAGGCCGAACTGGAACGCCGGCCCTGAGTGACCAAGACTGGGGCCGACAGGCCCCGGTCTGTTCTGTGTGTGGCAAGCCGATGGTGGTCTGGCTGGTTTGTGCTCAGCCCGTCGCACCGGGCCGCAGCGGCGGCGGTGCGAAGCTCGCCAGCCAGCCGGAATCCTGCACGGTCTTCTGCACCGCATCGACGACCTTCAATGGTCCGGCGATGCACTGGCCTTCGAACAGGATCTTCTCGGAGCGGCCCTTGAAGTCGCAGACCCGGCCGCCGGCCTCGCGCACCAGCAGCACGCCGGCGGCGATGTCCCAGGCCTTGACGCCGGCTTCGACGTAGCCGTCCGCTCGGCCGGCCGCCACCCAGGCCAGATCGAGTGCCGCCGAGCCGGTGCGGCGGACGTCCTCCGCTTCGGCGAGCAGCATCTCGATGCATTTGAGCTGCGGCCCGATGCGCTGGCGTTCCCTCGGCGGAAAGCCGGTGATCAGCATCGCGCCGGACAGTTCGCGCTTGCCATTGATGCGCAGGCGACGGTCATTGAGCACGGCACCGTTGCCGCGCGAGGCGGTGAACAACTCGTTGCGCAGCGGGTCGTAGACGACGGCGTCGGTCGGTTCGCCGTTGTCGACCAGCGCGATCGAGACGCAGAAGTGCGGAATACCACGCAGGTAGTTCGAGGTGCCGTCGAGCGGATCGACGATGAAGGTGTAGCGGCCTTTGCCGCTCTGCCCGGTTTCCTCGCCGAGGATGGCGTAGTCGGGGTGGGCGCGCCGGAGCTCGCGTATGATCTCCTGCTCGGCCATGCTATCGACCTCGCTGGCGTAGTCCTGACGGGCCTTCTCGACCACCTGGAGGCTGTCGATGCGCGACATGTTGCGCAACAGGACATTGCCTGCGGCGCGCGCCGCCTTGACCATGACATTGACGACAGGGTTCTGCATGCGCTGCCCGCCTCTTTCCGCTGGATTGTCTGAAGAACATGGATCCGGTCGGTGCCGGGCCGGCGCGGAGTTTACCCGTTTTGCAAGGGCCTGCCTTGCGCGCGCTTGAACGGGTCCGCATCGTGCTGGTCGGCACCCAGCACCCGCGCAACATCGGTTCGGCGGCGCGCGCTCTGAAAACCATGGGCTTCGGGGCGATGCACCTTGTCGCCCCGGCGATGTTCCCGCACCCCGAGGCGCAGGCGCTCGCCGCCGGTGCCGACGATCTGCTGGAGGGCGCAGGCGTCCACCCGGGCTTGAGCGAAGCGGTGGCCGGTTGCACTCTGGTGCTGGGCAGCACGGCCACGCAGCGTGCCGTGCCGATGCCGGAACTGAGCCCGCGCGAGGCCGCGGTCCGGCTGCTCGAGGCCAGTCGGCAGGGCGAGGTGGCCCTCGTGTTCGGACCGGAGCGCACTGGCCTCGAAAACGCCGAGCTGCAGCTTTGTCATGCCTCGGTGTGCATCCCCACCGACCCGGCTTTCAGTTCGCTGAATCTCGCTCAGGCGGTGCAGGTGCTGGCCTACGAACTGCGACTGACGGCGATGGCGCAAGAGGGGCTGGAAAACGCCCGTCCGCCGCTCGATGCCCGCCCACCCGCCACCCACGAGGCGATGGAGCGTTTCTTCGGCCACCTCGACCAGACCCTGCACGCGATCGATTTCCACAAGGGCCGCAGCGGCATCACCGTGATGCGCCGCTTGCGCCGGCTGTTCCTGCGGGCCGCCCCGGACGAGCGCGAGCTGCGGATGTTGCACGGCATCCTCGCCGATGCCCAGCGCATGGCCCGACTGGCCGGGGCGAAAAAAAACCTCTAGCCATCCAGTCGTGTCAAACTTGCACCAGTCTTGGTGCCAAGGTCGATGATGTTCGGGCGCTCGCCGTTCCATGCCGCTGCTGTGCTGCTGCTTGCCCTGACAGCGGGTCTCGCCAAGGCCGATCCCGGTGTCCTCGTGCTCGGTCGGGTCAGCGACAATCCCCAGCGTCACCACGCCCAGCTCCAGCCTCTGCTCGATTACGTGGTGCCGCGCATGGCTGGCGTTGGCATCCGCGAAGGCCGCATCCTGATGGCTCGCGATGCCTCGCGGATGACCAGCTACCTGCGTCACGGCCGGGTCGACTGGGTGACCGAGACCATGGCCAGCGCACTTGGCCTGATCGACCGCGCCGGTGCCCGCCCACTGCTGTTCACCCACCGTGATGGCATGACCCATTACCACTCGGTGCTGGTGGTCCGCGACGATGCGCCTCTGCATCGAATAGCCGATCTGGCCGGTCGCCGCTTGGCCCTGGAAGCCCCGCATTCGACCAGCGCTTACCTGCTGCCGGCCATGACCCTGCTCGATGCCGGCCTGCCGATGGAAATCCTGCCGTCACCGACCGACCGGCCACGACCGGGCAATGTCGGCTATGTGTTCGCCAACACCGAACGCAACATCGCCCACTGGGTGATTCTTGGCGTGGTTGATGCGGGTGGCTTCAGTGACCTGGACCTCGCCGAGTGGCGCGCTGAACGCCCTGATGCTCCGGCCCTGCGGGTGATCGGGACCAGCCCCGCGGTGCCGCGTGCCATCGAGCTGGTGCGTGGCGACCTCGACCCGGCAGTGGCCGCGCGCCTGCGTGAGGTTTTGCTGGAGGCCGCCACCGATCCGCAGGCCGCTCCAGCTTTGCGGGCTTTTTTCGACACCACTGGCTTTGATGTGCCAAGCGCCACCGATCTCGCTGATTTGCGCCGTTTGGGCGAGCGCGTCCGGCACACCCGCGAGGCCATCGAATGAGGCCGCACTGGACCCTGCACAGGCAGTTGCTGGTGGGGATGCTGCTGGGTTCGGCGGTGCTGGTGATGGTGTTCGCCGGCCTGATCTGGCGTGAGCAGCAGAGTTTTGTCGCCCTGCGCGATGGCGGCGAACGGATGATCAGCGACCTGATCCGCGAGGGCACCGAGCAGCGCGGCATCACCCTGGCTCGGCAATACGCCCGGGCGGTCGCCAACCCGCTCTACTTTCTTGATTTCGAACGAATCGGCGAGTTGGGCGGCCACGTCCAAGATCAGGACGGCGTGCTGGAGGTGCTGCTCACCGACGCCGAAGGACGGCGCATCAGCGATGGCCGCGGCGACCTCGCCCGTTTCGGTGAGCCCGTGCCAGCTCTGCCGACCGAGGCAAGACGGGTTCCGGCCGGACCGTCCGGCGCCGAGGCGGTCTTGCATTGGGCCGAGGCGCAGCTGCAGGTCGAGGTTCCGGTCCAGATGGGCGAGCACCGCATCGGTCGGGTTCGTCTGGTGTTGGGCGATGCCGATTCGGCCTCGATGGCAGTCTGGGGCAACACCGTCGAGCAGGTGCTGCGTGACAACCAGCGGGCCCATGTGTTCTGGCTGCTGGCCGGCATGGGCCTGATCGTCCTGTTGGCGGTGATTGGCTTCTGGCTGTTCCGGCGCAATGTGTTGGCGCCCTTGCAAGCTCTGGGTCGGGCGGCGGCGGCGGTCGAGCAGGGCCGTTACGCCGAGACCCGGGCACTGCAGCCCCGGTCCGACGAGATCGGTGATCTGACCCGCCGTTTCATCCACATGACCGAAGCGGTGGCCCGTCACGAGCGCGAGGTCCGCCGCATCGCCTGCACCGATGCCCTCACCGGCCTCGGCAACCGGCTCGCCTTGAGCGAATCGCTGGAATCGCGACTGCTCACACTGCGCGCCAACAGCGGTGAACTGGCCCTGCTGTTCATCGACCTCGACGACATCAAGCGGGTCAACGACACGCTGGGCCATCCGGTCGGCGACGAGGTGCTGGTCGAGATCGCCGTCCGCCTCACCGCCGCCTGCGAAGCGGTCGTGCCGGACGCCACCGAACTCGCCCGTTTCGGTGGCGACGAGTTCGTCGTGCTGCTGGTTGGCAACGCGGTCCGTCAGCAGGCTGCCGTGCTGGCCCAGGCCATCCTTGCCGCGGTGCATCGACCGATGCCGCTGCGCGAGCGCGAGCTCAACCTCTCCGCCTCGATCGGCATCACCGTCTTCCCCGACGATGCGGCCTCGGCCGAGCAACTGATCAAGAACGCCGACATGGCCATGTACCAGGCCAAGACCTCGGGCAAGGGCCGCTTCAAGTTCTACACGCGGGCACTCGACGAGGAAGTGGAGCGTCGTGTCCGCCTCGAGCACGATCTGCGCGGCGCCTGGGAACGGGGTGAGATGAACCTCGTGTTCCAGCCGGTCTACGACCTGACCGATGGCCGTGCCGTGGGCGCCGAGGCCCTGCTGCGCTGGAAACACCCGGACCTCGGTCTGGTGCCGCCTTCGGTGTTCATCGGCATCGCCGAGGAGAGCGGCCAGGTCGAGGCGCTCGGCGAGCGCGTGCTGCGCGAGGCGATGCGTGTCGCGATGGGCTGGGTCGCGCCTCCCGGCTTGCCGGCGCCTTTCGTGGCGGTCAATGTCTCGCCGCGCCAGCTCGCCCACGGTGATTTACCGCAGGTGGTCGAGCGGGCACTGGCCGAGAGCGGCCTGCCGGCGCAGCGCCTGCATCTTGAACTGACCGAGACCGCCATCCTGCGCGATGAAGCCCAGGCCACGACCGCCTTCACCCGGCTGCGGTCGTTGGGTGTCGGGGTCTGGCTCGACGATTTCGGCACCGGATTCTCCGGCCTCTCGCACCTGCGCCGGGTGCCGGTCGACGGTGTCAAGATCGACCGCAGCTTCATCACCGACCTGTTGCGCGATCCCAACGATCTGGCCTTGACCACCGGCGTCATCGCCATGGCCCACTCGCTCGGCATGGCGGTGGTGGCCGAGGGCATCGAGAGCGAGGGCCAGCACGACCTGCTGCGCGAACGCGGCTGCCCGATGGGGCAGGGCTTCTTCATGGCGCGGCCACTGGATGCTGCCGCCACCGGGCGCATCTTCGGCTGAGCGGCTCGTTTCATTCGCTGATGGCGGCGTTGACCAGGGCTGCTACCTGGTCGAAGAACACCAGCACCAGCGCGATCTGGAGCAGACCGAGCAACCAGACGATGGCGAGCAGGCGGCCGTCGCGTTCGATCAGGGCGATCGCCCAGACCACCAGCAGCAGGCCGAAGGGGTAGTTGGTCAGCGGCATCGGCAGCGACAGCAGCAGGCCCAGCACCAGCAGAAGCAGACCACCGAAGATGTGACCCAGCGGATGGTCGATCAGCACTTCGGCGCGAGGCCGGCTGTAGCGTTCCAGCCAGCCGAGTGGACGGGCGAGTCGTTGGCGGAAGCGCTCGATCGAGGCACGCGCCACCGGCCGCGCCTGCAACCAGCGCGGCAGCCAGGGGTGTTCGGCGAGCAGGGCGATCTGCAGGCCGGCCAGCATCACCAGCGGGCCGCTGATGGCGCCGGCCCCGGCCGGGAGCGGCAGGAAGGCCGGCAGCACGGCGATCAGCAGGAACAGGCCGAAGGCGCGCTCGCCGCAGGCGTCGAGCAGCTCGCCGAGCGGCAGGTGGCTGCCGGGGCCGGTGGCGATCTGTTCGAGCAGGGCGCGGGTGCCGGGCGAGGTCATGGTGGCCAGTGTGCCGGCACGGCCGTGATCAGCCGGTCTCGTGGCCATCGCCACCGATTTTGACCAGCAGCAGCTTGTCGATGCGCGCACCGTCGCGGTCGATCACCTCGATCCGCCAGCCCTCCCAGACGAAGGCCTCGCCGGTGGCCGGCAGGCGGCCGAACCAGGCCACCACCATGCCGGCGATGGTGTGGAAGTCGTGGGCATCCTCGCCGGGCAGGCGACTGACCCCGAGCAGTTCGCGGGTGTCATCGACCGGCAGGCGGCCGTCCACCAGCCAACTGCCGTCCTCGCGGCGGATCAGCAGCGGTTCGTCCTCGGCGGCTTCGCCGGGGGCCTGGCCACGGCCGACCACGGCGTCCAGCAAATCGTTGGTGGTGACGATGCCGATCACCTCGCCGTATTCATCGACCACCAGCGCCATGGCCTGCTGCTCCTCGCGCAGGATCTCGAGCAGGCGCATGGCCTGGGTCGAGGCCGAGACGAACAGCGGCGGGGCAAGCTGCTCGAACAGGGCGGGCGCATCGCGGCAGCCCAGGCTACCGGCCAGGCGCTTGACCTCCAGCACACCGAGCACCTCGTGGTCGCCACCGCGGCAGACCGGGTAGCGGGCGAACGGTGATTCGCGCAGCGTGGCGAGGTTTTCCGCCAGCGGTGCGGCCGCGTCCAGCCAGGCGATGCGGGTGCGCGGCGTCATCAGGCTCTCGGCGGAACGGTCGCCCAGCCGCAGCACGCGGTTGAGCATGGCTTTCTCGTCGTCGTTGATCACGCCCTGTTCGGCGCCATCGGCGACCAGTTGGCGGATTTCCTCTTCGGTCACCCGGTCGGCATCGCCCTCGCCGGTGCGCAGCAGGCGCAGCAGCACCCGGGTCGAGGCCGCCAGTACGGCGACGAAGGGCCGCGCCAAGGCGCTCATCACCGCCATCGGCAGGGCCACCGCGCCGGCCAGACGCTCGGGGTAGAGGATGGCGATGCGCTTCGGCACCAGTTCGCCGAACACCACCGAGACGTAGAGGATGACCGTGAAGCTCACGGCGTAGGCGGTGCCGGAAGCCCATTCGGCGTCCATGCCCCAGCCGGACAGGACCGGGGCGAAGCGCTCGGCGAAGGTCTCGGCGCCGAAATAGCCGGTCAGCATGCCGAGCAGGGTGATCCAGACCTGCACCGAGGACAGGAAGCCCTCGGGGTGCTCGGCCAGTTCCAGCGCCTTGCGCGCACCACGGCTGTCGCGCGCGAGTTGCCGGAGCCGGCCCTTGCGCGAGGTCATCACCGACATTTCCGACAATGCGAAGAAGCCGTTCGCCAGCACCAGAACGACGATCAGGAGGATTTCGAGCATGGCTCAGAGCAGGTCGCCGCCGGCCGAAAGCAGGCGTTCAAGGCGATCGCCTTGACCGCCGATCTCGAGCACGAGGCGATCGACCTCGGCGGCGTCGAGCGAGGCGTAGGGGCGGTTCTCGCAGAGTTGCAGCCAGGGCACGCCATCGAGTTCGCCGATGGCCAGCCAGCCGACCCGCGATTGCCAGTTCAGAGCCAGCATACGTCGCGCATCGATGCCGGTGATCGGCGCGATGATCGTGCTGGCACGCAGGTAGCGGCGGCCGTCATCGCCTTCCAGTTCGGCCAGGAAAACGTTCTGGTGGCGGCGGCCGGCGTCCAGCGAGAGCTCGGCGCAGAGCACGTAGGGCTCGTGGGTGGTGGTCCGGTAGCGCGACTGGACGTGGCTGCGGATCTGTTCGAAGTTCTGCATGGGGGTTCTCCTCGGTGGCTATCGTAGCGCGATGGGTGAAAGTCCCGGGGTTCCGGCGGGCCGGCCGGTCTGCCGTTATCATCAGAACCTGTCTTCTTGTCGTTCCGATCGCCCATGCCGCGTCTGCCGCCCGTCACCCTGGCCCTGCTCTGGATCATCAGTGGCGGATTCCTGTTGCAGTTGTTCATGGGCGATGCCCTGTTGCGCTGGTTCGCGCTCTGGCCGGTGGGTGCCGAGGTGACGGGTGGCAGTGCCTTCCTGCCCTGGCAGCTGCTGAGCTACGCCGCCTTGCACGGCGATTTCGTGCACCTGTTCTTCAATGGCCTGGCGCTGTGGTTGTTCGGGTCGGTGATCGAATCGACCTGGGGGGCGCGGCGTTTCGTGCATTTCGCCATCGCCTGCGTGGTCGCCGCCGCCCTCACCCAGCTGCTGCTCGGCATGGCCGGCGTGTTCCGCCCCGGCCCGACCATCGGCATCTCGGGCCTCACCTACGGTCTCTTGCTGGCCTATGGCCTGCTGTTCCCGAACCAGCGGCTGATGCTGCTGATCCCGCCGGTGCCGATCAAGGCCAAGTACCTGGTGCTGATCTTCGGCGGACTCGCCTTGTTCATGGGCCTGAGCGGCGCGGGCGGCATCGCCCATTTCGCCCACCTCGGCGGCATGCTGGGCGGCTGGCTGATGATCCGTTACTGGCAGGGCCGGCCGCCGTTCGGGCGGCGCGGCCCCCGCGTGATCCGCTGAAGACCGGCTTCAGCGGCGCAGCAAAAGGAAATCCGCCGAGGTGATCAGGCGCACCGCGTCCAAGCGCGGCCGCGCCCCGGGCAAGGCCACCAGCAGGGCCTCGCGCTCCTCGCGCAGGGTCTGGACCTCGGCTTCGCTGACCGCCGGATTGACCCGCGCCAGCGCCAAGAGCCGCTCGATCTCAGTGTCCAGCTGGGCGCTGGCGGTCTCGACCGCCGCCGCCACCTGGTTGGCGGCCTCGCGGCGCACGGCGGTCTCGCAGGCACCGAGCATCGGCGAGACCAGTCGGCCCAACACCTTGCGCAGGGGCGTGAGATCGAAGGGTCGATCGTCCGCCCGTGCCCGCGAGTCGGCATCCGGCACGAAATCGTCGCGGCGTTGCAGCCGGCTGTCGACCACGGCACGCAGCGGGGTGGGCGGCAGGAAGCGCGCCACATCGAGCCGGGCATCGGCGATGCATTCGAGCACGTAGACCGCCTCCAGCAGCGCCGTCCGCGGTGGCAGGGTCTCGTCGACCAGCAGGCAGGCATTGCCGGCCTCGGAGGAGAGCAGCAGATCAAGCGCCGAAAGCACCATCGGATGGTCGGCGCGCAGATAGAGCAGATCGTCGCGCGCCAGAGCCACCCGGCGGTCGCTGCTGGCCTCGCGCGGGCCGCCTTTCAATTCCTCAAAACCGTCTACGGTGACGTGCTCGGGATCGAGCAGCAGGCGGCCACCCCCGAGGGCTTCGTTCTCGATGCCGAAGGCCTCGAGCAGGGCGAGCAGGTCCTCGTGGGCCGCGTGGTCGGCGTCGTCGGCGAGCAGCGCGGCGTGCAGGCGGTCGCCGTTGGCGCGCTGGCTGGCACGTTCGAGCAGGCGGTCGCGGCCGGCGGTGATCTGCGCCGACAGTTCGGCATGGTCGCGGCGGGTGGCCTCGAGCAAGGCTTCGAGCGCGGCCTCGCGCCCGGTCGGATCGGCCTCGCCGAGAGCGACCAGTTCATCGACGTGGCGACGCAGCAGCTCGCGGCCGTCCGGCACGACGCTGCGGAAGGCGTCCATGCCTTCGTGGTACCAGCGCAGCAGCACCTCCTGCGCGCTGCCGGCAACCGCGGCGGCGTGGATCTGCACATCGCCCGGCTGGCCGATCCGGTCGAGGCGGCCGATCCGCTGTTCCAGCATGTCCGGGTGCAGGGGCAGGTCCCAGAGCACGAGGTGCTGGGCGAACTGGAAGTTGCGCCCCTCGGCGCCAACTTCCGAGGCGATCAGCACGCGCGCGCCCTCGGGGTCGGCGAAATAGGCGGCGTTGCGGTCGCGCTGCAGCAGGTTCATGTCCTCGTGGAAGCGCGCCACCGCGAGCCCTGAGCGCAGGCGCAGGGCTTCCTCGATGGCCTGCACCTTGGCCCGCGAGCGGCACAGCACCAGGGCCTTTCCGGTAGCCGGCGCATCGAGCGTGGCGAGCAGCCAATCCAGGCGCGGGTCCTGCGCATAGTCGTGGGTGGGCTCTTCGTCGAGATCACCGACCTCGAAGGCGAACTCGGCGCGCAGGCGGCCGAGCAGGGCGGCATCCTCGCCGGCTGCGAGCAGGCTGATGTGAGCGATACGTTTCGGAAAGCCACCCACCGCCGCACGCCGGTTGCGCACCATCACCCGGCCGGTGCCGTGGCGATCGACCAGCGCATCGAGCAGGGACTCGCGGGCTGCGCTGTCGCCCTGCTCGATGGCGGTCAGCGTGGCCGCGAGGCCCGCGGTCTCGCCGGTGAACAGTTCGGCCAGCACAGTGCGGTCGCCGCTGCTCAGGGCGCCGGATTCCAGACGCTCGGCCAAGGCGGACAGCGCGACAAAACGTTCCGACTCGGCGAGGAAGCCCGGCAGGTCGGTGTAACGGGCCGGATCGAGCAGGCGCAGACGGGCGAAGTGACCACCTCGGCCGAGTTGCTCGGGTGTGGCGGTGAGCAGCAGCAGGCCCGGAGTGCGGCGGGCCAGGGCCTCCACCAGGGTGTAACCGGGGCTTTCGAACTCCGGTGTCCAGATGAGGTGGTGGGCTTCATCGACCAGCAGCAGATCCCAGCCGGCGGCGATGAGTTGCTTCATGCGCTTGGTGCTGCCGGAGAGCCAGTCCATCGAGGCCAGCACCCGCTGCTCGTCCTCGAAGGGATTGCGTTCCGGATCGCCCATCTCGAGGGCTTCACAGCGCTCCTCGTCGTAGATGGCGAAGGGCAGGTTGAAGCGGCGCAGCAACTCGACGAACCACTGGTTGACGAGGCTTTCCGGCGTCAGCACCAGCACGCGCCGGGCACGGCCACTGGCGATCTGCTGCGCAGCGATGGCGCAGGCCTCGATGGTCTTGCCCAGACCCACTTCGTCGGCCAGCAGCAGGCGCGGGCTGCGCCGCGCGGCGGCAGTCTCGACGACACGCAATTGGTGCGGCACCAGCTCGATGCGAGCACCGAGCAGGCCCCAGGCCGGGCTGCGGCGGGCACGGGCGCGCATTTCCAGCGCCCGCAGGCGGCGTTCAAACATACGATTGCGGTCGACCCGGCCGGCGCTGAGCCGCTGGTCGGCTTGCGAGATCGGTTGTTCGGCATCGAGCTGGCCTTCCATGAAGGCATCGTTGCCGGCGTGGTACCAGACCAGCCCGGCGCGGTCCTCGACGCTGTCGATCACAAGTTCGCGGCCATCGACACGCACGCGGTCGCCGTTGCGGAACACCGCCCGCACCAGCGGCGCACCTTCCAGCGCGTACTGACGCACGGTGCCGCTGGCGGTGAACACCAGTTGCACGCTACGACCGGCAAGCCGCAGCACCGTGCCGAGGCCGAGTTCCGGTTCGGCCGAGGAGAACCAGCGCTGGCCGGGCACCAGGGCCATCAATGCCATACCGTGATCGGCCGGGCCGCGTGCATCGGCTGACCGGAGCGGCAGCCGAAGGTTTCGGCGAAGCCCGGCAGTTGCGACAGCGGTCCGTTGACCCGCCAGCGTGGCGGGGCGGCTACGCTCTGCTGCGCTTGCACGCGCAACGCGGCCGGGTTTCCGTGCTGCGCCCAGAGCCCGGCCCAGGCCAGGAAGAAATCACGCTTCGCGGCGGTGTCGGCGGCGGTTTGGGCCTTGTTGAAGGCCGTCCAGGCGAAACTCAGGCCGGCCAGGTCGGCGCGGTTCATCGCCAGCGTGCGCCGGCCATCGACACGCAGGCCGGGCACGGCCTCGAAGCCGTTGAAGAGGTTGATGAGCCCATTGCCGCGCTCGCCGGCATCGACGGCTTTGCTCAACTCGTGACCGACCAGAGCACCGAGGGCACCGTAATCGGCCGCACCCGGTGTGGCGCCGAGCAGGGGCGGAGCAAGGGCGGCAGCACTGATGGCAAGCCGTCGGCTTGCCGGGTCGAACTGCAGTGACGGGCGCAGGGCCGGGAAGGGCGAGAGCAACGAGGTCTGGCCTTGCAGCACCCGGTCCTGATGCCAGCGTGCGAGACGCAGCAGGTTGCCGGCGGGATCGTCGGCAGCGAAGCGCAAGCCACTCCAGTCGGTGGCCGGTGTGGCGCTGCCGGCGAGGTCGATCACCACCTCGGCAAAACGCGGATCGTGGCCGGCGGCCACCGCCTGCACCTCGCGCACCACGGTCTCGGCGCGGCGGCGCAGGGCAGTGTCGACGAGACGGGCGTTGGCCACTTCGTCCAGTAGGCCGGGCAATTGCCGGCGCATCGTCTCGGCGAGCAGGGTTTCGGTGTCGGGCGGGCTGGTGAGGCCGCGCAGCACAAGGCCCTCGAACTCGGCATGGGCGCTGCGCAGAGGCGTTGCCAGCGCCGGAGCCAGACGCAGCAGGGCGCGGGCACGCAGCAGGGCATGCAGGCGCTCCGGACTCGCACTGGAGGCAAGTTGGGCGAGACGGGTGAAATAGTCCGTATTGAGGACCGCCAGTTCGCGGGTGTCGGCGTCGAGCGCGTCGAGCACAACGCTCACGCCGAGGCCGGGGAAACGGCGGTCCAGCTCGCGCGGGCGCTGGGTCTGCGGCGCGGCACTGTCCGGCGTGGCGAGAGCCTGGGCCAGTTCGGTCTCGATCTGCACCACCGTCGCGGCTGCGTTTGCGGCTTCGGCCTCGCCCAGACCGGAGGCCTGCAGCAGGGCTTGCAGATGGGCGCGGTAGCGGTCGAGCAGGGCGCGCAGTTCCGGTTCCGGACGCAAGTAGAAGGCCGGGTCACCCAAGCCCAGGGGTGCCGGCACAACGGCCAGCGCGCCGCGGCCACCGTCCAGCCGGGTGAACTCGAACAACGGTGCCAGGCCCAAGGCATGGAACTGCGCCAGAGTCCGTGGCAGATCGCGCGGGCGACGCAGGCTCTGCAGCGGAGCCAGCGCCTGCACCAGTGCCGCTGCCGAACCGCCATCAAGCCGGTCCGGGCTGGTGCCGGCCGCCCAGAACGCCGCCAACAGGCGCTCGGGTTCATCGCGAGGGTTGGCCACCACCTCGGCCAGCAGCCGGCGGCGCTGCTCGTTGGCCTGAGCCTCGAACTGACCGAGCCGGCTCAGCACACTGCCATCGGCCGGCAGCGGATGGGCCTGACGCCAGGCGGCGTTGGCATGGGCGTCGAAATCGAGGCAGGCGGCCGGCGGCTGGGGCGTTCGCGCTTGGGTGGCGGGCAACAGCAGGCTGGTCGCGAGGGCGAGGAGCAGGGCGGTCCGGGGGGTCGGGCGCATGGGGGCTTCCGCGGCGGGGGGCAGTATTCTACGCTCTGGCGGCTCGCAGCGTTTGATTTCGCGCACGTTCACTCTGCGCAGACCGCCAATGCCTAGACTTTCAGGAAATCCTGAAAGAACAGAACTCCCATGCTCACCCCCCTGGTCCAACGCTTTGTCCTGCACTTCGGTGAGATGGGCAGCCGCTGGGGCATCAACCGCACGGTCGGGCAGATCTACGCCCTGCTGTTCGTCTCGCCGCGGCCGCTGAACGCCGACGAGATCGCCGAGGCGCTGGCCTTCTCGCGTTCCAACGTCAGCATGGGCCTGAAAGAGCTGCAGAGCTGGCGGCTGGTGAGGTTGCAACACCTGCCCGGCGACCGCCGCGAGTATTTCTCGGCCCCCGAGGACGTCTGGGCGATCTTCCAGACCCTCGCCGAGGAACGCCGAAAACGCGAGGTCGATCCCACGCTCTCGATGCTGCGCGATGCCCTGCTGGAGCCGGTTGCTGATCCCGCCGACCAGCACGCACAGGCGCGGATGCGCGAGATGCATGACCTGATCGAACTTGCCACGGGTTGGTTCGAAGAGGTCCGGGCGATGGATCGCGAACGTCTGGTCGAGCTGATGCGGCTTGGCCAGAAGGTGGGCAAGTTGCTCGATGCCCGCGACCGTTTCATGGGAGGCAAAGGCCATGTTTGAGAGTCTCGATCCGATCCTGCTGGCGCGCATCCAGTTCGCCGCCAACATCAGTTTCCACATCCTGTTCCCGACCATCACCATCGGTTTGGCCTGGGTGCTGCTGTTCTTCAAATGGCGCTTCAACAAGACCGGTGACATGAAGTGGATGGAGGCCTACGGCTTCTGGGTCAAGGTGTTCGCGCTCAGCTTCGCGCTCGGCGTGGTCAGTGGCGTGGTCATGAGCTTCCAGTTCGGTACCAACTGGCCGGGCTTCATGAACACCGTCGGCAACATCGCCGGACCGCTCCTTGCCTACGAGATCATGACGGCATTCTTCCTCGAAGCCACCTTCCTCGCCGTCATGCTGTTCGGCTTCCGCCGGGTCAGCAACCGCATCCACACCCTAGCCACCCTGCTGGTGGCCATCGGTACCTCGATGTCGGCGTTCTGGATCCTGGTGCTGAACTCCTGGATGCACACGCCGGTGGGATTCGAGATGCGTGACGGCGTGGCGCATGCCACCGACTGGATGGCGATCATCTTCAACCCGTCGATGCCCTATCGCTTCAGTCACATGATGGTGGCCTCGTTCCTGACGGTGTCCTTCCTGATCGCAGGCCTCTCGGCCTGGCGTTGGTTGCGCGGCGACCGCGCACCCGCGGTCCTTTCGGCGATGCGTACCGGTGTCTACCTCGGTGCTTTGTTGATCCCGTTGCAGATCGTCATCGGCGACCTGCATGGTCTCAACACGCTGAAGTACCAGCCGGCCAAGATCGCCGCCATCGAGGCGATCTGGGAAACCGACCGTGGCGTGCCGCTGGTGTTGTTCGGTTTCCCCGACGAGGAGGAGCGCACCACGCATTTCCCCATCCAGATCCCCTACCTTGCCTCGATCATCCTCACCCACGAGATGGACGGCGAACTCAAAGGCCTCAACGAGTTCGAGGGTGTGCATCCGCCGGTGGCGCCGGTGTTCTTTGCGTTCCGCATCATGGTCGGCATCGGCATGCTGATGCTGGTGGTGGGCTTCTGGGGGGCGTGGCGGCTCAAGCGGCACGGCACCCCCACGCCGCTGCTGGCCAAGACCCTGGCATGGATGAGCTTCTCCGGCTGGGTCGCGGTGATGGCCGGCTGGTACACCACCGAGATCGGTCGCCAGCCCTGGCTGGTGCAGGACGTGCTGCTGACCGTCGATGCAGGGGGTGTGGTGCCGGCACCGTCGATCCTGATCACCTTGATCGGTTACCTGCTGGTCTATTTGGTGCTGCTGGTCGCCTACCTGAAGGTGATCTTCTACATGGCCGGCAAGGCCGGGCAGCGTCCGGAAACGGCAAGCGCCGAAGGTCCCGGCGCGGTGCCCTTCGCCGATCCGGCGCTCAGCCGGCAGGAGGGCTGAAATGGGTCTGGATGCCAGCATCGTGGCGGCCGCTTCGGTGGCCGCCAGCAGCGCCGCTGCTTGGCCCGGCGCACCCGATCTCGCCACGCCGGCCGGCTGGTTGCCGATCGCCTTCCTCGTGGTGATGGGCCTGTCGATGTTGGCCTACGTGGTGCTCGACGGCTACGACCTGGGGGTGGGCATCCTGATGCGCGGGGTGCCGGAGGACGAGAAAGACATCATGGTCGCCTCGATCGGGCCGTTCTGGGACGCCAACGAAACCTGGCTGGTGCTGGGTGTCGGCATCCTGCTGGTGGCTTTTCCGATCGCCCACGGCGTCATCCTGGGCGCACTCTACCTGCCGATCGCACTGATGCTGTTCGGCCTGATCCTGCGCGGCGTGGCTTTCGAGTTCCGGGTCAAAGCCAAGGCCCAGCACAAGCAGACCTGGAACCGGGCCTTCTTCGCTGGATCGCTGATCGCCGCTCTGGTGCAGGGCTACATGCTGGGGCTGATGGTGATGGGCTTCGAGCGCAGCCCCGGTGCGGTGGCCTTCGCCGCCCTGATCGCGGTCTGCCTGGTGGCCGGTTACTGCCTGCTCGGTGCCGGCTGGCTCATCATCAAGGGCGAGGGTGCCTTGCAGCAGCGTGCGGTGCGCTGGGCGCGCAACAGCCTGTGGTTGACCGCCCTCGGCATTGCCGCGATCTCGCTGGCCACGCCCCTGCTTTCCGAACGCATCTTCGACCGCTGGTTCTCCCTGCCTTGGCTGGTGCTGCTGGCACCGATCCCGATCGCCACGGCGGTGCTGTTCTTCATCGTCGATCGCAGTCTGCGCCGGCTGCCCAAGCGGCTGGCCGAGGGCAACGAGTACGGGGCCTGGGTGCCCTTCGGCGGCACCGTGGGCATCCTGTTGCTGGCCTTCTATGGCCTGGCCTACAGCCTGTTTCCCTATCTGGTGGTCGATGAGATCAGCATCTGGCAGGCCGCGGCCTCGCCCGAGTCCTTGATGATCATTTTCGTCGGTGCTTGCGTGGTGATCCCGGTGATCGTCATCTACACGGTCTTCGTCTACCGGGTGTTTTCCGGCAAGGCCCAGCGGCTCGACTACACTTGATCGCGGCACGGACGACCCCGCCCTGCCTTTCTCATCCCGCCAAGGTATCCACCCATGTCCTCGCGTACCCTGCTCGTTTCCGCCCTTGCCCTCGGTCTTGCCGCCTGCCAGCCCGCCGCCGAGGCTCCGGCCGCGCCCGAGGCTCCGGCCGCGCCCGAGGCTCCGGCCGCCCCGGCCACGCCCGCGCCGCCGCCAGCTCCGGCCACACCGGTCGCGGACGTCGCCCACACCGGCCTGATGGTCCACGAGGCTTGGACCCGGCCACTGGCGCCGGGGGCCACGGTGGCCGCCGGCTACGGCCTGCTGATGAACCACGGCACCGCACCCGAGCGGTTTGTCGCCGCCCGCGCCGAGGGTGTCGGCCGGGTCGAGATCCACACCATCGAGTCGGTCGACGGGGTGATGCAGATGCGCCCGCTCGAAGGCGGCCTCGAACTGCCGGTGGACGGCAGCGCCCGGCTGGCCCCCGGTGGCAAGCACCTGATGTTCTTCGAGGTGAGCCGCTCCTGGGCCGAGGGCGAGCGCATTCCCGTCACCCTGGTCTTCGAGAGCGGCGCCGAACTGGTGGTCGAGTTCGCGGTCCTGGCCCAGGCGCCGGCCGGTGCGGTCGAGGCCGGCCACGGCGAGCATGCCCACCACGCGCACTGAGCCGCTCTGGCGATGACGCCGCGTTCACGACTGTGACAGGGCGGCGTCACTGCCATCGCTCCGTAACACGGCTGCCACAGAATGCGCCGGTCCTCGCCGCCGGCCATTCCCATGAAGCGTTCCGCCGCCATCGCCCTGTCCAGCCTCGCGATCGCCGTCAAGCTGGCTCTTTCCCCCGTCGCCGCCCAGTCGCCCGCCACCGGTGCGGTGGTGCAGGCCCAGCCGCGTGGTGCGGCAGCGGTGTGGATCTACGTCTGGCGTGCCGGCCAGCCGGCGGCGGGCGTCGAGGCCCGTCTGGGTGCCCGCCTGCTCGGCGTCACCACGGCCCAGGGCGTGGTCGGTGGCGCGGCCACGGTCGGGCCGCAGACCGTCGAGATCCGTGACGGCGAGCGGCGCTTCGAGGTGCCGCTCGACCTTGCCGCCGACGAGCAGGTGCAGATCGCCGTGCAACTGGTGCCCGGCCGTGCCCCGGTCTACACCCTGCGCAGCTCGCGCACCGGCACCCGCACGGTCGATCTCAACCAGGCCGAGGCCGTCACCGATCCGACGCAGGCCGCAGCACGTCCTGAGGCCCGCCTCGACGCCGTCGAAGTGCAGGGCGAGGCCATGCGCCTCGACGATCAGGCCGCTTATGTCGATCTGGAGCGTATGTCGGTGTCGGTCGACGACACCCTCTCGATCGAGCAGATTGCCCGTGCCGGCGACACCGACGCCGCCGTGGCCCTGCGCCGCGTGACCGGCCTGACACTGGTCAACAACCGCTTCATCTACGTGCGTGGCCTGGGCGAGCGCTATTCCTCGGTGCTGCTCAACGGTGCCACCATCCCTTCGCCGGACCCGACCCGCCGCGTGGTGCCGCTCGACCTGTTTCCGACCGATGTGCTGGAAGGCGTGGTCGTGCAGAAGACCTACACCGCCGACATGCCGGGCGAGTTCGGCGGCGGCACCATCCAGTTGCGCACCCGCTCGGTGCCGCTGCAGCCTTTCTTCCGCGTCTCGGCCACCGTTGGCGGCAATCAGGGCACGACCTTCGAGGACGGCCTGCGTTACGGTGGCGGCAGCGCCGACTGGACCGGTCGTGATGATGGCACCCGCGCGCCCGATCCGACCCTCGACGCCCTGCGCCGCGCCGGTGGCATCTTCGCCGGCCGCAGCTTCGCCAATCCGGACGGTTTCACCCCGGCCCAGATCGAGGCCGTGGGTGAGCGGGTTGCCGCCAACGGCCGCTACAACACCTTCCCGCAGACGATCGGCCCCGATCTCGGTGCCTCGATGTCGGCCGGCCAGCGTTTCGAGATCAACGACGAGGTCCGTCTCGGCGTGATGGGGGCCGTGCGTTACTCGCAGGGCTGGGAGAGCCGCGAGGAGGAACGCCGGGTGTTCCAGGCCAGCCAGGCCGGTCTCGCCGTGTTCAGCGACCTCGACCTGCGCAGCACGACCCGCGAGATCGACGTTTCGGCCTTCACCGTGCTCGGCCTCGAACTCGGCTCCGACCACCGCCTCAGCCTGACCTCGATGCTGCTCCGCCAGACCGAGGACGAAGCCCGCGAAACCACCGGTCTCAACGACGCCCAGTTCCTGCAGAGCTACCGCCTCGAATGGGTCGAGAACAGCCTGCGCTCGCACCAGTTGGCCGGCAGTCACCGGCTGCCCTGGTTCGGCGAGATGGCCGATTTCGAGTGGCAGTACACCGATGCTTTCGCCCGCCGCTTCGCGCCCAATCAGCGCGAGTACGGCTTCAACCTCGATGCGCGGGGTGGCCGCAGCTTCCGCGACAACGAGCAGAGCTGGGCCAATCTCGACGACGATGTGCGCTCGCTCGACACCGGCTTCATGGCGCCGTTCGCGCTGGCCGACGGCAACATCTTCGGCACCTTCGAGGTGAATGCCGGCCGCAGTGAGCGTGAGCGCGACTCCTACCTGCGGCGCTACCGTTTCAATGCCAACCTGGTGCCCATGGCTGTGCTCGGCCTGCCAAGCCTCGGTGACATGCTGGTGCCGGCCAACATCGGCCCGACCGGGTTCACGCTCGAGGAAAACACCCAGTCGACCGACAACTACGTGGCCGACCAGCGGATCGACTACATCGCTCTCAGCACCGACATCACCTTCAACGACCGCTACCGGATCAACCTGGGTGTTCGCCGCGAAGCCAACGACCAGGGAGTTTCCACCTTCGACATCCAGGGCGTCCGGCCGCCGGTCGAGGCCCGCATCGACGAAGTCGACCTGCTGCCGGCGGTCGGTGCCACCTGGATGATCAATGACGAGCAGCAGTTCCGTCTGGCTTGGAGCCGCACCCTGTCGCGGCCGGATTTCCGCGAACTCAGCCCGGCGCCTTTCCTTGACCCGATCCTCGACATCATCACGGTCGGCAACCCGAACTTGGTCACGGCCACGATCACCAACATGGACCTGCGCTGGGAGCGCTATTTCTCGGCCGATGAATCGCTGTCGGTGGCGCTGTTCCGCAAGCAGTTCGACAATCCGATTGAAAAGCAGCTTTTCCCCGGCTCGGGCTCACTGATCCTGACCTACGCCAACGCCGATTCGGCGACCAACCAGGGCGTCGAGATCGACGTGTTCCACCGCCTCGGTTTCGCCAATGACTGGTTCGGCGACGCGGTCGATCTTTCCGACTGGTTCGTGGCCGCCAACTACGCCTGGATCGAATCCGAGATCCGCCTCGACCCGGCACGCTCGGGTTTCAACACCAGCCTCAGCCGCCCGCTCGAGGGCCAGTCGCCGTATGTCATCAACCTGCAGGTCGGTTACAACGACCCTGACGGTGTGCACGACCTTGCCCTGTCCTTCAACCGCAGCGGTGAGCGCATCGTCCAGGTCGGTGTCGATACCCAGCCGGACGTCTACGAGCAGCCGGCCAATTCGCTCGACTTCAACTGGCGCTGGCAGTTCGCCCAAGATTGGTCGGCGCGGATGCGCCTGCGCAACCTGCTCGATCCCGAAGTCCGTTTCATGCAGGGCGACGGCGTGCTTCGCGAGTTCCAGCGTGGCCGCGAGCTGGCTTTCAGCTTCGAGTGGTCGCCCGCCCGCGACTGAAGCTCGCGCAAGGCAATGCCCAACGAGGCCGCCCAGGGGCGGCTTCGTTGTTTGCGGGCTTCCCAAGTGGAGGCAAGCTGCCGTAGTTTGGACGGGCTGTTCAGGACTCCCATGCGTATGACGCCCCGTCTCCTGACCGTGCAATGGCCTTTCCACCGGCCCTTCCACCGTCAATCCGCCACCGCCCTGTTGTTGCCCTTGCGCCGTCGCGGTGGAGCGTCTCCCGTGGGTTTTCCGTCGATCCCCTCCCGCGCTGGCCGTTCTGGCCGCCGCACCTGTTCCCGACGTTTCCCCCACCCACGGAGTGTTCCATGCGCGTTCTCGCCTGCGACGGTATCCACGAAGACGGCCTGACCTTATTCCGCGAAGCCGGCTGGTCGGTGCAGACCGCCGATGCCATCAAAGACCCCGGCTCGCTGTCGCGCGCCTTGGCCGACGTCGATGTGCTGCTCGTCCGCTCGGCCACCAAGGTGCCGGCCGAGGCCCTGGTCCATGCCGCGCAACTGCGCGTGATCGGTCGCGCCGGCGCCGGTGTCGACACCATCGATGTGGAAGCGGCGACCGAGCGCGGCATCGCGGTGATGAATGCCCCGGACGGCAACACCCTGGCCGCCGCCGAGCAGGCGCTGGCCCTGCTGTTCGCGCTGGCCCGCCATGTGCCGGCCGCCGATGCCGGCATGAAGGCCGGGCTGTGGCCGAAGAGCGGCCTCACCGGTTTCGAGCTGGAGGGCAAGCGCCTCGGCGTGATCGGCCTGGGCCGCATCGGCGGCACGGTGGCGCGCAAGGCGCGCGGCATCGGCATGGAGGTCGCCGCCTTCGATCCCTTCCTGCCGCCGAACGCCGCTGCCAAGACGGCGGTTCCGCTGATGGAGCTCGATGCCCTGCTGGCCTGGGCCGACATCATCAGCCTGCATGTCCCGCGCACCAAAGAGACCACCAACCTGCTTAGCGCCGAAAAGCTGGCCAAGATGAAGCAGGGCGCCTACCTCATCAATGCAGCGCGTGGCGGCCTGATTGACGAGGCTGCGCTCTTGAAACTGGTCGAGGACGGTCATCTGGCCGGTGCCGGCCTCGACACCTTCGCCACCGAGCCGCTGCCGGAGGACTCGCCGTTGCGCACCTGCAAGAAGCTGGTGCTGGCCCCGCACCTCGGTGCCAGCACCTCGGAGGCGCAGCAGGGGG